>DAOTUS010000524.1:0-4974 GCA_034437415.1 Herpetosiphonaceae bacterium
GGACAACTGGGCCAGCTTGGCGGCAAAAGCGGGGGCGGTGGTCTGGCGGGTGGCGGCCTCGTGGTGGAGGTAGAGGGCCAGCGCGTGACGTTTGTCGGTGGTCGTGGTATCCATAGCAGTGCCTCCATCGGTCTATATAAATGTGTCATATATATGTGAATAGTATACATGAAGGTGATTCATATGTCAATAGGTTGTGCTTGACTTGTGATACATATTTGTGTAATATAGGGGAATAGCAGGGTAAAACGACTCGGAGGGTAAATATGCTAAAGTTCAAAGTCAAGGAGCTGGCGCTGGAAAAGGGGATCACCAGCGCCCCGGAGCTAGCCCGCAAGGCAGATCTGGGGCAACAGACGGTGTATAACCTGTGGGATAACAAGCGAGATGATGCCCACTATTCAACGCTGCGCGCTATTGCGCGGGTTTTGAGTGTGTCACCAGATGACCTAGTAGAAGATGTTTCAGAAGAATCGCACAAGAGTGCGAAGGGCGATAAAATAAGAGGACCCAGGTTACTCGCGGCTTAAGATGCCGAGTAACCTGGGTCCTCTTATGTGGTGTTCCTGCTCTTAGCTTGCCGGCGCGGACACGAGCACCACACCTACCTGTTGGTTTAGAGCTTTAGCAATTTACCCTTTCGGATTAGTTACCCTGCACCTTACCAACTGATTATCTATATTTCACAGGGCTATCGTTCGAGAATATAGCCCTGTGAGTCACGATATGTGCGGTTGAGAAGGGCCATCAAGTCGATGATGCCCCAGATAAAAAAGCCGCCCAGCGTCAACAACTGAATAATGCCAATAACTTTATGTCCACTATAGAAACGGTGCAGCCCGCCGATACACAGGAAGGTAAAGCAGCAGAGCACGATTGCGGTCGAGCGACTAAGCCGACTGGCGACCTGGCGGTTGTACCCGCCACCGCCGACGGCGGCCGCAGCCGACGAACTGCTCGACGCGCCACCGGCATTCATAAAGACCATAGGCGGTGGTGGCGGCTGCTGGGCGGCTGCCCGAGCCTTCGACTCATTGAATACCGCCGTCAGGTTATCGCGGGAATACAGCCGCCCCTCGACCTCGACCAACTCATCAGCACAGTACGGTTTTCCGCTATACGAACAAACTCCGGCGGCCGCGTGTTCTGGGTGCTTTGAACATTGCATGGTATTTCAATCCCCACTTCTCATTGCTGGTCAGAATGTTTCGAGACTGGTGGTGCTACTAGCAGGGCGGGGTAATAGCCTTGGTTGCAAAAGATCATCCGAGTGCTTTTCCAGCCAGGCCAGCACGGCCTCACGTTCAGCCTCACGGAACGTCTTATAATGGAGCGGCGAGGCGGGAGACGTCCCCATGGCAATGAAACCAGTCGTGTTGCCCTGGCTTTGTACTGTGCGCGGGGTTGCCGCAAACTCAAGCACGAGCACCAGCTCAGCCGGGGCATCAATCGCGGAAACAAGGTAGTCAGGATTAAAAAACTGATGACCAATCTTGACCAATTTCATCGCTCACCTCACAGAAAGGACACACTATGCCCGAACACGGTTTTCCGCTGACGTCCAATTATCCTGAAGACGTTGTCCAGATTATGCATCGGCAGCAGGCGTGCATAAAGCCCATCAAGGGAATATCGAGAACCATCGCGATAGATCTTCGCCTCGAGAGCCGCCGGACGGACCCGGAGATCCTTCGCCAGCTTTCCGAGGAAATAACGACCCTCTTCGATACTCGAATGAAAGAGCTTTCGGCAGCGCCGCAGGAGTCGTAATCATCCGTTAGATACGCCGATAGCCCGCTGGCAAAGAGCGGACTATCGGAGGTAGGTTGTGGCTCCCCAACTAGGACTCGAACCTAGGACACGCGGATTAACAGTCCGCTGCTCTACCAACTGAGCTATTGGGGAATATTTTCGTTTCGACAGGGCGGAAGTATAGCTGAAGCAGGCCCGCTTGTCAAATGATAATTATCACGAGGGTCGCTACACGCCGGGCATTACTTGACCGCCGGGGCTGCCGCCTGCGGCGGTTGGGGGAGAGGTTTCTCCCCCAAGCCCCCACTCCGAATCCAGCACCCAGAACTCGCACATCTGTTCTACTACTTTGTGAGGGGGGTCACAAGCCGCACACCCAGGTAGAGGTCGCGAAGGTGCGGAACGTACCTGACGCGATAGGCACCGCGCGCGATCCGCCGTGGGTCGTTCCACGCGCCGCCACGCATCGAAACATATGTGCTATTTGTGACACTTTCCACAACATTATGTCTATCTCCGGCATTATAATCACTCCGCGTCCATTCCCACACATTCCCCGTCATGTCCATAGCCCCGCACCAACTCGCCCCGTGCGGGTAGCAGCCCACCGCCGTGGTGCGATTGAGGTCACTCTCGCTTGTGTTCGCCCGCACCGCGTCCCATTCATTCCCCCAGGCATACATCGACCGCGCCGGGCCACGCGCCGCCGCCTCCCACTCCGCGTCCGTCGGCAGCATGATCGCCGCGCCCACCTGCTTCGCCAGCCACCCACAGAACGCCTGCGCCTCATACCACGACACGCCGACGACGGGCTGATTCGGCGCCTTGAAACGCGGGTCGTCCCAATACCTCGGCTGGGTCCAGCCCCGCGATTCACGTGCCGCCCAAGCCGGCCCATTCGGTCTCCACCAATCCTGGTTCGTATAGCCGCCCGCATCCATAAACGCCTGCCACTGCGCGTTCGTCACCGCGTAGCGGCTGATCCGAAACCCCGCCAGGGTCACGGTTTGCAACGGCTTTTCATCAGACCTGGCATCGCGGTCGGTAGCATCGCTGCCCAGCGTGTACGCCCCGGCGGGCACGTCGCACCAGTCGATGGCTAGGTCACACACACCGGGGCGCGGGTCGCCCAGCGTACCCAGCGCCGGGCCGGCCCGCAGGCGGTGCGCTTGAAACGCCGGGTCTGGATCGGCGAGGAGCCCACCCAGGCCCTGCGCCAGATCACGCTGTAGCTGAACAACTTTGACCCCCTGCAGCCGCAAATCCTGCCAGTTCCGATCCACCCCAATATCATTGGCAAACAGCAGATCGGCATACCACTGGCCCGGCAATTTCGGGCGCATGACCTCGCCCAAATCCTCGTCGCGGTCAATCAGGTTGCGCAGAATCACCTGCACCAAAGCGGCGTTATAGGTTTGAATCACCCCAATCCCCAGCATAATCGGCTCGCGCCAGCGATCCTCCTGGCGATGCTCCATCACCAACTCCGCCGCCCGCTCGTTAGTCAGCATATAGCGGCCCGCACAATGTTCCTGAAAGGTCAAATGGGCAAAGACATAATCGTGGTTATCATCCGGCACCAACAAACCACTGCGCTGCTCAATATAGAACAAACAGCGGCCTGCCGCCTGCCAGGCATGATCCTGATTCATGCCCTGCTCGCAAAAATACTCGATCATCTGGTCGCGCACGGCGGCCCGCTGTAGGCGCCCGCGGCCATCCTGGGAGGTACTATCGCGATGGGCCGCATAGGACAAGCGGTCCAGCAACAAGCGAATCCGTTTGCTATCCCAGCCTGGCACCCCAATCATCGTCGCCAAGTCTTCGCCCTCGCGGACCTCGTCCCATTTCCCCAGCAGCAAATCCAGCATCCGCTCATAGAGCGCTGGACGATCTTTGGGCAAACTGCCATCGTTATAGACAATCTGCGCCATCAAGGTCAGCAACAAGGGCGAGGTTGCCATATCGCGCAGGTTCTTATGGCTGGCAATCGCCTTCAGAATCAGCTCACGCAGAGACGTAGCCCGATCGTCCGACAGCAATGCTGGAACAAATTCAGCATACCAGTTACGCAAAAAATGCCGAATCTGCCCCAGCGTGAACGGCGCCAGGGTTCGGATGGGCCAGCCAAACTGAGTGCGGGCGGGAGGATCAAACGCCCGCACCCGACATGTGACCAGCAGCGTGCTGGCCGGATAGCGCCGGGACCACTCCAGCAGTGCCGCGATCACCGCTGTCCGCCCAGCCCGTTCAGGCGTGCCTTCTGGCGGCACTTCGTCCAACCCATCGGCCAGCAGCCAGACGGTGCCGCGGACCAGGGCATCGTGGATGAGGGCATCGCTGGGGGTTTCGTGGGCCAGCTCACGCACCTGCTGCTGACATGCCTGAAAGATCGCCGTGGCTCCATTTGGCGTGAGCGCCAGCTGGCGCGCCAACAGACGGAGCGGCAGGACAATCGGCACCACCAGCGATGGTGCCGACGTATGCAGGGCCATGTGGGCCATCGTCGCCGCCATATGGCGGACAAAGACCGACTTCCCCCCGCCCGGATCGCCCAAGAGCACCAAGCTGCGCTGCTGCTGAAGCGCCTCACTCACCAGCTCGGCCCGATAGGCCATCCACGGCTGGGCGGTGGGAGTCGGCGCGGCTGGCGCGGCCAGGATGGGGCGGAGACGTTCAAAAAAGCCGCGTCGATCAGTTGAAGGAGCCGCCTGGTCGTCGGTTTGCACCGCAACAATCGCCTGATGCGGCAAGGCATAGTCGGGGTCGTAGTCCTGTTTCAACCGCGAAGGTTTTACCTCCAGATCACAATACTGTGCGGCAACCGTCGCATCGCCAGCCGCCAGCAGCACCCGATGTTCGGTCGCCAACGTGATATAGATGTGCTGCAAACTAACATCCTGCATCCCATTGGGCACCACGAGACCACGCAACGATAAGCGCCCATAGACCTGCTCAACCTGATCGAGATAGCGGATGAGCTGCTGCTGCTCACGATCATCCAGGCTGCGGCCATAGATAATCGTGCCGAGATTGACCCCAACCTGTGGCCCATAGTGCGTGCCACCGCTCTGCGCAGCCTGGCCAGATGTCGCATTCCCCGCCACCAGATCGCGCATCTGGCTGATGGTTGCACCGCTGGCATCAACGCCGCCCGACTGCGCTTTCTGGTTGATGTCGCGGCTGGCGGTGTTGCTAGCGCCGGTGTTGCTAGCGCCGGGT
>DAOTUS010000525.1:0-2615 GCA_034437415.1 Herpetosiphonaceae bacterium
GTACTATGACGAGCTATCGTATCGATCACACCGCGACCCAGCTTGCCGACGGACGCATCCTTGTCGCCGGTGGTCCGCTCTGGACCGCCGTCTCCAGCACTGCGGAGATCTATGATCCCGGCACTGCCACCTGGACGCCCACTGGACGGATGAACGTCGAACGGAGCAAGCATACGGCGACGTTGCTGGCCGACGGTCGGGTGCTGGTTGCCGGATTTGATGGCGGCTTCTATAACCCGAACGGCAAGAGTGCGGAGATCTACGACCCGGCCACCGCGACATGGTCCTTCACTGGCAGCATGATCAGCGGCCGCGCCGGTCATACAGCGACGTTGCTGGCCGATGGGCGGGTGCTGGTGACTGGCGATATGTTTGGGCTGGCGAGCGCCGAGATCTACGATCCGGCCACTGGGAGCTGGTCAGCCACCAGCAGCATGAGCGTTGCACGATCCAATCATACGGCAACCCTGCTCAACGATGGACACGTCCTGATCGCTGGGTCAGGCAATGACTCGGGGTTCAGTCAGTTTTTGGCCAGCGCCGAGATCTATAATCCCAGCACGGGCACCTGGACGACGACCGGCAGTATGAGCCAGTCCCGCGCCTACCACACGGCGACGCTGCTGCCGGACGGCCGCGTAGTGGTAGCGGCCGGTCTGGGCTCAGGCGGCTGGCTTGCCAGTGCCGAGATCTACAATCCGACCACCGGCAGCTGGACTACCACCGCGAGCTTGAGCGGTGCGCGCTACTATCATCGCACGGTGCTACTGGCCAGCGGCCAGGTGCTGGTGGTCGGCGGCAACACCGTCGCCACCGCCGAGCTGTATACTCCTGCCACCGGCGTCTGGACATCCGCCGGGAGCATGAGCATCGACCACTATCACTTTACCGCGACCGCCCTTGCCAATGGGAAGGTCCTAGCCACTGGCGGCGACTTCTATCAGAAGGGCACCGTCACTGCCGAGCTGTACACACCCTAGCGGTGGCCTGGTGCGGTAATCACTGGATGGCAAAGACCATTATTAACGGACACACGCAGATCTGTGGAGGGCGCAGGGCTGGAACTATCTGTTCCAGCCCTGCGCCCTCCGCCCCTGTGTGCTACTATCAAGTGAGCAGTCTTGGAACCCAAGATCCGTTTTGAACAGGGCGCGAGGACAGCCGTAGGCACGAGACCACCCCAGCCGCCCAATCCCCTGGCCGATGAGGTGGCTCGCCTCACCCACGAGAACGTTATCAAGGCCAGTATGGCGCCGAGGTTGAGGTCGCGGATCAGCGGTGGCGCTGCCCAGCCTGCCACCAGCCCTGGTTTGTCACAACGCCGTGGCATGACACTTTGTCTGTCACCTGTGCGGCCTCGTCTCAACCCGCGCCTCGGACGCTGGCTAAAGCGTTCTGGAATCAGCGCCAGATCCCGGTTTTGGGTGTGGTACACTAGCTGCTCGGCTGTCCTTTTTTGCAGGATCCAGCGCTGGTCCTGTGCCCCCGCTCGGAGGCGTTTCCCCAATGGCGATCAAAAAATCTGAGCAGAGCAAATTCAGCGCCCAGGAGCGCCAAGCGCCGCGCGAGTACATCTCGGGCGAGAGCCACTACGTCCAGGGCCAGCGCTACCTCCTCAGCGTCCGCTCCCACGACGGCCCGCCGCAGGTGACGGTGCGCAACAAAACCACCCTGAACCTGCTGGAGCGCACCGGCAGCGACACCGCGCAGCGCGGGCGGGTGCTGCAGGCCTGGTATCGCCAGCAGTTCAAAGCGCTCGTGCCGGAGCTGATCGAGCGCTGGGCGGCGGTTGTTGGCGTCGAGGTCAAGGCGTGGGGCGTCAAACAGATGAAAACGCGCTGGGGGACCTGCAACATCGGCGCCCGGCGGATCTGGCTGAACCTGGAGCTGGCCAAAAAACCGCTGGTCTGCCTGGAGTACGTGTATGCCGCAGTGGCCGCACCACCGCGACGCGCTCAACCGCGCCCCGCTGGACCACGGCGAGTGGGAGGACTGATTCTCCGCTAGCGTCGATCACCATATGTTCATCGAGAAAGGGAGTTCCCTATGGATGATGCCACCCTGATCCAGATCCTCGAATCGGCGCTCAATCACGGCACCCTCAGCGACCGTGATCTCCGGCGGATTACCAAATTGCTCCCGGCGCTGCGGGCTGGCACCCTCGACCCCGCTGACCGCCAGGATGTGCTGGATATTGCCGCCGAGTTTGGGCGGGCCCAGCCAGGCGCGCCCACGGCGACGGTTGGTGACGCCAACGCCATCACCGCTGCCACTGCCGCGATTGGCAACATCACCGGCGGCGATTTTGCCCAGCACAATCAGTCGGGCGGCATCAATGCACCGGGTTCCACACTCACGGGTGCTGTTGCGGGCCGCGATGTCAATCAGAACACGTACACGTACTATGGCGCCCAGACCGACCTACAGCCGCTGCTGGATGCCTATCTCGATGCCCTGCTCACCGACTGCTGTCGCCTGCCGCTGGCCGATGTGGATGATTTCGACCCGCAGCAGAGCCAGATCGCGCTCGATGCGGTCTACACCATGCTGGAAGTCGCCAGCACGGTTGAACTCTCGGAAGCCGATCAGCGTCAGCGTTTTGAAAAACAGCGGCA
>DAOTUS010000526.1:0-4703 GCA_034437415.1 Herpetosiphonaceae bacterium
GCCCGGCGCCAACCGCCACCGCGGCTGCGCCACTTGCCGTCCAGCGCTCGCCCAGCGCCGACCAGGCCCACGCGCTCAAGCCGGCGGCGGCGGACGAGGCCGATCTGCCGGGTCTGCCGTACTACACCATGAGCATCAGCGCCGATCCGGCGGCTGGCACGTTCAGCGGCAGCCAGATGATTACCTACACCAATACCACCGGGGTTGTGGTGCCGGATTTAATCCTACGCTCTTATGTCAATTATCCACCAGACATTATGGGCGATGGCGGCGCTACCGAGATGAATGTCACCGGCGCAACCCTGGACGGCCAGCCGCTGGCGGTGCAGCGCGAGGCTCAGCGCACCGCCTTTCGGATTACCCTGCCGGCCACGCTCCAACCGCAGGGTCAGATCACCCTGGAGACGACGTTTGCGGGCACGCTCCAGCCCTGGGAGGATGGCACGTGGCCGTTTTTGTCGTCGTATCCGCTGCTGGCGGAGTGGGACGCCAGCGCCGCCGACTGGCGCGCTGATGTGACCCGCTTCCCCGACCGGGTGTTCGCCCAGGCGGCGCTCTACGATGTCACCGTGATGCTGCCCAAGCCCCTTGAGGTTTTCGCAACCGGCTCGCCAATCACCAGCAGCGATGATGGCACGGCCACCTCAACGCGCTTTGTCAGCGGGCCGGTCCGCGAGTGGGCCGCCTCGTTCGGCGAGTTCGACGCGGTCAGCACCATCACCAACGGCATCACGGTCACGGCCTACCAGGCCCAGGGCGATACCCTCGACATCGAGCGAGTGCGCGATGTGGCGGCCCGCTCGCTGGAAAGCTTCGAGACCCGTTTCGGCCCCTATCCGTATCGCGAGCTGGATCTGCACGCGCTGGACTGGGGCGGCGACGCTGGGATCGAGTACCCCGGCTACACGCTGATCTTGATCAACACGCAGGTCAATCAGCGCACCGATTTTGTGGTCGCCCACGAGGTTGCCCACGAGTGGTGGTACGCCGTGGTTGGCAACGATATCTACCGCGAGCCGTGGCTGGATGAAAGTTTCGCCAACTACAGCGCTGTGATCGCCGCCGCCGACCGCCTCGGCCCAGAGCAGGCCCAGGCGATCTACAACAGCGAGATCAAGGCCGCCTATGAGCGCAATCTCAGCGCGGGCGACCCACCTGCCGGGCTGGCGATCACCGAGTATGCCTCGTTCAATAGCTACTATCGGGCGATCTATGGCAAGGGGGCGGTGTTTCTGGCCACCTTGCGCGCCGAGGTTGGCGATGATGTTTTTTTTGCCGGAATGCGCACGTACTACACCGCCGAGCGCCATCAGATTGCCACCCGCGCTGCATTTGAGGCCGCGATGGAGGGCGCCGCCGGCCGCGAGCTGGATCCGCTCTTCGATCGCTGGCTGGGCCCTAAATAGCCAAGCGGCGCCGTGAATTCCACAGCGCCGCAAATCCCCCAACCAGCTACCAGCTACCAGCTACCAGCTACTGGCTACTGGCTACCAGCACCTCGTCGCGGTGAAAGCCCTCGTGCCACAGCATCCCGCGCACCAGCCGCTCGGGCGTATTCTGGACGCTCCACGGGTAGGTGACCGCGCTCTCCCACTGCGCGGCGCTCAGATCGGCAATCACGGCCTTGAACTGTGCGCGGGCGCTGGCCCAGTCGTCCAGCACGCGCTCCAGCGCATAGCCTTTGCGGGACTGATACAAGACCTCATTGTAGCGCTAAAGCTCTTCCTCGGAGTGATCGCGGAGCGGAGCCGCATAGACGGTCCCGGTCGCGTGGGCCTGCAGCGCCGCCGTCGCCTCCTCTTCCCAGCCGGTCAGGTGGACGATGATATCTTTAAACCGCCAGTCGCTCTCGGGATAGATCACGGCATCCGCCGGGATTCCGGCGAAGAGCGCGAGGGTCTCCTGGCGAATCTCGTCAAGGCGGGCTAGCAGTGCGGACACATCAACAGCGGTTGGCATTCGAGCGATCCTCCATCCATAGTAACCAATCGATCACCATGATCACCCCCCGAGCGGTGCCGCTGGTTCATTTTGGCTGCGGCTACCTAATTCCCAGCCGCAGCCGCCACATGCTCACCAGCGCCTCCAGCACAATCTGGCGCGACATTTTGGACTGGCCGACGCGCCGATCGGGGAAGATGATCGGAATCTCGCCCAGCCGCAAACCTTTTTTATACACCCGATAGGCCATCTCGATCTGAAACGTGTAGCCGTTCGAGTGAACCGCGTCGAGATCGATCGCCTCCAGCGTTGAGCGCCGGTAGCAGCGAAACCCGCTGGTGCAGTCGGTCAGCGGCATTCCCAAAATCATACGGGCATACAGATTGCCGCTGCGGCTGATAAACTGCCGCAGCATGCCCCAGTCGGTGGTGCCGCCGCCGGGAACATAGCGCGAGCCAATCACCAGATCGTAGGAACTGGCGGCGGCGGCGACCAGCTCCGGCAGATAGCGCGGGTCGTGGGAGAAATCGGCGTCCATCTCAAAAATATAGGGTGCGCCAAGCTCCAGCGCCCGCCGAAACCCGGCCAGATAGGCCCGGCCGAGGCCTTCCTTATCGGGACGATGCAGCACACTCACGCGCGGATCGGCGGCGGCCAGGCTGTCGGCGAGCTGTCCGGTGCCGTCAGGAGAGTTATCATCCACAATCAGCACATGAAGATCATGGTCGAGGATTTGCGGGATCAGGAGCGGGAGATTTTCACGTTCGTTGTAGGTTGGAATAATGACCATGCCATGCATCAAGCGTATCCTCGTCACAAAAGTTGTCATATAAAAAATGCGCCAGAGAACCCTGCCCCTCGTGGGCGTGGGGTGTAATGGCGCTGAGGGTTTGCAGATATTTCAATCAGGGGAATTAAGACTCAGGCGAGAGGGAAAGATTGAGAGCATGTTAATCAGCACTATCTCTTTTTGGGCGTCCACCTTTGTCTTTGGGCTGATCACGATACCGATCTAGCTCTTCATGCGTAAACACCAAGTACCCCGCAATCTTCCTGCCCATCACTCCCTCTTTGGCGAGTTGGTAAATCCTTTGACGTTCAACGCCCAGATATTCAGCAGCCTGAACAGCATTCAGATAGTGATCTTCACTCATTTTGTCCCTGCTTTCTGTGAAGCCTCTCGTTGCTATCATTCCATAATAACCATTTGACAATTGTAAAATGGTATACTATAGTTCTGTTATTGAAAGAGTGGCCCGCCCAGTGCCGGATACACTAAGCAGGCCATAGTCACAGAAAGCAGGACTTTCCATGACCGACACGAATTCTACCACAGCCACCACCGAAACCATCGGCTTCACCAAAGCAATGCCCTACGACGCTGACACCCGCGATTTTTACGATCTAGTCAACGGGCAAATCCTGGATTGGGTCAAAACGCTCCTACAAATCCAGGAACTCTGCAACGAATACGTATTTGAATCTCTCCGGCGCGGCAACGTCGATGCCGCCGACCTCACTTCCGAAGATGCGACCAATGTTCTGCTCACCCTTACTCAGGTTGACGCTGAGGGCCAAACTAGGCTGAGAACGAGCAGTCCGCCACGCTACCACGTTTGAAATAGAGGAAGCCCGCAGCGAGGTAGCAGAAACCCGCTATCTCGCTGCATTGGACAATGGAGGGTCAAGAAGCGGCATAAGGACAGTCTTGCTCTAGAGGGCAGTGTACCACTGCCTTTGAGGATACGATAATGATCATCACCCGTTGCTATAAATACCGCCTCTACCCGACAGCCAGCCAAGAAATCACCTTGGTTCAGTGGGCAGGCTGTCGGCGCTGGCTCTGGAATTGGGCTGTAGGGCGCAAGCAGGCCCACTATGCCGCAACGGGTAAAAGCCTTCCGTACAACGTGCTGGCGGGCGAGCTGGTTGATCTCAAACGCCAGCCGGATACGATCTGGCTGAAAGAGTGCCACTCGCAGGTGTTGCAGCAAGTGTTGATGGACCTTGAAACAGGATTCACGCATTTCTTTGCGAAGCGGGCCAAGTATCCCCAGTTCAAAAGCCGCAAGCGCACGCCCCACAGCATGCGCTTTCCGCAAAATGTCGGCGTCGTCGATGCGCGGACGGTCAGCATCCCGAAAATCGGGCTAGTCCGGGCCATCATTCATCGTCCACTCGTGGGCGTGGTCAAAGGGGCTACGGTCAAACAGGATGCCACGGGCGCGTGGTGGGTGGTGTTTGTCTGTCATATCGAGCGCCCGGATGTTACGCCAAGCTGTAACAACCCCGTAGGCATTGATCTGGGGCTGGAGAACTTCACCACCTTACACACCGGCCGGAAAGTTGCCCCGCCCAAATTCTACCGCCGGGGTGAAAAGAAACTGAAGCGGCTAGCCCGGAAACTCGCCCGCGCCACACAGGGGAGCGCGAACCGCCGCAAAGCCAAGCGGCGACTCGCCCGCACCCATCAGCGCATCCGCAACCAGCGGGTCGACTGGCTGCATAAACACGCTCTAGGAATTATTCGGGAATGTGATACGGTGTGCATCGAACATCTGAACGTCAAGGGTCTTGCGAGAACCAAGCTGGCCAAGTCGTTCACCGATGCTGCCTTGAGTACCTTTGTCCAGATGCTTCGTGATCAGGGATTCAGGCCAGTTGGCATTCACTGCCCCTTTGCAATGAGACGGGGTGCTGGCACGGGTGAACCCACCCAGAGCAGTCGGATTTCGGCGACGCGATCGTCACGACGGTGAGCG
>DAOTUS010000527.1:0-8285 GCA_034437415.1 Herpetosiphonaceae bacterium
CCGAGATCGGTAAACATCAGGGCCATCCACTTGACCTGGAAGCTTTCGCCAACTGGCAGCGGCTCGCTGACAAACAGGTTGCGGAAGACCTGTAGGGTCAGCAGCTCGTGTGAGTTGACCGGCTTGAGCCGCGCATCGATCGCGCCGCGCCAGTCGTCATCTGTGGCCGCGCCGACGTCTTTGAGCGTCCGAATGCGCTGGCTGATGGTGAAGGTGATGTGAATCTCATCGTCCAGATGGGCGGGAAAGGCCATTGTGCACATGTCACAGACGAAATCGCTGTGGGCCTCGCGCAGCCCGTCGAAGGCGTGGGCGCGGTATCCGCAGCCGGGGCACTGGACCTCCCAGTTCAGGTTGACGATGCCGGCCTGGAGCGCGGCGGCCAGCAGCTCCAGCGCCTGCCGCCGGGTGCTGTTCAGCTGTTCGGCCAGATAGGCGGGGTTGAAGCGATACAGGGCGCGATCTTCTGCCGCTTGGAGGTAGCTGGCGAGCGCCTGCCGGGTGGGTTCGGCCACGCCATAGGGTGCCAGGGCTTCGATTGCAGTGTGAGATTCGGCCTTGTCGCCCCGAAAAAAGGATCTGAGTGATGGCATAGGGACTCCTGAAGGTTGGTTGGTTACGCTGCTGTGATTGTAGCACGTTCAGCCGGGCCAGGGCTTACGAATTGCTTAAGGTCGCCAGGCTGCGGGTGGTAGCCGAGCCAGAGCGCATCGATGAGGCCAATCAGCATCCAGGTGGCAATCGCCAGGTCGGTCGAGAAGTAGCCCTGGTCGACCAGGCCGTGGAGCAGGCCCGCCGCGCCGCCAGCCAGCCCCGCCAGCGCCAGCCAGCGCTCGGGAAGCGCCGACCGCCAGACCTGCCAGCCGCGCCGGGCGCTGCGCCAGATCAGCGCGGCGAACACGAGTGCGCCGAACGGCCCGACCCGCAGCAGCAGGTCCAGCACCAGGTTGTGGGGGTGCGAGGTGTTTTTCTCGGCCTCGTCGCGGGCCAGCTCTGGCTCGATATAGCGCTTGAAATAGCCAAAAAACTGATCCAGGCCCACCCCGGTGAGCGGATGGTCGGCCAGCATGGCGCCGGCGGAGCGCCAGATGCTCAGGCGGGCCGAGGAGGTGTCGGCGGTGACCTGCAGCCGCTCGGAGCCATACAGCGAGGAGTAGGTCAGCCCGCCGCCAAGCAGCACCA
Organism: Herpetosiphonaceae bacterium; assembly: GCA_034437415.1. Classification (GTDB taxonomy): domain Bacteria; phylum Chloroflexota; class Chloroflexia; order Chloroflexales; family Herpetosiphonaceae; genus JACCRK01. Next base: position 1,183 of record DAOTUS010000527.1, read on the forward strand.
CGGTCGCCGCTGTGATCCACCAGCGCCGCGGGAGCAGCGCCAGCCCCAGCAGCACCACCGCCCCGGCGTAGCGCGCGCCTTTCGAGTAGGTCAGCAGCATGCTCAGCGCGGTGATGCTCAGGCAGGCGGCGTAGGCCAGCGGCAGCAGCGTTGGTTTGATACTGAATCGCTGCGGCCCGCGCTGCCTGCGCCACTGCACCAGCGCCCCGATCAGCAGCACCAGCGCGATCGGCCAGACGCGATCCAGCCAGAGCGCCAGGTTGTTGGGGTGGCAGTAGACCGATGAGGTCCGAATGGCCCCGCCAGTCTTGATCACATGATCGCTGAAGCATAAGCCAGCGCCCTCGGTTGGCGCCCAGTCGATGCCGCGCCGCTGGAGCAGCCCGATCAGCGCCACGCCAACCCCGGACAGCCCGGTGGCCCAGAGCAGCGGGCGGGGTGGCGCGAGCGGAAACCCGGCCCCGCCACCGGCCCGCGATCGCTGGCTCCAGAACAGGATTAGGCCATAGAACAGCAGCGGCTCGACGATCATCCAGCGCCACTCGCGCCAGGCGTCGCCCCGGCCCGGCGGCGTGGCGATCAGCGCCCCAAGCGTGCCGGCGAGCAGCCACAGCCCTGGGAGGATCAGCGAGCGCAGCAGCTGGCGCGGCTGCTCCAGCCTGTGGCGGTCGAAAACGGCATACAGCATTGTTGCGCCGAGCACAATCAGCAGAACAAACTCGTGGAGCGGAAAATATTTATTGGCGACGCCGAAGTTGCTGTCCCAGAACCCCCGCGAGCGGTAGGTCAGCGGGGCGGTCAGCACCACAAACGGCAGCGCCAGATCCGGCCGGGCCAGCGTGAGCAGCCCGAACATGCCCAGCAGAACCGCCGCGATTGGCAGGGTAAACGCCGCCGCCGGGTCGATAGTGAGCAGTGGGGCGACCAGATGCAGCGGGCGGTAGAACATCGCCAGCACGATTGTCAGCAAAACCACAGTCAGGCCAGTTGCGCTTGGGGTGGCCCGCCAGCGCCAGAGAGTCGCCAGGTGTTGCTTCATGGGCGTGCTTTCGCTAGGCAGCGCAGGGCGCGGTAGATCAGCGCGATCAGCCCGAGCAGCAGCCCAAACGGCGCAGCAACCCACAGCGGCCGCCACGGGTTGCTACGCCAGATCGTGACCGACTCAGGGCTGGCGCTGATGCGCAGGGTGTGCTCGCCCAGGCTGAGATTGTCAACCCGCTGGCTGGGTGCGCCGGGGAGCGGCGGCTGATCATCGATCTGAATCAGCCCACCGGCCAGGCCATCAACCTGAACCGCCGTGCCCCAGAAGCGCAGTGAGAATGCGCCGTCGGTCTGGGTCAGGGCCGGGTGGGACGCCAGGTAGACGCCGGGGCCGACCACAGGCGGGCGGCTGAGATAGTCGCTCACGGCCTTGTAGGCCGGCAGCGGGACCCAGTCCTCGCGCACCAGTTGGAAATCGACGGTTGCGTCGGCGGGGTTGAACCCGGCGCCAGCGCGCAAAAACCACACATTCATCACGCCCATCCAGGGCCACTCGCGTCTGGCCCGCGCCATCAGCTCCACAATGTAGGCGGCCTTCTGCTCCTCGGTGACTGGCGGGCCGAACTCGTGCGGCTGGGTGCTGCTATTCCAGCCAAACTCGCTGATCCAGACCGCCTTGTTGCGATCGCCGTAGCGCAGCATAATCTCGTGGAGCAGCACCACGCGGGTGACATCGGTGCGCGAGTCGAGCGGGCGGGCGAGCAGGGTGTCGCGGCGGAGCTGGCCCTGGGCGTTGTAGACCAGGCGGACGTAGCGGTTCTCGCTGGGCGGCTGGCCGAGGCCATACTGCTGGGCGGTGAAAATATCGAAGTAGGCCGCGCCGCCGAGCTGGTAGATCCGCTCCAGAAAGACCAGATCGCTCATCGCCTTCCAGTCGAAGCCATCGGCGGGCGTGAGACTGGGAAACAAAATCACCGCCGCCGGGTTGGCGGCCTTGGCCTGGGTGTGACCAATTTTGAGCAGCTCCAGAAACTGGTCTGGGTCGGGGTCGGCCCAGTTCCACTCGTGGCCATAGTTCGGCTCGTTCCAGATCTGGAAAAAGCGAATCCGGCCCCGGTAGCGGCCCACCACCGCCGTGACATAATCGCCGTAGTCGGCGAAGCGGTCGGGCGGCCCGGTCGAGCCGGGGTCGGCCTCGCGCTGCGCGACCCGAAACGGCTCCTGGGGCAGATTCTGGCGCGCCCAGCCGGGCGGGCGGTCGAGCCGGACGATCAGCTCTAGGTTGCGGGCCTGGGCGGCGGCGGCGATGCCGTCGTACTTGGTCCAGGCCGAGATCGCATCGGTCTGATCGACGCTGCCATCGCCGTTGTAGTCGTGGCGAAAGTCGCGAAAGTCACCCTTGGCGTGGATCTCGATATCTTCCCAGGGAAACTGCACCCGCACCCAGCGTAGCCCGGCGGCCTGGACCATGTCCAGGGTTCGCGAGATCACCTCGGGCTGCTCGAAGTGGAGCGAGGGCAGGTTGACGCCGCCCTGGGGCACGTCGGTCCAGGGGATTGGGGAGGCAGGGGGCGCAAAGGCGATGCCGCGCTGCTGGTCGTTCTCGAACCACCAGAGCGCGGCAAAAAGCAGCAGCACAAACCCTCCGGCAATCAGCCAGAGGGTGAATTTTAGCCAGCGGTTAGATAAGCTTCGTCGCATCACAGTGGGCAATTATCAGTCAGCCCGCCCGAAATGTCAAAGCCGGCGCTGCGCCCGCTGGCGCGCCTAGAGCGGCCGGGCGGGCTAAAAAGCAAAAATCACCGCCACGAATGACAGTGATTTTAAGTGTGGTCGGGGCGAGAGGATTCGAACCTCCGACCTCAGCGTCCCGAACGCTGCGCTCTACCGGGCTGAGCCACGCCCCGACATTGGATGGTGCCGAAGGTGGGAGTCGAACCCACATGATGTCACCATCAGCGGTTTTTGAGACCGCCGCGTCTGCCATTCCGCCACTTCGGCTTGCTGGTTTTTAAAAAGTTTGGTCGGGGCGAGAGGATTCGAACCTCCGACCACACGGCCCCCAGCCGTGTGCGCTACCAGACTGCGCCACGCCCCGATCTGGTTGTGCTTCTATGCTGCGTTAGCGGCATACTGTGCGTTGATTAGCGGTGTTATAGGTGCAAAAAAACGCTTGGTTAAGCCCGCGTAGTGTAGCACACGCCGAGGGCACTGTCAAACCCGATCGTGGCAAATTGGCAGGTGGCGCGATCGCGGCCTCCAGCGCACTGTTTGCGCTGGAGGCTGCGAGCTAGTTGTCATAATGCCGCACTACTCAGCATGCAAAGGATAGAAAAACTGGGTAAAGGGATAGTTCAAATTATATTGATAGCCTTTGATACGGCTGGGAATTGCGTAGACGGCCTTGGTGTCATACAGATAGAAGCCCGGCGCCTCATCGACCAGCAGGCTAACCGCATCCTCGTATTTCTGGAGCGCGGTCGCCGGATCGCTGGCGGTGATTTTGGCGGCGTCATCGATCAGCGTATCGTACTCCTGGTTGGCCCAGTAGCTCAGGTTGAACGAGGGCTTTTCGCTGCTGTGGAAGAGCGCCGACAGGTTATCTACGCCGGCATCGCTGTAGGTTGGCCAGTACATAATCACAAACATATCCTGCGCGCTGGCCGGATCGTCCTTGGCCTGCTTCCACTGATCTTTGAACAGCATTGGCTCAATCGTCACGTCCACGCCAATCTTGGCGAACGACTCCTTGATCAGCGGCACGAAGCGGGCCTCATTCTGATTCTCGGAGGCGTAGGTGAAGCGCAGTGAGAAGCCGCCGCCCTCGTGTCCGGCCTCTTTCAGCAGCGCTTTGGCCTGCTCCAGATCGTAGGTGTAGGCCTTGACATTCTTTGAGTACGGCCAGACTCCGTCTGGAACCGGGCCGCGGCTCTGGGTGCCAAAGCCCTGCGCTCCGGCGGCAATAATATCCTGATACGGAATCGCGTAGGAGAGCGCCTGGCGCACCAGTTTGTTGTCCAGCGGCGGGCGCACGGTGTTGAAGAAGCCGACGAAGTTAAAGAATGATGCCTCCTCATAGAAGGCATAGTCGGGCTTGGCACGAAACTCGGCCATCGACTCCAGCGGGAGCTGGAACGCCACGTCAACCGCGCCGCTCTCCAGCAGCGTTTTCTGCTCGGCGGAGTCGCCGACAATCGCGACCTCGATCGTATCGAAGTGGCTGACATCGCTCCAGCCGCCCCAGTAGTCGTTGAAGCGCTGCAGGGTGACGGCGGTGCCCGCAGTGGTGGCGGCCAGCGTGTATGGCCCGGTGCCAGCGGCCACCCCGCTCTCGAAATATTTCTCGTCGGCGGCGACCGCGCTGAGCGCCTTCGGGCTCACAATCCAGGCCGCATACAGCGACGACGCGATCAGCTCCATCGGCGCCGGATACTTGAGCGTCATCTTGACCGTGAGCGGATCGACCGCCTCGATTGTGTCGAGCGGCGCCCAGATGAAGGCGGCGTCGCCGTGATCCTTGGCGGCCTCGATCGACAGCTTGACCGCCTCGGCGGTCAGCGGCTCGCCATCGTGGAACTTCACATTGGGGCGGAGCTTGAAGGTCCAGATCAGACCACCCTCGCTTTGCTCCCAGCTGGTCGCCAGCAGCGGCGTAAACGGCTCTTTGGAGCCAGGCGGGTTGATGCGCAGCAGCTGCTCGTAGAGATTGCCCAGATAAAAAGCCTCGGTTGAAAATGACTTGACCGGATCCCAGGTGGTGATATTCGCCGTTGTGGCAACTTTGAGCACCCGCGGCCCGCTGGGGGTCGCGGTCGGGCTCTGGGCAGCACCTGTCGAGGTTGGTGCGGCGGACGGAGTGCCGCAGGCGCTGATGAGCACCAGGGTCATCAGCAACAAACCTGTCTTAAGCCATCCACGATCCATAGTGAGTTCCTTGTACGCTAGTAAGAATGGGTTCGCTGCGGGGTATGCGGCAGGCATTTTCGCCATCCTGGCGATCCTGCCAGGTGGAACGAGCCAGCGTGGGCGCGATGCCTGCATTAAGTGCGGCGGCGGGTGGCGTCATTGCCACCCGCCGCGCTTGGCTGATTTGGGCTATGGGAGGGTCAGCCAGTTATCCATGGCTGCGTTGACCACCACCCAGGGGTTGTCGGGGTTGGTGACCGGGGTGTTGGAGTTGACTGCGAAGTTATCCCAGTACATCCAGTCCTCGTTGGAGCCGGCGCGGGCCTCGAGGTGGGTTGTGACCAGCACAACGTGGCCAGCGCCATAACTGTAGCGCACCAGGCCGGCCTTGCCGCTGTCGGTGCCGCTGTAGGCAAAGGTTGCGGCGGTGTAGACCGTCGCGCCCTGCTGGGCCGGCGTGGGGATGCTGAACGAGCCGCCGCCGTAGTACATCTGCTGAATCGTGCCGAGGTTGCCGAAGACCGCGTCGCCGCTGACATTCATCGGGGTCAGGATATACTCCGGCCAGGGCGCCAGGTCGGCCACCGGCCCGGTTGAGACACCTTTGTAGATCTGCAGCGGATAGGCGTAGGTCTTGCCCTCCCAGACAATCGTGTCCGGGGCGTAGAAGGCGCCGGCGCAGATGCCGTAGTAGCCGCCGCCCAGCGTAATAAAGTCGCGGATCTTCTGCTCGTGGCCGGCCAGCCCGGTTTTGTAGCCGTAGGCGTAGCCGCCGGGGATGGTGAGCACCTTGAAGTTGGCCGCGGTCAGGCGGTTGTCTTTGATCTCCTGGAAGCGAATGACCAGCGGGGTGTGGCCGCTATACTCGATGCTGCGGCCGACCGCTGGCAGCAGGCCCGGCCAGGCGCCGCCATCGGTGTTATGGCTGGCCAGCACGGCCACCCGCGAGCCGGTGTTGGGGCTGACGCTCAGGGTGTTGGCCGATGAGTCGCCGTTGTAGGCCCAGCCGATCATCCGCCCGAGCAGCGTCCAGGCTCCCGCCGAGTTGGTGTGGCTGCCCATGGCCCAGTTGTCCCAGATGGTCCAGTCCAGCTCGCTGTCGCCGCGCAGCTCCAGGTTTTGGGAGGTCAGGATGACCCGTCCGGCATTGTAGGGTGCGCGGACGATCACTGCCCGGTTGGCCGAGTCTTTGGCGACCACGGTGGCCCCGCTGGCGACCGCAAAGTAGCCGCCGCCGAAGGATTGCCAGGCCTCCTGGGTGCCGCTGCCAAAGCTGGGATCGACGATGGTCATGGTCTTTTTGCCGATGGCGTTGCTGACGTTGGTGTAGTTGGCCTTGTAGACATCCAGGGTGGTGCCGTTGAGCGAGGCGAAGTAGGCCCCGGCCTCGATGGCGACCATGCCGCCGCCGCTGTTGAGGTAGCTGCGGATGGCGTTATGGGCCGGGATGCTGCCCAGCGAATCGCCGTCGTCGGTGTAGTGGCCGGCGCAGCAGCGCTTGCCGTCCTCACCAGCTGGCAGAATAAAGACATCGAAGTTGGCGGTGGTCAGGCGGCCCTGCAGCAGGTCCGAGCGGGTGACCGCCAGCGGGGTGTGGCCGTTGGCGGCGACAGCGCGATAGAGCGCCAGGATTTTATCCGACTCGGCGCCGGTGCCGCTGAAGATAGCGACCCGCAGCCCGGTTGCCGCCGCTTCGGTTGGGGCGGTGCGGACGGCAAATGGTACCAGAAGAACGATGGCGATCAGCAGGCTGATACAACGTGTTTTCATAACGATCCCTTCCGAGAATGACGGCGATGTCAGCAATGGGTGTACAAAAGGCAGATAGGAGCTGGTGTTCCTATCTGAAACAAGCGGTCTATGGGTTGCCCCCAGGGCAGTATCAACGTTCGACTTGATGATACAAGCAGTGTACTTTAATGTATTAAAATCAACAATAGGACTGCAATACTTGCTTGAGTGCGCCATCTGAACGCCAATCAGGGTCAGCAGCCACCGATCTGCACTGCCGCTCTAGAATCGAACCCGCCGCCGCGTTCGGGCGCACGCCCTCCACGGGCCGGGAACCAATCGGCGCCGCCCCACGTTAAGCCAGCAATGCTCGGGCGATGCCGGTCTGCCGCTGCCAGCTGCTGGCCTGGGATTGTCCGGTTGTGTGAAAGATTCTTGTGACTTTTATGGAAGGATTCATCTGATGCGAAGGATATCTCTGGGGC
>DAOTUS010000528.1:0-4521 GCA_034437415.1 Herpetosiphonaceae bacterium
TTAACGTCCGCACTCGCTCGTCCGCAATGGTTGTCAGATCGATATCGTCCAGCATGAGCACCCACCTCTAGCGCAGAACCGTCGAACCCAAGTATACTCGAACTCTGCGAGAGTGCGGCAGGTCGCCCAACGCCAGCCTACCCTGCTTTATTGAGCAGATACCAAATTTGTCGCAAATCATTGCGTGGCTCGCGTTTAAACAATCATCGCGGCTTTTCTGGTCAGAAAAGCCGCGATGACTCATGTACGAAATTCGGGGAACCGTGATGCGCCTGCGGGGAGCGCAGCAGGGTGAGCAGCGGGGCGCGTCGTCGCCATGTGGCTACGGCTCGGTGGGGAGCTGATCGCGCTCGGGCAGGGTGAGGTCGGGGAGATGCGGCAGCGCGGCGCCCCGTTCCACATGGTGTTGGAGCTTCCGCCGGACGGCATCGAGGGGCAGCCCGGTGACCTTGGTCACTTCGGCCAAGAGGGCATCGGTGAACTCAAGATCAAATTCAATCCGGGTTGACCCACACTGGGGACAGCAGGCACTATCAGCATAGAAGGCCGTGCCATGGGATTTAAAGAAGACATAGTCCACGCCATACCGGTGCCGGAGATGATAGCGCAGCAGGCCTTGAGTCTCTTCGGAACTTCGCTCAGTACGGGACACACTGCCGATCCAGAAGATCTGTCTGGCGAAGCCGCCGATGTGGCCACACTGCTGGCAGGTCGTGGGCCGCAGGGTGTTAAATTTGGCACGACGCGTCAGTGCGGCTGTTTCCTGGTTGGTAAGCAGACGAAGCTGAATGGCTTGTGGCATGGTAGTTTCTCACTCATCACATAACCCACTCGCTGGGAGGCGAGGGGCTGTTCACTGTCGATAGGAAGATGATACCATACTCCGCAAGGGGGGGTTGAACGGAACGATTACAAATCTGGGCTGGCGGTTAAGTCGCCGAATTCTGTTGAGCGGCCCGAATATCCCTGACGAGGGCTAGAACAGCATTGCGGTTGCCGCCAATCTTCTGGTAAATGGCGTTCGCGGAAACTCGTCTACTGTCAACCATTTCCAGATAGCAGCGCGCAAGATTTCATCGTTGATACTGGTATCACGGGTGGTGGTGTCAACTGGTATCACGGGTGAGATTGCAGATTCCTCGTTGATACCAGTGGCTGATACCACCTGAGAGGGAGCAGTCGAAATCTTTACAGACGCTGGGGTATTTTCTAGCAAATGCGTCAGTAGTTTGAGCTGCTCGGCTGGTTCGACGAGCCGAGCACAGGAATGAGGGGATGTTGCCGCAAGATCGAGGATCGCTCGATAGACAGGTCGCTCAATGGTGGCTATGCCGCTGTCGGTCATCCATGTGCCGACGGCGACTTTCTGCTTGGGGATATCGCGGCCAACAACGGTTTTCCAGGTCACATCATCAACATTGCCTGCCAGTCGCGTTCTGAACGCCTCTCGAAACGCGCTATCGCTGCCGAAGCGCGAAACAAGCAGGCTATGCAATTCAATCGCTCCAATCCAGACCCGTGTTTTGCGACCCTCGTCGATGATCTGGATGAGCAGATTGGCCGCTTCTTTTTTGCCCAGCACCCGTTCGATGCTGCCCCACTCACCGATATACAGCGTAATGTCGTGCCCTACATCCTGATTTGCCCGGTAGCGCTGCATGCGCTCGTCAATAATTTCCCCGGCACGGTGCAGCGCGGCGGCGATGGTTGTATGCTCCCAGTAGGCCTCGAAATGCCCTGCCAGTGGTCGGAGATCGATTTGCTGATCTTCGTGATGAAAGGGCGTATAGTGGGTGCTGTACACGATGCCCTGTGCGCCGTGGGCGATATCGTTGACCAGCAACGTATAGAGTGTGGTGGATTTTCCGTTGGACTTACCTGCGCTGGAGTGGCCTGCCTGTCTGGTATTCGTGTAACAGGGCTTGTAGCCCGCGGGCGGGTCAGTTCCTGAAACGCATACAGACCGCCAAAGACCACTGTTGCGGCCCCAATACAAATCCACCACAATGCATCCATAATTTAGGTCTCCTGTGCAATTGCCCGGTAGTTGTCAACGATCAGGGTTTCGCCCTTTTTCGCCACAATAATACCCATCAACACGCTCGCTACCACCACTATAGCATACAAGATCCACGGCGCTACGCTGGAATAGCGGCTCGCCAGCACACGGGCCAGATCGAAAAAGAAATCCCGCCAGAGCGCCCACGCGGTGCTGGGGGCATCCGGGCTAAGAAATATCCAGTAGGCCCGTCGCCAGCCGTGCGTTGAACAGATGAACTGGCCGAGCGTGAGTACAAGCTGGAACACCAGACCCAGGATTTGAACCTTAGCAGGAACTCCATCGGCCGGATAGACAAACTGGTACAGGTCCGTGATGCTGGTAATACCGCCGCGCCATGAGTAGCCCATAAACAGAATTCCCAGCGCCAACATCGCCAGCGGCGTGGCGCGGCGAATGGTTTCGCGGTTGAGCGGCGACACTGCACGGGACGGTGGCGGATCGGTGGGCAGGTTCGATGTTTGGATGGTCACAGAACGCCTTTCAAAATTCAAAGCCAACCTCGTACGATTCGCTCGTATCCAGTGGCGCCAGTGGCGGCGGTGCAGCCGGTGGTGGGGTGTAGGACGGCTGTAGGACAGGTGTAGGACGCTTGGTTATAAGGTGTTCAAGCCGTTCGTGAACTGTTTGCGCCAGCGGCTCACACAGCAGCAATCGGATATCCTTTGTGAACAGCTCGTTGATTAGGTCATCGGTACGTCCGCCGTGCTGGTCAAGCAGGAGGCTGTAGATCAGGCCAAGTGGCTCGGCAATAATGCGGATCCGATCATCTTTGTGGACACCTGCATAGCGCAGGCACTTGGCCAAACGCTTGCACTGCTCCATATCGGCTGCCCAGTCCGCAGGCAGTCCACTGACGTAGTAGCCCCGTGGAGCATTGTCGTAGGTCAGCTTCTGCCAGGCCTTGCGCACGAGCGCGGGAATAAACACCGGGTCATCTAACCGACTTTGGGAGAGATCAGAGCGTGGATTGGCCGTGAAGAGCGCATCCTCACCAACCCACCATTTCTGCTCACCGATATGGACCGGCTCAATTGTCCGCAATGCGCCAGGAACACGCTCGCCCGCCGGAGCAATCAGGCTGGGAAACACTATGGCGCTCGATTCGCCATCGCCCTTGACCTCAACATATTTTGTGTAACCGTGGCCGGGGTTGACCCCATGTCCGCTTTGGAATAAATGCATAACACGTCCTTTGTGAGTTAGTCGGCTCATATCCGGCGCTCGGGTGTGAGCCGTTATATTTAAGCGCTGAACGGTTGGTTGATGGCGTGATTCATGCGGCTCTCCACGCGCTGGGAGCTGGTGGCGCTTTGGACAAAGCGGGCGGCGGTGTTGGTTGAATACCAGACTGCTACAAGATCGCGATGATGTCGGCGCGATATTTTCCATCAAGGAATTTTTGTTTATAGAGATTTTCCGCATGAAGCCAGCCACCCTGAAGGCTGGCGGTTTGCAACTTGATCTGGAGTGCCGCCGAGATATTCTTCCAGGCTGCTGCCGAGCACCAGTTTGGACGCTGTTGGAGTAGCTCTGCTCCAGTCGGTGGCGGCGGCGCGTCAGCGGCGCGGGCCAGTGGGTCTGAAGTATTGGCCTCGGTTCGCAGTGACTCGACGTTGCCCTCGGTGCGAAACCACTTCAAGATCGCGCCGCCACGAGCGCCCTCCCTCGACAGGGATTTTGCCTTTTTCAACACCACGGTGTAGGGAAGTCCAATCGTTCGCAGCGCGCTTGGGTACAGGACATCCAGTTTCCGCAGCGCTTTTTCACACTCTGACCAGCTGATATCGTTCACAACGCTGGGCGGCGCTGAACTGAGGATCTCACCACCTGCGGGGAGTGGAGAATTGGTTGCAGCGCGCTCGTACTGATCCGCATCCCAGGTATCCCCGGTGTCAACCAGTTGATCAAACTTTACCCGCTCGATGAGTGGTGGCACCGACGCTGGGATATCTTCCCAGTCGTGATTCGTATCGCCACCACCACCCCAACCAGCAGCTTCGGAATCACCGTTATCGGAATCGTCGCCCGCTCTGGCATAGTAGGCGGCTTCTGCCGCTTCACCTGGATCCCACGTGCTATCAAAAGGTCCGCTGTTCACGATGGGGGTAGGGGGTGGTGGTTCCATGACGGTTCCATGACGGTTCCATGACCGTTTAGGTGCATTGGGATTCACCGCTTCGGTGCATTGCGATTCACCATCCACTCCATCGGGATTCACCCCCCTGGTGAACTGCGATGGGCCATCAACGGCATCGGGATTCACCCCCCCGGTGATCGGGGAATCATCGGGGGTGAATCCTCGATCACCGGGTGAATTCCGGGAGGGGGTGAAGTATGATTCCCTGTGTGCTAATATCAGGTGAGACAGTTTTGAAACCCGAGATCCGTTTTGAATAGGGCGCGAGGACACCGCGATGAACGAGACCACGCCAGCCACCGACCGACCAACCTTGACGACT
>DAOTUS010000529.1:0-4755 GCA_034437415.1 Herpetosiphonaceae bacterium
GGCCAATTGCGCTGCTGATCGAGAGCATCCTCGGCATCGAGCTCGATCGGCCCAACCTGACCGTGCGCTGGCTGCTGCCGAATGAGCCAGGCGGGATCGATAACCTGCCCTGGGCCGGCGGCCAGCTCGATCTGCACTGCGGCGCCACCGAGCTGACCGTGCGCAGCGCCAGCCCGCTCACCCTTGAGATCACCGATGGGACCCAGCAGCGCCGCGTTGAGCTGAGCGCCGGCGAACACACCTTGGAGCGAACGCCATGACCACACAGCGCCTCGACATCGGTGGAATCCAGCGCACCCGCGAGTCCGCCGCCAGCGACCCGACCTACCTCGCCGGGCAGCGGATGTACGCGATTGGCTCGCTAGGCGGCGGGATCATCCCGGTCGGCGACGAGCATCTGGTCGGCAATATGGGCGGCGTGTGGGCGCATCCGTTTCGGGTGCTGGCGGGCTGGCAGCTGACGCTGGCCTCGGGGCCGCAGCACCACAGCCTGACCGAGGCCGACGAGTGCGTGGTGGCCTGGAGCCATCTTGAGCGGCGCTGGCACACCAAAAGCGGCCTGCCAATCCGCTGGCGCGAGTGGATCGCCGAAAACCGCCCGGTCGCCTACGTTGAGCTGAGCATCGAGAACACCACCCGCGACGAGTGGCGCGGCGCGCTGGCCCTGGAGGCGGTGTTTGATCTGCGGCCGTGCTGGTTTGGCGGCGTGGAGGTTGGCCCGACCATGCTGCGCAGCACGCCCGCGCTGGTCCAGGCCGCGACCGACGACTGGGGCCACGGCTGGGGCGCCGCGCTGGGGAGCAGCCCCGAGCCAGCCCGCGTCTCGCTCGATGGCACCCGCGCAACCCTGCACTTCAACCTGCACCTGGCGGCTGGCGCGAGTGAGACAATTCTGGTGGCGCTGGTCGCCGAGCACACCAGCGGGGCCGATGGTGCGGCCGCCAGCCTGCCGGACGCGCTGCTGCTGGGTGGCTACCGGTTGGCCGAGCGCCAGGCCGCCTATGGGAGCGTGGCCAGCGGCGGCACCACCCTGCACACGCCCGACCAGGCCCTGAACGAGGCCTGGCAGCTGAGCAAAATCAACCTGCGGGCGCTGGAGGCCGACTATCCCCCGGCGCTCGGGCGCTACTTTCTGGCCGGGCTGCCGGAGTATCCCCAGCTCTTCGGCTGCGACAACACCTACACCGTCGCCGGGGCGCTGGCCGCCGGATTCACCGCCACGACGATCTCGACCCTCAACGAGCTGGCGACCGTGGCCTGGCGCCAGTGTGGCCGGGTCCCGCACGAGCTGACCACCAACGGGCGCGTGTTCAACCCCGGCAATGTGCAGGAAACGCCCCAGTTTGTGATCGCGGCCTGGGATGCGGTGCGCTGGACCGGCGATCTGGCCCTGCTCAAGCGCACGTATCCGCTCTGCCGCGAGGGGATGCGCGAATATCTGCTGGCGGGCCACGGCTGGCACGGCGCGCCCTACTTCTGGGGCGATGGCATGATCGAACGCTCGGGCATGGGCATCTTCAAGCTCGATGTGCAGTGCTACACCATGCGGGCCTTTTTTGCCCTGGCCGACATGGCCGCAGCGCTGGGCCGCTCTGACGAGGCCAGCGCCCACCGCCAGCTGGCCACCGAGATTCGCAGCGCCTTCGAGGCCGACTGGTGGCTGCCAGACGAGGAGATGTACGCCGACTCGCGCCACTCGAACGGCCGCAATCAGTTCGACGGCCACTGGACCGTGATCCTGCCGGTCCAGCTGGGGATCGCCGCGCCCGACCGCGCCGCCAAAGTCCTCGACCGGGTGCTGCGCGAGTGGGTCAACCAGTGGGGTCTGGTCCACACCCGCGAGCGTGAGGAGCGGGTCTGGACGCTGCCGACCGGCCTGCTGGCGCTGGCCCTGTTCGACCTTGGCCGCGCCGACGAGGGGCTGAAGCTGCTGCACTGCATCGCCTCGACCGCCGACGTCGGCCTGCTTGGTGCCTTCGAGGAGCTGATCCCCCAGGGGTTGTGCTTTATTCAGCTCTGGTCGGCGGGCCTGATTCTGGAGGGCATCGTCGCCGGGCTGCTGGGCATCCAGCCCGATGCGCTCAACCACAGCCTGACGATCGCCCCGAACTGGCCGAGCGGCTGGGACGAGGTTCAGCTCAACGGCCTGAACATTGGCGCCCACCAGATCGATCTCACCCTGCGCCCGGCCAGCCTGGAGCTGCGTCACCGCGTCGGCGAACACCCGCTCAGCGTGATCTGGCGCTCGGGTGACGGCGAACAGCGCAGCGTCATCGTGCCTGGTGAGACGAAGGAGCTAGGGGTTAGGGATCGATCAACACCAACATAAGGAGCAGACCCAATGAGCGACCAACCGCCTTTATTTCGCGACAGCGATGCGACCGAGCGCGAGCTAGCCCCTGAGCAGGTGCCGGGCACCGTCGCCGAGCAAACGCGGCACCAGGACGACGTCGTACCCTACGTCCCGGTGCGCGGCGACCTCAGCCAGAATCAGCCGATCGCGCTGCCAGCCGAAACCGTTGGAAACCCCGTGAAGGGAGGTGATAATTCCGGCAACCTTGTTGAGTAAACCTGAATCCGCTCACCTGACCGCTTTTTTCGATTTGGACATCAAGGAGGATGGTATGTTAAAACGACGCTGGATTTTCACCCTGCTGCTGGTTCTGCTGCTGCCGATTCTCGCCGCCTGCGGCGAAGAGGCCGCCACGACCGCCCCAACCTCGGCCAGCGGCAGCGCAGCGACCACCGCCCCGGCGACCACCGCCCCGGCGACCGGCGCGACCACGGCGCCCGCCACCGGCGGGGCCACGACCGGCGACTACAACTACACCGCCCTGGCGGTTGAAGAGGGCGCAACCCTGACCCTGGTGGCCTCGGGCAATCCCGAAGAGCAAAAGATTTACCAAGATTCTATCGATCGCTTCAATGCTGTATTCCCGAATGTCAAGGTCACCTTTGAAGCCGTCGCCGCCGATTATCCGGTCAAGATCAAGGCCGATGCCGCCGGTGACACCCTGGGCGATGTGTTCTTCATCGACTCGGGCCTGTTCAACGCGCTGGCCCCCAACGACATTCTGCTCGAGCTCGACCCCTACATGAGCCAGATCGGCATGCAGCCGAGCGACTTCGCCGGCCCGCTGCTCACGATCTTCCAGCTCGACGGCAAAACCTACGGCCTGCCCAAAGATTTCGGCGGCCTGGCCGTCCACATCAACAATCGGCTGGCCCAGGAGGCTGGCGTGACCATTCCCGAGGATGGCAGCTGGACCTGGGACGACTTTAAGGCCGCCGCCGAGAAGCTGACCAAGGGCGATGGCAATGCCAAAACCTTCGGCACCTGTACGCCGCCTGACATCGACCGCGCCGGGGCGTTCGTCTTCGCCAACGGTGGCAACATTCTGAGCGCCGATGGCAAGAGCGCCGAGTACAACCAGCCCGCCGCCGTCGAGGCGATCACCTGGTGGCACAGCCTGTACAAAGATGGCTTTGGGGCCGTGCCGAAAGAGATTGGGCAGGACTGGTGTGGGGCGGCCTTTGGCAACGAAAAAACCGCCATGGTCGTCGAGGGCGGCTGGATGTTCAACTACATGAAGCAGTCCTTCCCCACCGTCGAGTACACCACCGTGCCAATGCCGACCGCGCCCAAGACCGGCGAGCGCGCCACCCTGCTGTTCACCAACGCCTGGGCCGCCAACGCCGGAACCAAATTCCCCAACGCCGCCGCCGCGCTGATCACCTTCCTGGTCGGCAAAACCAACCAGCAGACGATCGCCGAGACCGGCTTTGCGGTCTCCAGCCTGGCCAGCCTGACCGATCTGCCCTACTACGACACCGATAAGAAATCCGGCGTGATCGCCAAATCGGCCGAGTATGGCAAGCTGGCCGTCTACGGGCCAAAAAATGACGATTTCCGCAAGCCGTTGCTCGATGCGATGGAAAAAATCTGGCTGAGCGGCGCCGATATTCAGTCAACCCTGGATGAGGCCGCCAAGCTTTCGACCGAAGCCATTCAGTAGGCACCTGGCTCGGGGCGGGCACGCCGCTGGTGTGCCCGCCCCGCCTTCGCTAAAACAAGGAGGTTCTCGATGGCAGCCCCTGCATCTCCTGCCCCGGTCAAAAAACCCCGCAAAATGTCGTCGGCCAAACGCGGCGAGACCCTGACCGCCTATCTGTTCCTGGCGCCCTATCTGATCACGGCGGCCATTTTTACCTTTGGCTTGATGGCCTACTCGTTCTATATCAGCTTCACCGATCAGGAAGGCGCGATCGATAAGAAGTTCGGCTTTGTCGGGATCGATAACTACATTCGTGCCGTCGGCGATAATCAGTTCCTGACCACGCTGGCCAATGTCGTCTGGTACGCGCTGATCGTGACCATTCTGCAGACCATCGGCGCGGTGCTGCTGGCGACGCTGCTCAATAGTAAAATGCGCTTCAAGCAGTTCTTTCGCACCATCTTCTACGCCCCCAGCGTGGCCTCGTCGGTGGTTATCTCGATGATTTTCCTGCTGCTGTATCTGCGCACCGGCTTCATCAACCGCTTCCTGGATATTGTTGGCCTGCCCAGCGACACCGCCTGGCTGCAAAACTCGCGCGGCCTGTTTGAAATTCTCATCCCCGGCGAGCAGACCATCGCCAACCCGTTCCTGCGCGGCCCCAGCGTCGCCTGGATGGCGATTATGGCGATGAATATCTTCACCACCATTCCCACCCTGATGCTGATGTTCCTGGCGGCGCTGCAGGATATTCCCGGCC
>DAOTUS010000530.1:0-10266 GCA_034437415.1 Herpetosiphonaceae bacterium
GGCATAGCCAAGGCGGCTCGGGTGCCGTCACCCGTCGGCCCATCCGCCGATCTCGGGCGGCTGCCCAATGGCGATGGACGTGACAAGTGACCCACTAGCTGCTAGCTACTCCTTGCCTACTGGCCGCGATCCTCGAAGATGGCGGTGCGAATACCGGCCCAGCGCTCGCGCAGCATCCCCGCCAGGGTACGCAGCCCCCACAGCTCAGCGCGGCGCTGCCCGACGCTGTGGGCCGAGATCCCGTGAGTCTTACAGACGGCGCGAGCGGGATCGCGCAGCTGGGCGGTCAGATAGGCCTGGACGCCGCGATTAGCGGCCTCCTGGACCAGCGCCGGGGTCATCGCATTGACGATCGCAACCTTGCGAATCTCATCGGGCCCCTCCTCCCAGATCTCCTCGGTGCCCCCATAGATTTCGCTGATGACGCGGCGCCACTCGGCCCGCGTGCTCTTCTTGGGCAGCTCACCAACCATACCGAGGGCACGGCCGCCCTTGTCGCCCATTGGCGAGCGCGCCCGCAGCCCGAGAACCTCGGCCAGGCGGGGCACCGAGCCAATCGTCAGGCGCTCGTCAAAGGGCAGATTGGCATACACCACCCCGCGGGTCGGCGGCACGGTGTCGCGATCGAGATTAAACGGTCGATGGAGGAAAATAATATCCAGGTCTTCGTGCTCCAACCACGACGGCAGGGTTGGCCACGGATCGAGCGCCAGCCCAATTCGGCGAATTGGCCGGGCCGACGAGACATAGATCGTGCCACGTTCATCGGTAGGATAGCGCTCAATATCAAGCACCGTATTTAAAAAGGCAGCAACTTCATTCAGATTTGGCATTGGCGTGGCTCCATGAACAAAGGGAAGCCGTTTGCGGCTTCCCTCCCAATCGTTGGATGCGATCTGCGTGGCTAGGCGCTCCGAATAAGTCCTTCGTCCTTATTCTTTTCGCCTTCCTCAATCAACATAATCGGGATCCCATCTTCGATGGGATAGCGATAGCCGTTGCGTGGATTGAGCAGCCATTCTTTGCCAGAGTCATCTTTAATCAGCTCGACCGGCTTTTTGTCGACCGGGCAGGCCAGAATCTCGAGCAACTCAGGGCTGATTGAGCGGCGCTCGCTGCTCAGTGGCCCGCTGGTGGTGCTGAGATTGCTGGCGGGAGCGAGCTCAAATTTGCTGTCAGCCTGATATTGTTTGTACACGCGGTAGACCAATGCTCCCGCCCCAGCCAAAACTCCGAGGCGGAGTAAGCGACCAATGTTCATCGAGACCTCCTTAGATATGCAGCTTGCCCAATGCATCGCGGGCGGCTGCGACAAAAGCAATTATCTTTGCCGAATCTTTGATTCCATTCGTTTCAACGCCGCTGCTCACATCGACGCCCCAGGGCGCGACCGCTTCAACGGCGGCGGCGACATTGTCCGGGCTGAGTCCACCAGCCAGCAAGGTTGGGGTGGCCGCCGCCCAGACCCTGGCCTGGTGCCAGTCCGCCAGCACCCCGGCCCCGCCATACGATCCGGCCGCATGGCCATCGATCAGCAGGCGCACCCGCTCTGGCTGCGCCTGTGCCGCGACCAGCCACTGCTGCTCGGCCGGGTGGGTGAGCCGCAGCGCTTTGAAGGCGGGCAGCATGAGCTCCGCCACAATCTCAGGGTTTTCATCGCCGCTCAGCTGCACACTATCCAGCGCTGCCGCAGCGGCAACTGCGTTGATGCTGGCGGCTGACTCGTTGACAAACACGCCCACGGTTTTGGCGTCCGCCCCGGCGGCCCGGAGCGCGGCGCTAATGGTTTGCCCAAGGGCGGGGCTGATCTGCCGCCGCCCAGGTGCAAAGATCATACCGATATAGGTTGCGCCAGCCTGCGCCGCGATCAGCGCGTGCTCGACGGTGCGGATGCCACAGACCTTAATCGCCTGATCGGGCCAGCGACTCACTCAACGCCCTCGGTTGAAGCCTCTGCTGTGTCGGCATCGACTGGCGCATCGACTTTTTTGCGCCGACGGCGGTTCGGCGTTGCGGGCTGGGCTTCCGGGGCTGGTGGAGCTGGCTCAGGCGCCGCCTCGGTGGTGCGCTTGGTGCGCCGCTTGGCTGGCTTGGCCTGCTCGACAACCTCTACGGGTGCCTCGGCAGCCTCAGGCTCGGCCTTGCGGCGGCGCCGAGGCGCTTTTGGTTTTGCGGCCGGCTCGGCGTCTGGTGCTGGGGCAGCCGCCTCAGCCGGAGCTACAGCGCTCGCGCTTGGCTTGTCTTCGCCAGCTGCGGTGTACTCCGCGCCCGCAGGCTCGGCGCCATCGTGGCTGGCGCTAGCGGCCTCCTCAGTGATCAGCTCGCCGCGAATCATACTTGGCGGCACGCTGTCTTCCTCGATCAGGTCGGGCAGTTCACGCTCACTGCTGGTCAGGGCATCCTGATCATCAACGAGGTCAGGCAGTACCAGTTCACCAGAGGCTGAGTGGCTGGATCCGGCGGGCCGGACAACGACGCGATAGTGGGCCTTGGCGCCTCGGTTCGAGCGCTGGACCTTGCCGGCGTTGATCGCCTGCTTGATCAGCTCCTTGAGGGCGTTATTGGTCAGATCCAGCTCTTCGGTATTGCGCATCTCGCGCAGGTCGTTGAAGATATCGGCGAATGGAACCGGCTCGCTGTAGGCGCTCATCACCTTATCAAACAGGGACCACTCGCGCTCCCCGAACACCAGCACTTCATCACTGACTGATTCTTCTTCAACGCCATTTTCGCCTGCTGGCAGATCGGTCAGGGCTGGCTCGCCGCGACCTTGACCCTGGCCACCCCGGCGGCGGCGGCGGCGATTGGTGCGCTCGACATGCTCGGCCGCGCTGACGCTCTCATCATCCTCAGTCGTTTCGACCGGGTTGTTGAGCGCTTCTACCTCGGCAATGGCCTCGGCCGCCAGCTCCTGCTCCAGCTCGCGCTCGGCCTCGACCGAGGGCAGATCTTCGGCGAACTGCGAGAGCTTGTAGGGGTCTTCGTCGGGCAGGAACACCTCGTTGACCGTGCCGCTGGTGAAGATTTGAATCTTGCCCAGGCGCTCGGCCTCGCGGACGAAATCGGTAAATTTGGTGAACGGCTTGCCCTGCGCGTTGCGATAGCGGCTTTCCTTGAAGTTGGGCATCAGCTCTTTCATCAGCACTTTGAGCGAGCCAAACGACGAAACATAGCCGCGCTTGCGCGCCAGTTCCAGCGCCTCGATCAGCTTGTCATAAATAATGCTGTCGCTGCTGGGCGTGGGGATGGCCACAATTGGCGAGGGAAGACGGTCGATTGGCACAAGTGGGGCTGGGGCAGTCTCGTCCGCCACAGTCTCGGCTGGCTGTTCGGTCGGCTTCTCAACTGGTTTGGTCTCAGCCTTCTCAGGCGCGCGCTCGGGGCGCTCACGGCGGCGCTCGTCGCGACCTTCGCGGCCGTTGCGGTCAGTCCGCTCGGGGCGCTCAACCCGCTCGAGACGCTCAACCCGCTCGGGGCGTTCGCTGCGCTCGGTCCGCTCGGTCCGCTCAATCCGGCGTCCGGTATGGCCCATCGGGCGAATATCGACAATCTGCTCGTAGAACAAGAATTCATCGGCACTTTGCGCCAGATGGCTGGAGGCCGCCCCACCGATGCCGATGATGATCACGTCTTTGCCTTCCTGGCGGACACAGTTAACCAGGGCGATAAAGTCGCGGTCGCCGGTGATGAAGACGTACTTGCTGATATTTGTGCGGGTGTAGAGAGTGCGCATCGCGTCGATGCACATGTGCATGTCAACGCTGTTCTTGATCGGGCGACCAGTGCGGCCTTCATCTTTATCGTAGTAGTAGGTTGGCACGTACATTGGCTCGATATTGTTGGCGAACAGGGCGCTGGTGATCCGGGGATAGCGATACCAGTCGGCGTATGCGCGGGCAACGACGACGCGACCGTAATCCTCGCATTTTTCCATCAGGGCTTCAAAATTAGGGGTGGCGTCGAACTTCTCGCGGACGGATACGTAGATGTTCTCAAAGTCAATAAAGACGGCAACATCTTGCTTAGGTGTGTTCATACTGTTTTATTTTTCTCCTCGGCAGCAAGGGGGGGCACGCCCGGCCAGGGCGAGTGATTCTTAAGTTTGCTGAATCACTCATTACCAAAATTCGCTGCCAGCGATGCGATGTCCATACCAGGGTTGCTAGTTAGCAACTCAGCTTCCAAACGGCTCGGCGAGACGCGCCAGCAGGCACGTCATACCATTTTCCACCAATGGGTTGTGGAAGATTCCACGCTGATTTCAGATCAGCGGCGTTAGTATACCACAAGAGCAACGGATCAGCAGAGCCGGCAGATGGCCGCCCAGATGGCAGCATCAGCCGCACTCGACAATGCCGCCGCCGATTGTGTCCAATAGGCCGCAATCACCCCCGAATTGCGCTGAAAGCTACCGATGCTGGAGGAGCGGATAGGTTCTGATGACTGACGCCGCCGTAGTAGGCACCACATTCCAACGCGGGGCTTTTAGCGCCAACCCGAGCGCCGTTTCTTGCTACAGCCCTGGCATTCTCGCCCTGAACCGAACTCAATCGACGTAAAGGCCCGCTATGATTATGCTTGATGACGAGACCACGCCGCAGCAGCGCTTCCAGAATTTTTGCACCTGGCTAGTTGTGGCGGCGCTGACGCTGGGCGCTAGCGAGATTATCCTGGGGCTGCTGGCCGACTCCAGCCTGCTGATCGTGGGCAGCCCGCTGGTGGGGATCTGCGCCGCAGGCGGGCTGTGGGCGCGCCAGCGGGCTCGGCGCCACGGATTGCCCAGGACTGTGCTGCAGCTCTGCGCCCTGCTGCTGACTGTCCTGATCGCCTCGTCTTTTATCTTCGCGGAACTATGCCAACCTGCGCGAGGCGGTGCGGGCGTTGATCTAGGCACGAGGAGTTAGGGATTAGCTCCAATACCGTTTAAATAAGCGACCTGCGCCAGTGTTTGCCCTCTCCCACGGTTGGGGAGAGGGGGAAATCGCTTATTTGAACGATATTGGGATTAGCTCCTTACCTATCGCTTAAATCCGCTTTGGTCTCAGCACCTGCCCATGGGCACCTGCGATCCTGACGGAGTGGGGAATTCCTACCAATTGTGGTATTAAGATTGCATCCTGCGCTGATCCGCTCCAGATCTTCCATCTACCTCTGGCGAGCTTCCCTCCACACGTCCCGATCTGCCAGACCTTGTGAATCGATCCGATTGCGGCGGCGGGCTATACAGCCGGGTTAGAATGGAGCAGTCAGGCATCTGGCCTGGCTTAATGGAAGGAGAAATGGGCATGATTAAGTATTGGAGCGGTGGGTTCGCTGGGGTCGTGCTGCTGCTGCTTGCGCTCAGCCAGCTGACGGCGCCCAGGGCCAGCGCCGCCGGGGTTGTCGGGAACGGTACGCCGGGCAGCTGCACCGAGGCGGCCTTTGATGCGGCCTGGGCTGGCGGCGGCGTGGTCACGTTCAACTGTGGCGGCGCGGCGACCATTATCCTGACCAGCCAGAAGTCGCTGGTGGCCGATGTGACATTTGAGGGCGCTGGGCTGATAACGCTGAGCGGCAACAACGCCACCCGCCTGTTTGTGGTCAATGGCGGGGTGCTGCTCACGCTGAACAATATCACGCTGACTGCGGGCAGCTCAGCCGGTAGCTCAGACGTGCGCGGCGGCCTGATCGATGGCACGGGTGCGCAGATCGTGGTCAACAGCTCGCGGCTGACCAGCAGCACCGCCACCGACCAGGGCGGCGCGATCTACTGCTATGTTGGCACGGGCGGCACCCTGGAGGTCAACAACAGCGTGATATCGGGCAGCTCAGCCGCCCGCGGCGGCGGGATCTATAACGATGGCTGTGCGATGACTGTGACGAACAGCCTGTTCAGCGGCAACTCAGCCGTTGGCGCTGGGAGCAAGCTTGGCGGCGGGATCTTCACCGATGGCCCGCTGGCGGTGACAAACACTACGTTCACCAACAACAGCGGCTTCGATGGCGGCGGCCTGTACATCGGCAGCAACGCCGTGGCCACGCTCAGCCAGGTGGCGCTGCTCGACAACAGCGCAAATTACGGGGCGGGTCTGGAAAACACCGGCACCGTGACGATCACCGATAGCCTGATCGGCGCGAACGCGGCGGTGAACGACGGCGGCGGGCTGTGGAACCTCAACGGCCAGGTGGTGATGCGGCGCACGACGGTGCGCGACAACAGCGCCGGGCAGGGCGGCGGGATCAACTCGTATGGCGATAGCGTCGAGCTGACCGATGTGAATGTGGTCGGCAACACCGCTACCGGCAGCGGCGGCGGGATCTATCACGGCGGCGGCACGCTGTTCGTCACCAACGCCACGATCAGCGCCAATCGGGCGACCGCGGCTGGCGGTAATGGCGGCGGGATCTATCAGAACTCGGGCGACAACCTGACGCTGACCAACGTGACCTTGAGCAACAACACGGCGGCAGGCTTTGGCGGCGGGCTGTATCACCTGGCACGCTACGCGATTCTAACCAACGTGACGATTGGCAACAACACCGCGCAGGCCGGCGACGCGATCTACGAGGGATCAATCTTCGGTGATCCTAACGTGGTCCAGATCAAAAACACGGCGATCTTCGGCAGCTCCAACAACTGCGATGGGCCTCTGTTCGGATCGCTCGGCCACAATGTGAGCCAGGGAACCTGCGCCTCGCTCGTTGCGGCGACCGACCAGCCGAATGTGGCCGCGATTCACCTGGGCGCTCTGGCCGCCAACGGCGGCACGTTTGCCATGCCTACGATCCTGCCGCAGCCGGGCAGCCCGGTGATCGACGCCGCCGATCCGGCGAGCTGCCCGGCGCTCGATCAGCGCGGCGCGGCGCGGGTCGGCACCTGCGATGTGGGGGCGGTGGAGTTTGGCGCGGTGCTCGTACAGCAGTACATTCCGCTGGTTGTGCGCTAGGGAGGAGCGTTCTGTACGGCAGGGACAGAGATCTGCCGTACAGAACGCTTGATTTTGCTTAGTCGGCCGGATATTTCGCCGCCAGCTTGCCGACCGTGGTGCTGTTGCGCATGGTTGCGGGCATGCCAAGGGCTTTCTCCAGCCGTGCGCCGGAGAACGTCGACTCGCTGATCTTCGTGCGGCAGAGCCAGTAGACCTCGCGCTCGTGAACGTGAAAGTCGTCGACCGCGCTGCGGAAGGCCATCAGCCGCTCCTGCGCCGCTGCGCCTGGGGTCGCGGCCAGAAAGCCAATGTACAGTGCGTGGGCGCCAGCGGCTTCGGCGGCAAAGGGCTGATAGCGGGCGATCGCGCCAAGCTCGGCCGGGGTGCGCAGGAATGTGGCCACCGCGTAGCCCAGCGCCTGCTCCAGATGCTGCTCGATCGTGCGCTCCAGCACGGCGGCGTTGGTCGCGGCGGTATCGAAGATCACATTGCCGCTGGCGATAAAGGTCTCAACATTGGTGTAGCCAAGCGCACCAAACAGCGTCCGCAGCGGCTCCATCTTGACAGTGTGTCCGCCAACATTGATGGCGCGGAGCAAAGCGATATAGCGGTGCATAGGGGTCTCCTGGGCTAAAACAGACTGCTATCACTATACCCGAGGTTGATGGGCTTGATGGTAGTCGCTGGTGCATCCCAACCCTCGCTTCGTGCTCCTTCGTATCATTCGTGGAGCAATCTGGCCCAGGCAATAGTTATGTTATGCTAGTATCTAGATTGATCCCGTTCAGGTTCTGTGATCGTTGTTCTGGGCGCAAGCCCCTACGTTAGGTACTAACTCTATGTCACACGATATTCGACCAACCAAGCCCGAGGTGATGAGCCCGGCCGGCTACTGGCCCCAGCTGCACGCCGCGATCGAGGCCGGCGCCGACGCCGTCTACTTTGGCCTGAAGCATTTCACCGCCCGCGCCAAAGTTGGCTTCACCCTGACCGAGCTGCCCGAGGTCATGCGGACGCTGCATCAGCGCGGCGTGAAGGGCTACGTGACCTTCAACACGCTGGTGTTCGACCACGAGCTATCTGAGGCTGCCAAAGCTCTGGGGGCAATCGCCGCCGCCGGGGTCGACTCGATCATCGTGCAGGATGTCGGGATCGCCCAGCTGGCCCGCCAGATTGCGCCCGAGCTGGATATCCATGGCAGCACCCAGATGAGCATCACGTCGGCCGAGGGCGTGGCGCTGGCCCAGCAGTTTGGGGTCAGCCGGGTGGTGCTGGCCCGCGAGCTCTCGCTCGACGACATTCGCGCCATCCGCGGCCAGACCGACTGCGAGCTGGAGATGTTTGTCCACGGCGCGCTGTGTGTCTCCTACTCCGGCCAGTGTTTCTCCTCCGAGGCCTGGGGCGGGCGCAGCGCCAACCGCGGCCAGTGCGCCCAGGCCTGTCGGCTGCCCTACGAGCTGATCGTCGATGGCACCCTGAAGCCGCTCGCCGACGCCCGCTATCTGCTCTCGCCCGGCGACCTGTATGCGATTCCGCTCATCCCCGAGATTGTGCCGATCGGCATCTCGGCGCTGAAGATCGAGGGCCGCTATAAAGATGCTAACTATGTGGCCCTGACCACCAGCGCCTATCGCAAGGCGGTCGATGCGGCCTGGGCGGGCCTGCCGCCAGGCATCAGCCGCGCCGATGAAATCTATCTGGAGCAGAGCTACTCGCGTGGCCTGGGGACGTTTTTCGTCGGCGGCACCAACCACCAGACCGTGGTCAACGGGCGCTCGCCGCGCCATCGCGGGGTGCTGATGGGCAGCGTGACCCAGGTGCTGCCGGAGAGCATCATCATTGTGCCCGACCCCGCCACCAGCGCCGCGCCGCTCAAGCCAGGCGATGGCGTGGTCTTCGACGCGGCCAGCTGGCGCAGCCCCGAGCAGAACGAGGAGGGCGGCCACCTGTACCAGGTCACCCCGGCCCGCGGCGACCAGATCGAGCTGCGCTTTGGCAACAACGCGATCAACTCCGGCCGGATCCGGCCCGGCGATCTGGTCTGGCGCACCCACGACCCCGACCTGGACAAGGTCGCCCGCCCGTGGACCCACGCCAGCACGCCGGTCCACAAGCAGCCGCTGCAGCTGCAGGTCACCGCCCACGAGGGCGCCGCGCTGGAGGTTGTCTGGCGGCTGGCCGCGCAGCCCGAGGTTGCGGTGACGGTGCGCTCCGACGCGCCGCTGGTCGCCGCCCAGAACAATGCACTGACCGCCGCGTTCGCCCAGGAGCAGCTTGGCCGCCTCGGCAACACGCCCTACGAGCTGGAGTCGCTGGAGCTGGAGATCAGCGGCCGGCCGTTTGTGCCCAGCTCGCTGCTGAATAGCCTGCGCCGCCAGGCCGTCGAGCAGCTGGTTGATCGACAAAGTGCGCCGCGCCCAATCACGGTCCACGATCCGCTGGCGACGCTGGACACGGCCCTGGCCCACAGCGCGCGGAACAGCGGGACAGGCGCGGCTGGATCAGCCCAGCTGCACCTGCTGGTGCGCACGCCCGAGCAGCTCGAGGCGGCCATCGCCGGGCGGCCGGCCAGCATCACGCTGGACTACCTGGAGCTGTACGGGTTGCGCCCGGCCGTCGAGCGGGTCCAGGCCAGCGGGATCACCGCCCGCGTCGCCAGCCCGCGCATCCTGAAGCCCAGCGAGCAGCGGATTATCCACTTTCTGCTCAAGCTGGACTGCGATATTCTGGTGCGCTCCGGCGGCCTGCTCCAGGCGCTCCAGGGCGAGACGCAGCAGCCGCTGGTGGGCGATTTTAGCCTCAACGCGGCCAATGTCCTCACCGCCGATACCTTTTTGCAGCTTGGTCTGCAGCGGCTGACCCCAACCCACGACCTCAACGCCGCCCAGATCACGGCGCTGGGCCAGAGCATCGGCGCCGAGCGGCTGGAGGTGATCGCCTACCAGCATCTGCCGGTGTTCCACACCGAGCACTGTGTCTTCTGCCGCTTCCTCTCCGCCGGCACCACCTACAAGGACTGCGGCCACCCGTGCGAGAAGAACCGCGTGGCCCTGCGCGACGTCAACGGCCGCGAGCACCCGGTGATGGCCGATGTCGGCTGCCGCAACACGGTGTTTGGCGCCCAGGCCCAGGAGGCCAGCAAGCACCTCGACGAGTGGCGCCGGGCCGGGATCCAGCACTTCCGTCTGGAGTTCGTCCACGAGACCGCCGCGCAGGTCACGGCCATCTCCAACGCCTTCGCGGCCCAGCTCAGCGGCCGGATCTCCGCGCCCGAGCTGACCCGCACGCTGAGCAAGCTCGCCCCGCAGGGCAGCACCCAGGGCAGCCTGTTCGTCCCCGAGAACCACCTGGCCATTCC
>DAOTUS010000531.1:0-4613 GCA_034437415.1 Herpetosiphonaceae bacterium
CGAGGAGGTGTTGCGGCGCCACGGCCTGCGCGAGAGCGCGACCTTCGTGCCCGGCGGCGACGAGCGCTTCCACCCCGGCCGCAGCGCTGAGATCAAGGTTGGCGAGCGCTCGCTGGGCGTGTTTGGCGAGCTGCACCCGGCGGTGCGCCAGCGGCTCGACATCACCGTGGCCCGCGTCTGTGCCGCCGAGCTGGACCTAGATGCGCTGCTGGAGACCGCCGAGCCAACCAAGTACCGCTCGATCTCGCGCTTCCCGGCGACGGTGCAGGACCTGGCCCTGGTGGCCAGCAGCGATCTGCCCGCCGACCAGATTGCACGGGCGATTCGGGCCAGCGGTGGCGAGTTCCTGGAAGATGTGCGCCTGTTTGATGTCTACGAGGGCGCGCCGGTTCCCGCCGGTCAGCGCAGCCTGGCCTTCCGCCTGCGCTTCCGCGCCCCCGACCGCACGCTCTCCGACAAAGACCTGACCAAGAGCCGCGAGAAGCTGCTCAAGGCGCTGGAGCGCGAGCTGGGCATTGTGCTGCGCGGGTAGGGCGGGTGACAGGCTTCGCCAGGCTCAGCCAGCGATAACCCCGTTGGCTGAGCCTGTCGAAGCCTGCCTGTCGAAGCCACATCTTGGCGAAATTCAGCCAGCGGCCTGTCACGGTAAAAAGTGACAGGCCGCTGGTTTTTGGCGCCCCAAGACCAGCGTGGCACACTTTCTGCTTTACTCCTCATCAGAACAAGATTAGACAGCTAGCAAATAGTTGTCAGAGTTTCTTAGGAGGAAACCACAATGCTTTCACTCATTCTATGGCTCATCTTCGGCGCACTGGTCGGCTGGTTGGCAAGCATGGTTATGAACACCAATGGTCAGCAGGGTGCCTTGCTCAACATTGTTGTTGGGATTATCGGCGCCTTTATCGGTGGCTTTATCATCAACCGCGAAGTCGCCCCCAGCGTCTTCAGCATCACCAGCCTGCTCACCGCGTTCCTGGGCGCAGTGATTTTGCTCGGTATCTATAACCTGGCCACCCGTGGCCGCGTTCGCTAAAACGAAACGCTAAAACGAAAAACCCTCGGCCAGAATGCCGAGGGTTTTTCATTTTAGTCGCTAGCAGCTAGCAGCTGGTAGCCAGTAGGCTTGGTTTTAGATACTGGCTGCCAGGATCAAATCCACTCCGCACTAGCTGCTAGCGACCAGCTACTAGCGACTAAATACCCGTGGCACGCAATCTGCAAGAGCTATAGCAATATTGAATAATTTAGGAACAAGGAGGCCAATAGTGGCGACACTAGAACGAAACGTACTCGGCTTATTCGACACCCGCAACCATGCAGAGCAGGCGATTGCCGGCCTGCAAACCCAGGGCTTTTCTCGCGACGCAATCGGCGTGGCGGTCCAGACCGCTGAGCAGGCATCGGAGATGGGTGGCGGCACGACCGCTGCTGGTGAGTCGGCTGGCGCTGGCGCCGTGACCGGCACCGCGGTTGGTGGTTTGCTGGGTCTGTTGGCTGGTCTAGGCACTATCACCCTGCCTGGGGTTGGACCGATCGCAACGGCTGGTACGCTGGCGACCGTGCTTGGCTCAACCGCGCTGGGCGCAGGCGTCGGCGCCGCCGCCGGTGGCCTGATTGGGGCCCTGGTCGGCATGGGCATTCCCGAAGAGCATGCCCACGTCTATGCCGAGGGTCTGAAACGCGGTGGCGTGCTGGTATCGGTCCAAACCGCCGATGAGCAGCAGGCCGATCGCGCCGTCCAGGTACTGCGCCAGTATAACGCGGTCGATATCGACAAACGCCGCGAAGAGTATAGCGCAAGCGGCTGGACTGGCTACACCAACTAAGCGTAGCCCAAACCTAGCCGAGCGAACGCCGAGTCATCAATTGACTCGGCGTTCGCTTTGCCCGCCGACCAGCTGCTAGCCGCCCGCCCCCGCCGCGCTTTCTGCTATAATCCGCCCTAGTTCTCGTACAATTGCAAAGGATTATGGTATGGCAACGGATCGTCCCAGTATTTCAGTATTCTTCCCCGCCTACAACGATGCGGGCACAATCGGCAGTCTGGTGCTGGCGGCGCTCCACGTCCTGCCCGAGCTTACCGATGACTATGAGGTGATCGTCGTCAATGACGGCAGCAGCGACTACACCGCCCAGGTGCTTGATGATTTGGCCGAGCGTTTTCCCAACTTCAAGCCCATCCACCACTCCCAAAACCGGGGCTACGGCGGGGCGCTGCGCACCGGATTCGCGACCGCCTCCAAGGATCTGGTCTTCTACACCGACGGCGACGCCCAGTACGACCCTAACGAGCTGCGCGATCTGTACGCCCGGCTGACGCCAGAGATCGATGTCGTCAATGGCTATAAGATCGCCCGCTCCGACCCGCTGCATCGCAAAATCATCGGGCGCATCTACCATCACGGCGTCAAGCTGATGTTTGGCTTTAAGCTGCGCGATGTCGATTGTGATTTTCGCCTGATTCGGCGCAACGTGTTCGATATCATCCAGCTTGAATCCGACAGCGGCACGATCTGCCTCGAGCTGGTCAAAAAGCTCCAGGATGCCGGGTTTCGCTTCGCCGAGGTGCCGGTCCACCACTATCACCGCACCTATGGCAAGTCGCAGTTCTTCAATTTTCCGCGCATTCGCCGAACGTTGATTCAGCTGACGCAGCTCTGGTGGAAGCTGGTGGTGCGTAAAACCCATCTCAAGGAGCAGCTGCAGCGCCAAAATGCGCTCAGGAATCAGCGGTAGGAGCTAGCATGAAACAGCAGGCGTTTGTAGGCAAACGATGCCTTATTACCGGTGGGCTGGGCTTCATCGGCTCGAATCTGGCCCGGCGGTTGGTTGAGCTTGAGGCCCAGGTAGTGATTGTTGACTCGCTGCTGCCGGAGTATGGCGGCAACCTGACCAATGTTCAGGGACTGGAAGATCAGCTGCGGATCAATATTGCCGATGTCCGCGATGAGCACTCGATGAAGTTTCTGGTTCAGGGCCAGGACTATCTGTTCAACCTGGCGGGCCAGGTCAGCCACATCGACTCGATGGAGAACCCGTTCAACGATCT
This sequence comes from Herpetosiphonaceae bacterium, assembly GCA_034437415.1. Lineage (GTDB taxonomy): Bacteria > Chloroflexota > Chloroflexia > Chloroflexales > Herpetosiphonaceae > JACCRK01. The sequence goes on from DAOTUS010000531.1 coordinate 3,050, forward strand.
CGATATCAACTGCCGGGCCCAGCTCTCGATTCTCGAGGCCTGTCGGCACAACAACCCCGAGATCAAGATTATTTTCGCCAGCACCCGCCAGGTGTATGGCAAGCCCGACTACGTGCCCGTCGACGAGCGCCATCTGCTGCACCCCACCGATGTCAACGGGATCAACAAGATGGCCGGCGAGTGGTATCACATTCTGTACAACAATGTCTATGGCATTCGCACCTGTGTCCTGCGCCTGACCAACACCTACGGCCCGCGCATGCTGGTCAAGCACGCCCGCCAGACCGCGCTGGGCTGGTTTATCCGCCAGGCGATCAACGGCGAGCAGATCAGCATTTACGGCGATGGGCAGCAGCAGCGCGACTATAACTATATCGACGATGTGATCGAGGCGCTGTTGGAGGCCGCGATCAGCCCGGTCGCCGATGGCCAGATCTACAATCTCGGCGGCGATAAGCCGATCAATCACCTTGAGCTGATTCAGACGCTGATCGAGGTGGCCCAGAGCGGGTCGTATCGGCTGATTCCGTTTCCGCCTGAGAAGGCCCGCATCGATATCGGCAGCGTCTACAGCGACTACAGCCGCATCCACGCCGCGCTTGGCTGGCAGCCCACCACATCGCTGCGCGACGGCCTGGCCCAGAGCGTCGCGTTTTATCAGCAGTATCGGGAAGAGTACTGGTGATTCAGGAAGAAACTCAGCCTCAAGCCAGCGCCCAAGCCAGCGCCCCTCAGCTCCAGGTCAAACGCCTGGAGTTCGGTCTGTTCCGCCGCTACGGCCGGGCGATCGCGCCCCTGCTGCTGCTCTGGCTCGGCATCCTGCTGACTCTGGCGCTGATCTACTGGCAGCCGGCGACGAGCCAGATCGATATTGGCACCTCGTATGCGCGGGCCTATCTGGGGCGGTTTTTTGCCGATGAGGTCGAGGGCAGCACGACCTACGCCTACAGCGGGGCCGAGTCAGCCGTACACGTGCCCGGCGTTGGCGGCGGCGCGCTTCGATCTGAGCGTCAACATCTACCAGCCGGGCGGCGGCGATCTGCGCAACCTGGGCATTCCGCTCGATCAGCTCGCCGTGCGCCCGCTCAGTCGCCAGCCGGCCTGGACGACCCTGGGCTGGCTGCTGCTGGCCACGCTGCTGTGGGCGTTTGTCCGCCGAGATGGTGCTGAAGCATATCTTTTTGATCATGCCGCTGCTGTGTATTGCGGCGGCGCTGGTGGCCGACTGGCTGTGGGAGCGGCTGCGGCTGGGCCGCTGGGCGGTCGCCGCCGGGGCGCTGGCGCTGCTGGCGCTCGTGGCGGAGTGCTGGCATTTCTATCTGCTGATCAAGCGCCACTAGGCCCCCAGCCCGAGCGTCCATTTCGATTATAATCAAGGTAAAGTATGAAAAGATTCATCTTTTTCGTGTTATAGTACGTAATCCCGAAAAAGACCCAAGAAAATACAATCCAACTGATACCATTCAGCTATAGACATAGTGCATTGACGGCATTGACAAAATAGGGATACCCCGTGAGTGATTGCAGCATCGTGTCCGTATACGATCGAAATACATCGACTAAT
>DAOTUS010000532.1:0-2185 GCA_034437415.1 Herpetosiphonaceae bacterium
ACCCGGCCCCCAACCCAGCCCGGCGCTCGGCCCGCCTCCCGGCCGGCTACGAGGCCGCCGTGCTGGCCTGCTTCGACGCCGACCCGGCCCGCTCGCTCCGCGCCATCGCCCGGCTGGTCGCCGAGGCCCGCGGCGAGCCGCCCCGCAATCACCACACGGTCCGGGCAATTCTGGAGCGGAATGGGCGGGTTGGGGGCTAGTGGCTGGTAGCTGGTGGGAATGGAATTGGGGATTGGAGAAGTAGACTAATCATCCACGAAGGCCACGGAACCCGACGAAGAAGATTGTATGTTAAGATCTAAATACCATTATAAAGATGCAAATTCGTGGGTATCTCCCCCTCTCCACGGCGATGGAGAGGGGTGGCGCGTAGCGCCGGGGTGAGGTCAAAAATGCCGCCGACCCGACGTACTTAGCTCACCGCACCTCGGCCCAGTCGAGCTGAAAGCCCAGCAGGCGCAGCGGCTGGGTGGTGCGGTCGCGCACCCGAATCGCCAGATCCTCGGGGCCGTTCACGAAGACGCTGCTGCGCAGATCCACCACCACGTCGGCGCCCGGCGCGGTCGGCGGCAGGGCCACCTCCAGCGTCTGCCACTCCGGCCGCAGCTCGCGCCGCTCGGCTGGCTGCCCCGGCAGGCCGACCGTGATCGTGGTTGGCCGCCACTCGTTGGTGTAGCCGTTGACCCGCAGCAGCAGGGTCTGCGGCTGGCCGGTCCCGGCGCCGGGAAAGCGGATCGCCGCGCTGGCCCCGCTCCAGCGAAAGTCCAGGCCCTGGGCGGTCTCGCGCTTGTAGAAATCGCGCAGGTAGCCGTAGTCCAGGCCGTTGCCAACATCCAGCCGGGCCAGCGGGGGCGGATCGAGGTTGTCCCAAGCCCAGCGTGTGGCGTTGACCACCTCGACCGCCCGGGGCACAAAGCGCTCGAAGGCCGCTGCGGGCTGGCCCAGCCGCCGCAGCAGATCGCCCTCCAGCATCAGGATTTTGGCCGCCTGCTCGTCGTTCGACGGTGCCGCCTGGCCCATAAAGGCCAGCGCCTGCTCGTTCTGGCCCTCGGCCTGGAGCAGCTTCGCGTTGATCAGCGCCAGACAGTTCAGCCCCGGCCGCCCGACCTCGGCATCGAGCTGATCGTGGAGCCGCCGAGCCTCGGCGACCGCGCCATCACGCAGGGTCTGATCGATAGTCCGGCAGCGCTCGGCCAGCGCCAGGCCCTTAAAGCCCAGCCCGGTCTCCTGCCACGAGCTGCGGCGGGCCGGGTCGAACGCGGCGGGCCAGTAGAGATACGATGGCAGGATCAGCAGCGCCGCCACGCTGGCCGCGATCCAGCCCGCCCGCCGCCGCCACATGCCGGGCCAGGCCGCCCGCCACTGCACCAGCGCGCAGGCCGCGTAGATGAACACAAACGGCAACAGCGGCTGGCGAAAGCGGTTGATCGCAAACACCAGCGCGCCAATCGCCACGTTGTAGAGCAGCCAGCCGATCATCAGCCCTTTGCCCGACCGCCGCTGCGAGCGCAGCAGCCCAAGCAGTGCCAGCGGCAGCGCCAGCATATACAGCGTGTCATCCCACAGCAGCCCGACCAGATGCGGCCCCGGCACCGCGCCGACCGTGTGCCCGCCGCGCATTCGCTCCGCCCCGCCGTAGCGAATCTGGAGCATATCCAGCAGCTCCCGGCCGGTCTTGGCGCCAAATCCGGCCGGATACTCGCGAATCCAGCGCCAGCCCAGCGCGTAGGCCTGCGACTGCCGCGCCGCCTGCGCCCCATCACAGGTCACGCCGCCACACAGCCGGTCGTGCAGGTCGTTCTCGTCGCGCATGTCCTCGGGGTTGTCCCGCGGCAGCGACTTGAGCGCCCCAAAGGCGAAGTTGTAGCCCCCGGTCGTGTCGACCAGAATCAGCCCGGCCCCCTGGCCCCAGCGCGCGGTGGCGTAGGCCGTCCACGGCAGCACCACCGCGCCCACGCTGGCCGTCAGCAGCAGCACCGGGATGAGCGCCCCAAGATTGCGGCTCCCCGCCAGCTTTTTCGCCTCAGGCCGATCACTGTCCGCAGAATGTGAAGCTTTGCGCGCCTCCCACCAGACCCACAGCGCCACCAGCGGCAGCCAGGTCAGGATGACCGCCCGCGTCAGCGCCGCCAGCCCCAGCAGCCCGCCCGCCAGCACAATCGCCCGGTTGGCCCTCAATAAATCC
>DAOTUS010000533.1:0-2016 GCA_034437415.1 Herpetosiphonaceae bacterium
GCCCGGCCCCAGCCCACCACATTGTTGGGGCGGCTGGCTGGGATCTCCTGGGTTGTGCCAGTTCCATACTGGCCGGGGGCCATATTGGCCGTTGTATTCATCAGAATGGCCTTAACTGCGGCCCCGCTGGGGTTCGTCAACCCCTGAAGCCCGAGCCACTCCCGCACCAGAACCGCCGCTCCGGCCACCAGCGGCGCGGCCATCGAGGTGCCGCCAGAGTAGACATAGTCCGGGTTGGTCTCGTGGGCGGCCCACAGGCTGGAGGCGTTCGGGTAGTGCGAGTGATTGGAGATGATATTGGTGCCTGGCGCGACAATGTCGGGCTTGGTGCGCCCATCGTCGGTTGGCCCGCGCGATGAGAAGGCCGCCATGCCGTTGGGGTTGTTGGACGGCGTATCGGTGGCGATCGGCTGGTTCCCCGCGCAGGCCAGAAACAGCCACGGCAGAGTGCTATACCCGCCGCTGGGCCGCTGGGTTTCGCTGGCGCCAACGCTGATCACGTTCTTGGCGGTGGCCGGGGTCACCAGCGAGTCGGGATCGATGACGCCGTTGCCGCCGCTGCAAAACCCAAACACGCCATCGGGGACGCCATCGGCCCCGCTGTTGCCGGCCGCAAACAGCAGGGTTGTATCCGGGTGCTCCCAGACAAACTGGTCGATGCGCTGCGACCAGAACGGATAGCCGCCAAACTGCGCCTCGGGATCGCTGGGCGGCCCGGTGTAGTCGCCCCAGCTATTGGTGTGGATCCGCGCCCCATCGGCATAGACCTGGTTGAACACTGGATAGAGATCGGCGCCCAGCCCGGTGACATTGCCGCCGGCATCGGCCTCAAAGGCCTGAATCACCAGGCTGGCCTTGGGGGCAACCCCGGCAAACGAGGTTTCATAGCTGTTGGTGGCCGGGTTCGCGCCCGACTGGATGCCCGCGCCCGCCACCGACCCGGCGACGTGGGTGCCGTGGCCGTTGTTGTCGCCCAGGTCGCCGCCGGCCGAGAGCACGTGGGTGGCGATGATCCGTCCGGCAAAGTCAGGGCTGATCGTCGCCAGGTCGCCGGTATCCATGCCCGAGTCGGTCACCGCCACAATCTGGCCGCTGCCGTACAGCTGGCGCTGCTGCCAGACCGGATTGACCCGCATAATCGTGCGGCCTTTATCGTTCAGCAGGCGCGGCTGGCCAGCCGGCTCAATCCAGCGCACACCTGACATTCGGGCCAGCTCGCCCAGATTGGGCGCCGTGATCGTCTGAGTCAGATCGATGCCGCTGCGCTGTAGCTCCGGCGAAGATTGGACTGGCTCGTTCGACCAGCCGCTGATCTGCACCCGGCCGAGGATCGGCTCGCCCCGTTCGATCGCCCGCAGCAGCGCCGGGGCAACTTTGTCGGCCAGGGTAAACTCCTGGCGCCCGTAGACCTGCGACAGGCTGGCGGCGGCGGCGAACTGCACCGGCGTGCCAGCGACCAGATAGGCGTAGTCGGGCAGATATTCCAGAATGCTGACCCCGGTTTTCTCGAGCGCCGCCCGATCTGCCAACGTAATTGGGCCGCGAAACTGAATGATGGTGTACGCGCCAGGGGCTGCTCTGGACAGTTCCGCGCCCGCAGGTGGCGCTGGTGGCGCTTGCAGATCGAAGGTGCCCCGATGGAGCCGCAGCCGGGGTGGGGGTGCCTGGATGGTGGACGTTTGAGCCAGCACGCTTGCCAGCGAGAGGCTGCCAAGGGTGATGATGAGGATGATTCGCCAGATACGCATACATTCCTCCAGGTGGAAAATACCAGTGGTCGATGGATGAAGAAAATTGGGATGAATAGATCAGTCTGATTAGTATAAAAGATTCTTAATCTTTTGGCTATAGCTCGACTCTCCTATTTCAGGGCAATCGCATCTAAATCAAAAACAGACATTGTTTGCTCAAAATAGCGTTTTTTGATCGGTATGTCATGGTTTAACGGCACCAAAACCAAAAAAGACGGGAACAGTATCGCTCATTCATGCTAAAAATAAGCATTTGCTCGCCTAT
>DAOTUS010000534.1:0-2348 GCA_034437415.1 Herpetosiphonaceae bacterium
CACCTACCCCGAGATCATCCAGATGCTCCACGACTATCGGATCGCCGGGCAGATGCCTGCGGCGGTGCTGGCCCATCTCCAGGCGGGCGCGGCCGGGCTGCGGGCGGAGACGCCCAAAGCGGAGGCTGCAATCTGGCGCAACGTCAGCACCAGCATCATCGCCCGCAACGAAGACGCCCTGGCCGCCGCCAGTCAGGCCGCCCAGGCCGAGGGCTGGGACGTGGTCGAGCTGCCAGCATTCGAGGGCGAGGCCGTCGAGGTTGGGCGAATCTTGGGCCAGCAGCTGCGCGAGCTGGCTGGCCGCGTGCGCCGCCCGACCGTGGTGATCGGCGGCGGGGAGACCACGGTCACGCTTGGAGCGGCCGCTGCGACGGCGCTAGGCGGGCGCAATCAAGAGCTGGCGCTGGCGGCGGCCCAGATGCTGGCGGGAGTGCCCAATGTGGGGCTGCTGGCGCTGGCGACCGATGGCGGCGATGGTGCCAGCCCAGCCGCCGGCGCGTTCGCCACCGGGCAGACCCTCCGGCGGGCGGCCGAGCATGGCTGGGACGTTGCGGCCACCCTGGCAGCCCACAACACCTATCCGCTCTGGCAGACCCTGGGCGATGCGCTGCTGCTCGGGCCAACCTGCACCAACGTCAACGATCTGGTGATCGGCGTCATCTGGCGGTAGGCGGCGACGAATCAAACGCAGCCGATTATTAAAGCGAAACCCGCTAAACTATAGCTCGGATTGACAGGGCATGGGCAAAGTCCCGCTTTGGGCTGATGGTCTCGGGTGCCCCTGGCCCCTCGCCGGGGTGCCCTCTGGGCCACAGGGAGAGGGGCCGCTGCCGCAGCAGCGGGGGAGAGGGCTGATTTTGCCCATGCCCTGCTCGGATTGACCATAAAATTGACAAACTATTAACAATCCACTATGCTACGATCCACCTCCAGGGACATTAAAGTCCTATAGTGCCAAGACATGTTTTTGCCATGTTGCAATAACTGAATGCACAGTTCGTAAGGAGCAGGGTTGTAATGTCAGAAACCAGAACGCCGCGCCGGCGCGTTCCACGGGCAGGTAGTAATGATGAAATCATCTTGCTTCCTGCGCCCCAACAAACCAGTAAATTCTCGCTGCCACGATCTGATACGACGAGCACAGTGCCCGTCGCGCCATCGCGTGGATCACGGCGCCGCCGCAGCACCGAGAGCCGAGCGGCCTACACGGCCCGCACCGCGCTCACCGAGCTGGCGGGCCATCGCGCACCTCCCGTCCCAACCACCCTCGAGCCGCATCTGCCAATCGATCTGCTGGTCCAGAATGTGCGCGAGCGCGTGCGCTCGACCAGGCGGCTGAGCGGCCACGTGGTGATTTTGCTGCTGGCCTGCCTGGTTGGCGTTGGCGGCGGATTTCCGCTCCGCGACCGCGTGGCGGTTTCGGCCCCGGCCCAGGTCAGCAATGTTGAGTACGGCGATGATGATTTTCAGCGCGTCGTTATCCCAATTTCCGCGACCCAGATCAACCATATTGGTGGCGTGGAGCGCGAGGCAATTGTCGATGTTGGCCCGGCCCTGATCAAGCCAGCTCCGCAGCGTGGCCCGGCCTACGTGGCCACGCACCTCGTCCAGGCCAACGAGACCATCGCCGAGATTGCCGCCAAGTACACCATCACCCCAGAAACCCTGATCGCGGCCAACAATCTCGACGGGGTCCTGGCGATTGGCGAGGACCTGCGAATTCCGCGGATCTCCGGCGTGCCGCACACCATTGACGATGGCGAGACCCTGAACGATATCGCCCTCCGCTACGGCGTCCTGCCAGAAGTGATTATGACCTATCCGCCGAACGGCCTCGACCAGGGGCAGGTGCTGGTGGCCGGGCGCGAGATCTTTATTCCTGGCGCATCGCTGGCCGGGATCAGCAACAGCTCGGTGCGGGGCGCCATCAGCGCGGTCGATGAGCAGGCCCGCGCCGCCGCAATTGTCCGCGACGATCGGACCAACCTGCGCCAGGGGCCGGGCACCGAGTACGAGAAGATTACCAAGATCGATGCTGGCGAGCGGCTGGAGCTGCTGGCCCGCCACGGCGACTGGGTCAAAATCCAGACCAGCGCCGGGGCCATCGCCTGGATGGCGCGCGAAGTGGTGATTATCCCCGAGACGGTCTGGGAAACGCTGGGCGAGACCGATGACTTCCCGCCGCCGCCGCCGCCGCCGCCGGTCTGGGTCTGGCCAACCTGGGGCGATATGAGCTCGGGCTTTGGCTGGCGCCGCTTCTCGGTTGGCCGCTTCCACAACGGCATCGATATCGCCAACCGCAAGGGCACGCCCATTGTCGCTGCCCGAGCGGGCGGCGACAATGGGCG
>DAOTUS010000535.1:0-33667 GCA_034437415.1 Herpetosiphonaceae bacterium
GATCTGTGCTTCAACGGGCGCTATCCATCGGCGGGCGAAACCTCGGCCAGCCTACTGCGCCTGCTTGGGGCCGGCCGGGCGGTGCTGGTCTCGGATATCGCCACATTTAGCGAGCTGCCCGGTGATGTTGTCGCCCACGTGCCGCTTGGCGCTGCCGAGGAGCGCACGATTCTGGCCTATGCACAGCGACTGGCAGCTGATTCGGCCCTGCGGCAGGCGCTGGAATGCAATGCCCGCGCCTATGTTGCCCGCGAGCACACGCTGGCCGGGGCCGCCGCAGGCTACGCCCAGTTCCTGGCTGAACTGTACGGCTGGAGCCGTCCGGCGATTATGCGTCCGCCGTTGTGGGCGGTCGAGCCGGATCCTGAGACCGTGGCCAGCGCCCAGCCGCCAGGCGGACCTAGCCCCGCTGTCGAGCTGGGCCAGCGCGTCGCCGAGATCGGCCTGCTTGAGGAGGATGTGCGGCTGCTTGATCGGGCCGGGGCGCGGCTCCAGAGCCTGCTGTAATCGAACCTAAAACCGGGCGGGCCACGAACAAAGAGTCGTGGCCCGCCCGGTTTGGTTTTAGCCGACTGGCGGCTAGACGGTTGGTGTTGCCTGTTGAATCGGTTCGCTGAGGATAGGAGTAACCTCGTTGGCGCGCCAGCAGGCGGCAAAATGCCCGCCGCCGTAATCGGTAAACGGCGGCTCTTCGACGCGGCATTTATCAATCACCAGCGGACAGCGGGTGTGGAAATAGCAGCCTGAAGGCGGATTGAGCGGGCTAGGGACATCGCCCTGCAAAATAATCCGCTGCCGATTTTTTTCAATCTCTGGATCGGGAATTGGCACCGCCGAAAGCAAGGCCTGAGTGTAGGGGTGCATTGGGCGGATATACAGCTGGGCGGCCGGGGCCAGCTCAACCATTTTGCCCAGATACATCACCGCCACGCGATCGCTGATGTGTTTGACGACGCTGAGATTGTGGGCGATAAACAGATAGGTGAGATTGAACTCTTTCTGCAAATCCTGCAGAAGGTTGATGATCTGGGCCTGAATCGACACATCGAGCGCCGAGACTGGCTCGTCGCAAATGATGAAATCCGGCTCAACCGCCAGAGCGCGGGCGATTCCGATCCGCTGGCGCTGACCGCCGGAAAACTCGTGTGGATAGCGATTGATGAAGTAGGGATTGAGCCCCACGACCTTCAGCAACTCTTCCACGCGGATTCGAACATCTTTGCCGGTGCGGAGCTTGTGAACCCGAATCGGCTCGCCGATGATATCACCAACCGTCATGCGCGGATTAAGCGAGGCGTAGGGATCTTGAAAAATAATCTGCACCTTGCGGCGCATCTGGCGCATGGCTTCGCCTTTGATTTTGGTCAGATCCTGGCCATCGAACATAACGCTGCCGGAGGTTGGGCGGTGGAGCTGGAGAATAGCGCGGCCGGTGGTGGATTTACCGCACCCGGACTCGCCCACCAGCCCCAGCGTCTCACCGCGCTTGACCGTAAACGACAAGCCATCGACGGCCTTGACAGCCCCGATAGTCCGTCGCAGCAAGCCGTTGGACTTAACCGGAAAATGCATTTTCAGGTCTTTGATATCGACCAGGTTATCATTTGCTGCTGCTTGTGCTTGCATACTGTATCCTCTATTTCAGCATTACGCGCTATGTTCTTCGGCGATCACTGCCGCCAGCGCCGACTCCAGGGCTGCGGCTTCCTCGGCAGCTTTTTTCGTGGCGGCGCTTTGACGCTGTTCATATTGTATATCAAACAAACACGCAGCCTGGTGATTGGGTGCAACCGAGCGCAGCGGCGGGACCTGGGTCCAGCACACGTCCTGAACGAAATCACAGCGCGGGGCAAATGGGCAGCGCTCGGATTTCTCTAACATATCCGGTGGAAGACCCCGAATTGGGGTAAGCCGTTCACCTTTGCCCTCATCAAGCCGTGGGATCGAGTCGAGCAAGCCCATTGTGTAGGGCATGCGCGGGTTATCGTAGAGCTGCTGGGTGCTGGTTTGCTCAACCGCCCGCCCGGCGTACATCACCATCACGCGGTCGGTCATGCCGGCCACCACGCCAAGGTCGTGGGTGATGAAAATAATCGCCGTGCCAGTCTCGTCCTTCAGGCGATTGAGCAGCTCCAGAATCTGGGCCTGAATCGTCACGTCCAGCGCCGTGGTTGGCTCGTCGGCGATCAGAAGCTCTGGATTACAGGATAATCCCATCGCGATCATGACGCGCTGGCGCATACCGCCGGAGAACTGGTGCGGGTAGTCGTCGAGGCGGTCGCGTGGCGACGGAATTCCCACCATCGAGAGTAGCTCGACCGCCCGATCGCGGGCCTGTTTGGAGTTCATATTCATATGCAGCTGCAGCGACTCGGTCATCTGGCGCCCGATCCGCAGCACCGGATTCAGCGACGTCATCGGATCCTGAAAGATCATTGAGATGCGATTGCCGCGAATCTTGCGCATCTCAGCTTCGCTGTAGTCAACCAGGTCCTCGCCATCAAATAAAATCTGGCCACCGGCAATTTTGCCGGGCGGTGAGGGGATAAGCCGCATAATCGCCAGCGACGTGACGCTTTTGCCTGATCCGGATTCGCCCACAATGCCCAGTGTCTCACCACGATTGACGGTAAATGAAACATTGTTCACCGCATTGATGATGCCATCCTGGGTTTTAAACTGAACTTGCAGGTTACGAACATCAAGTAAGGGCGTGTTTTCTTTTGCCATGTGGCTGTCCTCGTTCCTAATTGCGCGGGTCGAGCGCATCGCGTAAACCGTCGCCTAGCGCGACGAATGCAATGGTGATGGAGGCAATCGCAATCGCCGAAGAGATCAAAATCCACGGCTGCGAGTCGATACCAGATTTGCCTTCAAGGATCATTTGGCCCCAGCTGGTTGGAAATGGGTTGCTTGGATTAGGGTTGGGTTGAATGCCGATGCCCAGGAAGCTCAGCACGGCTTCGGTGACAATTGCACCAGGCACAATAAAGGCCGCCGCCACAATAATCGGCGCGAGGGTATTCGGCAAAATATGCCGGGTGATAATCTTGTTATTCTTGACCCCGACGGCGTGGGCGGCCTCCACAAACTCTTTTTCTTTGAGCGATAGCACCTGGCCGCGCACCAGACGTGCGACGCCCGCCCAGCTCACCGCCGAAAACGACACGAAAATCAGCAACAACCCATTGAAGGCTTGGCCGAATGGCGTTTTGCCGAAGGCAGTCTGCACAATGATGAAAAACAAAATATCGGGGAGCGCGAACACCACATCGGTAAAGCGCATCATCCAGCTATCCAGCGATCCACCTGCATAGCCGCTGACCAGACCAATGCTCACGCCGATGAGCAGCGTAAAAATCATCGGAATGAACCCAACCACCAGTGATACACGGGTGCCGTAGATCAACCGGCTCAGCACATCACCGCCGCCAGAGTCGGTGCCAAGCGGAAACTTCCACAGGCCGGTTTTCTTCTCGTTGTTGGTCTGAATCCAGGCGGCCTGGCGATAGGTTCCGCGTTCACGCAGCTCAGTGCTGGTTGGCCGGGTAGGCGCGTGGGGCGCCAGCACTGGCGCAAAGATGGCGATAAACGCCAGAATAACGATATAGGTCAGGCCGATCATTGCCAGCTTATTGCCGCGTAGGCGTCGCCATGCATCGCTCCACAGAGACCGGACCGGGCGTTGAAACTCCTCGACACCTGGCTGTCCCGGACGACTCATTTCTGATGATGTGGTCGTCATGATGTCTCCTAACTTTTGTTACGGATTCGCGGATCCAAAAATCCGTAGGCCACGTCTACAGTGAGGTTACCGATGGCAACAAGCAGGGCAAAGAACAGGGTTGAACCCATGATCATCGAGTAGTCGCGGGAGCCAATTGCGCCAACGAATTCATCGCCGATGCCCGGCACCCGGAAAATATTCTCGATAATAAATGAGCCGGTTACCAGACCTGCCACCGCTGGCCCTAAAATCGTTACGACTGGAATCATGCTGTTGCGCAGCATGTGGCGCGTAATGACGATTCGCTCTCCCATGCCTTTAGCGCGGGCGGTGCGAATGTAATCCTGGCGTTTGACTTCCAGCATGCTGGAGCGCGTCAGACGAGTGATATAGGCCATCGTCCCCAGCCCCAAAATGAATGCTGGAGCGATATAGGCGGTGCTAAAACCATCCCAGATGCCCGCTGGTTTGATTGGTTTAACCCCAAACACCCGGCTAAGGAAGAGGGTCAACAGCAAGCCGGTGACAAAGGTTGGCACGGATGTGCCAATCGTGGCCAGAATAAGACTAATGTAATCAAAAATAGTATTTTGCTTCAATGCGCCCAAAATACCCAATGGCAGCCCAACCACCAGGGCAAATGCCGCCGCCATCAGCCCAAGCCGTAATGAAATTGGGAATTTGCGCTTGATGACATCTTGAACATCTTCGGTGCCTTTGGAGCTGTAGGTTGGCCCAAGATCGCCCTGGACCGCATTGATAATATAGTTGCCAAACTGGCTATCTAAAAACGCCCGACCTAATTTCAGGGGATTGGCAACACCTTGATCGCTGGCCTGGCTTACGGCAGTGGTATTGATCCAGGTTGGTTTATCTAAGCCGAAGCGGGCGTTTAATGTTTTAATTGTGGCCGGATTGACCTCTTTTTCCTGGTCGAATGGGCCACCTTTGGCTTGCTTCATCATGAAAAACGTAATAAAAGCAACCACAAACAAAACAGGAATGACAGCCAGAATCCGGCGAATCAAAAAGCCAATCATTCTGAACTCCCCTTAGCTATGGATAACGATTGCGGATTGGTGGCGGTACCATCGCTGATAGTGCTGATAGGGTATGGAAGGGACAGCACACCGTTGCCAGTGTGCTGTCCCTGCGGATCACTCTTATTGAGTAATTTCGATGGTGGCTGATGACCACTGACCGGGGAACTGATCGTCAGCAGGGGTTTGGGCATAGCCAGTGACCCGTGGATTGATGACGTACTTGTTCACGCGGTTGTACATCGGTGCAATTGGCAGATCGCCAATGATGATCTTCTGGGCTTCCTGGTAGGCTGGAATACGCACAGCCTGATCGGTGCTGGTATCGCCAACGACCATCAGTTCGTCAGCAGCTGGGCTGCCGTAGCCTTGGCGCTGGGCAAAGGTTGCGCTGCTCTTCCAGAATACGCTAACCCAGTTCTGGGGATCGGGATAGTCGCCGATCCAGCCACCGAGTGACAGCTGGGGATAGGTGGCGTTGTCTTTCTTGGCGGCGCTGACATCTTTCGATGGCAAGCCTTCAAGGGTAACCTCTACGCCCAGGATTTCACGGAAGGTGTTGACCACAAACTCGTGGCGCGCCTGGTTGGCGGCATCGTTGGTGGAGTACAGCATTGAAATTGGGGGCAGTTTGTCGGCCGAGCCATAGCTTGATTCGGCGAGGGCAGCTTTGGCTGCTTCTGGGTCGAACGCAAAGCGATCTTCAGCGGCATCATAGCCTGGAATGCCGTCTGGAACCCAGGTGAGGGTGGTTACACAGTCGCTGTTGCGGATAACTTCGCAGTAGGTATCGCGGTCTAGGGCGTAGGCGAAGGCTTCGCGCACTTTCAGGTCGTCGAACGGTGCTTTGGTGGTGTTGAACTGCAAGCCGGTGGTGTTGGCACCAGCATACGCGACGTACAGTGGCGCAATCTCGGCATCTTCCAGGACCGCTGGGATCTGGCTGGGGTCTGGAGCGAAGATATCGAGCTGGCCGCTCTTGTAGGCTTCCAGAGCCACCGAGCTATCGTCGATGTAGATGAAGCTCAGGCCATCGAGTTTAGCGGGGTTCCAGTAGTTTTCGTTGCGGACGAAATCAATCTGCTGATCCTCAACGATGCTGCTGAACTGGAAAGGACCGTTGCCGATTTGGGCGGCGGGATCCTGCCACCAGGTTTCGCCACCGGCTTCGATCAGTTCCTGCTTGGCGGGGTACAGAACCCACAAGCTGGCAACCGTGTGAAAGTAGGGAGCGGCCTGAGCCATGCTCATTACAACCGTGTTGGCATCGGGGGCGCTCACGCCGAGGGCGGCTTTAGCCGCCTCATAGGCGGCGGTGTCGGTGACAACTGCGCTGGCGAAATCGGCACAGCCGGCCAGGTCGAACAAGATCGACTGGTACTCGCCGGCGGTGGCTGAGTCACAGTTGCGCTGGGCGGCGTAGACGAAGTTTTCAGCGGTCAATGGCGAGCCATCGCTGTACTTCAGGTCGGGGCGCAAGGTGAAGGTGATCATGGTTGCGTCGGCGTTGTATTCCCACGACTCAGCAGCCGCGCCAACGGTTTCCAGGTTCTCGTCCAGGCGGGTCAGGCCTTCGTAGTTCTGCGAGAGCAGTACGATCTCGCCGCTGTACGAGCTCTTCTGTGGGTCGAACACATCGGGATAGCCAGCCTGGTGAATGCGGAGAACGTTACCGGCCTCAGCAGGAGCTTCAGTCGCGGGAACCGCAGGAACATCTGTAGGAGCAGCAGCCGCTTCGGTTGGAGCGGTTGTCGGGGCAGCGGGTGCAGCGGTGGGTTCAACTGCACCAGAAGGGGCGGTAGGTGCCGTGGTGGCGGCAGCCGTGGTGGCGACAGGTGCAGTTGTTGAAGCAGCGTCACCACATGCAGCCAGAATCGGCAAAATCAGGACGAGCAGCGCAATCAGCGCGATCATTCGGCGTTTAAGCATTGAATAGGTCTCCTAAGACACTAATTTCCAAATAGTTGATCAGTCCAACTCGTTAGTATTTACGTTTACAACCACCCCCTTTCAAAGAGTTTGCGGCTAGCCGGGAATCGTCCCCCAGGCCGACCGTGAGGTGTTCATGACATAGAACAATAGATAAAAGCCAGAGTATGAGACCCCGCCAGGCCCGCCGCCGCGGATTTTCCAGCGCTGCGCAGCCGCATCGTCAACGTAGTTCTGGCGTTGGGGCAGCGCTACTTTTGGCGCAGCCACATTAAGTTCACGCCGTAACCCATCGCGGAATAGCCCATCAAGATCATCCGCTTCGTTGGTCACTGAATTTGCTTGGTTGGCTACGTGTTTCATCATTCGGGTGCCTCAGTAATAGAGGGTCGCAGGTGTGCTAAAGGATGCTACAGGTGGTCGTTGATCGAGATGCTGTTTCAGAATGAGCTCTAGCTCGTGCTGATACTTTTTGTGGTCCCACAAGCGCAGCATCATCTGGCGGGTCAGGGCAAAAACGAGCGCAAAATGGGCATTGCTAACCACATCATCAGGCACAAATACCCCCTGGCCAGTGTGCGTGAAGCTGTTGGCAACCGTGCGGAGCATTGCGCTTCGCCAGGCCTCATCGTAGGTTAATCCAGCTTGCCACAGAATCGCTGTCAGCTCGGCGGGAGGTTGCCACAATTCTTCAAGGTCATCACCGAGCAAGGTTCGCAAACGGGTGCTGACTGCCTCATCAGAACGTAAGGTGTGCTGTAAAAGCAGGCGTTGAAAGCCAATCGGTGCCCTGCGCTGATGGGTGCTGACGGCTTGAATACTAGCTTGCAACCAGTGGGGTTGAACGTAGACACAATTGATCCGCGCCAGCAGGCGGCTTTGCTCAGCACTAATCGGCTGTCCAGCATCAAGTGTGCCAGTGATAATAACATTATCTGGCACACTCGGCCAATGCGCTGCCGGATACCCAGGAATAGCCAGGCGCTGAATGTTATCTGCGCTATGCACCAACATTGAAAAATAGGTGGCTACGTCGGCAGGCCGTAGGTTGTCGAGACATAAAAAGAAGACCCGATGCGCATTGGCCGGGGTGGCGGCCGTTTCGAGAATCCCGATGAATTTCAGCCAGCCAAACCGATCCTGGAGATGGACGAACGATGTGCTTTCGCTGGCAATTCCTAAGTTGACATAAATGTACTGCTCGTCAAAGGGCGAGACGAGCGCCTGGGCAAATAAACGCGCCAGCTCGGTTTTGCCCTGGCCACTGGGGCCAAACAACAAAACAAATGGACTTGACCGTAGCGCGACGACATAGTCGATGACGAGTAGCGGCGGGATTGTATAGCCCGCCGCCGCACAAAATCCCAACACGTGGTTGATCAAATCGTGCTCGCTGACAGCTGGTCCTGGCTGGGTCAAGCCCCGGTTGAGCTGTGGCGGCGCAACCGAGCTATCCGCGTGTGCCATCATTGAACGTTTGTACCACCAAAGCTAATCACTGATGAGTCGCCCACATTCAGGCGCTGGAACTCGCCCTCGACGCGGGCGCCGTCGCCAATCAGCGAACCCTCCAGGGTGGAGGATTGAATCCGGGCGCTCTGATTGATAATCGAGTTGCGGACGATCGAGTCGACAATCACGCTGTTATCAGCGACCGAGACGTACGGCCCAACAATTGAATTGCTGATCTCAACATTTTCCCCAATAAACACTGGCGGAACGATAATCGCGCCAGTGCGCTGCACAACATCGCCGTTATTCTGCTCCAGCAGGTAGCGATTGGTCCGCAGCAGCGCCGGGGCTGTCCCACAATCTTCCCAGACAGTTGCGGTTTCGGCGACGAACCGGGCGCCATCATCAATCATCAGCTGCAGAGCATCGGCCAGATAAAACTCGCCTTTGGTCTGAATGTTGCGCTCGATCAAGGTATCGACGGCGGCGAACAGTTTCTCGACATCGCGCACATAGTAGGCTCCAATGACCGCCAGGTTAGATATTGGTGTGTTGGGCTTCTCCACCAGCCGGGTGATGATGCCATCTTCCAGCAAGACCACGCCAAAGCGCGAAGGGTCATCAACCTGGCTTACATAGATCACGCCGTCCGCATCGGTTTGGTTCAACACTTCGAGATTGGCCTCGAAAATCGTATCGACAAACAGAATCAGGGTCGGCCCGCTGACCATCCCACGGGCCAGGGCGATCGCGTGGGCCTGGCCTTTAAGCTCGGTTTGCTCAACAAAGTGGGTCTTGAAATCATAATTTTTACGCACATACTCTTCGATCTGGGTGCCAAGATAGCCGGTGATGAACACGACATCTTCGATCGGCAAAACCTGCAGTTTATCGAGCAGGTGGCCCAGAACGGCTTTGCCGGCAACGGGAACCAGCGGTTTAGGGCGGGTGTGGGTGTGCGGGCGAAGCCGAGTGCCTAGGCCTGCGGTTGGAATAATAACATTCATAGCAGTACTGTGAGAGATCGCTGTTTTGGGCAAACAGTGCTCAAACACATTCTCCTTTTCATTTAGCTACATTAACTATGATTGAGTTGCGTGGATCGTGCATCGTTCCTCGTCACATTACGCCATTGTAGCGTGTGAGGGTATGATTAATACAGTTGAGGACTGCGCTGAGTATAGCAGTCTCTGTAGCGATTGGCAAATGTTTGATCGGCCCTGCGCCTTGCGGTACAATGAGTGAAAAAGGTTCGTTTTATAGCCCGATATTGAATCTGTGGAGGATTTCTAGCGTGCCAACCTATGTCTATGCGTGTCAGACGTGTGGCGCACAGTTTGAACAATTTCAACGTTTTTCCGATGAGCCATTGACGGTCTGTCTGCGCTGTCAGGGAACAGTGCGCCGCGTCTTTCAGCCCGTTGGAATTGTGTTTAAAGGTGGTGGCTGGTATGTCACCGATAGCCGCTCAAACAATAGCGCCAGCGCCGTTTCGTCCAGCCCCAGCGGTAATGGTGATGCCAAAGCCGTCAGCACCGAGGGTGAAACATCGAAAAAAGAAGCCGCTCCCGCAGCCAGCGACACCCCGGCGAAAAGTGAACCATCACCATCAACCACCAGTGACTCTAAGGCGGTTTGATGACGGACAGCGGAGTCCACAGTGGCTTGAGCACCGCTCAAGCCACTGTGGACTCCCTTTTTGTTGGCTGCTCCTTCGGTTTAAACAGGAGGCCTAGTGTGAGCTTTTGGACAACTCTCCGCGAAGATATGCAGACGATCTTGCGGAATGATCCAGCGGCGCGTTCGCGGGCTGAGGTGGTGTTGTATCCTGGCTTCCACGCTGTCGTGATTCACCGCCTGGCCCACGTTTTATGGGTGCGTGATGTGCCGTTTCTCCCCCGCCTGATCTCACAGTTCACCCGCTGGATCACCGGCATCGAAATTCATCCCGGCGCAACCCTCGGCCGCCGTTTGTTTATCGACCACGGGATGGGCGTGGTGATCGGCGAGACGGCGATTATTGGCGATGATGTGGTGATGTATCAGGGCGTGACCTTGGGCGGCACCGGCAAGGAGCGCGGCAAGCGCCACCCGACCATTGGCAATAACGTTGTGGTTGGCGTTGGCGCAAAGGTGCTGGGCGCGATTACGGTCGGCGATGGCGCCCGTATCGGCGGCGGGGCGGTGGTGCTGAAAAATGTGCCGCCCCACTCGACCGCGATCGGCGTGCCCGCCCGCGTGGTGGCGACCCGCGACCCGACGACTGGTACAATGCAGCGCGTTGAAAACCTGCCCGACCCGGAGGGCGCCATGCTGCGGGCCTTGCACGGGACGGTGCAGCAGCTTGAGCAGCGAATTCTGGAGCTGGAAAGTGGGCTTGGATCCCAGGCCTATCATATCGCCGCGCTGAGCGCCGCCCAAAACGCTGACGATCCCGATCCCTTCGAGTGTCTCGATGAGCCGCAGGAGCAGGAGTGGTCGCCCGGCTGGGGCATCTAGGCGCTGCTGCGGGGTTCCCTATTAAAGATGGGCTTGATCCTGCCGCCGGCGCTGACGAGGCTTCGCTCGGCGTTTGCTTTAGAATAGACCAGACCCTTATGAGCAGTGATCGTTTTAGGAGATTTTATGGCCTTGATGATTTACAACACACTGACCCGCCAGACCGCGCCATTTGAGCCGCTGAAGCCCGGCGAGGTTTCGATCTATGTGTGTGGGCCGACGGTGTATTCGGACGCGCATATTGGTCACGCAATGTCGGCGCTGGTCTTTGATGTGGTGCGCCGCTATCTGGAGTGGTCGGGCTATCGCGTGCGCCACGTGATGAACTTCACCGATGTGGACGACAAGATTATTCGGCGCGCCAACGAGCAGGGCCGCGACCCGATGGAGCTGGCCGACTCGTATGCGACAACCTTTCTAGAGCAGCTGGCCGCGCTCAATATTCTGCCTGCCACCGCCTATCCGCGGGTCTCCACGACGATGCCCCAGATTATCGCCTTTATCGAAGGGCTGATCGCCAAAGCGGCGGCCTATCCGGCCCCCAACGGCGATGTGTACTTCAGCGTGCGCGGCGATGCCGACTATGGCAAGCTCTCGCGGCGTGATGTCGATGATATGCGCTCGGGCTCGCGGATTGCACCCGGCGAAGATAAAGCTGATCCGCTGGATTTTGCGCTCTGGAAAGCCGCCAAGCCAGGCGAGCCGGCCTGGGACAGCCCCTGGGGCAAGGGCAGGCCGGGCTGGCACATCGAGTGCTCGGCGATGAGCCTGCACGAGCTGGATGCGCAAATCGATATCCACGGCGGCGGCAACGACCTGATCTTCCCGCATCACGAGAATGAGATCGCCCAGACCGAGTCGCTGACCGGCCAATCCTTCGCCCAGGTCTGGATGCACAACGGCATGCTTCAGCTGGCTGGCGAGAAGATGAGCAAGTCGCTCGGCAATCTGGTCACCATCGAGGAGTTTTTGCAGCACCACTCCGCCGATGTGCTGCGGATGCTGGTGCTGTCGTCGTCGTATCGGGCGCCGCTGACCTATACCGCCGATGTGGTCGCCGATACCGAGCGCAAAATCGAGCGGCTGAGGTCGGGCCTGCGCCCGGCGACCGGCAGCCTGGCCGAGGACGCCGCCGCCGAAACCCTGCAGGCCGGGCTGACCAAAACCCGCGCGGCCTTCAGCGTGGCGATGAACGATGATTTCAACACCGCCTCGGCCCTGGCGGCGCTGTTTGAGCTGGTGCGGGCGCTCAACACGGCCCGTGATGCCGGGCTTGGTGGCGCGGGCTTCGCGGCCGGGCAGACGACCTTGCGCGAGCTGGCCGCTGTGCTGGGGCTGCGGCTGGAGGAGGCCCAGGTCGAGCAGACCGATGCGGCGCCGTTCATCGAGCTGCTGATCGAGCTGCGGGCCGATCTGCGCCATGCCAAGCAGTGGGCGCTGGCCGACAGCGTGCGGAATAAGCTGGCCGCGCTGGGGGTGACCCTGGAAGATGGTCCAAACGGCACAACCTACGACGTCAAAAAACTAACCCATCAGCCTGAATAACAGGTTTAGGAGCAGTATGAACTGGCTGGAACTAAGCGCAGTGGTCGATGCAGAGGCGGTGGAGTCGGTGTCGGCGCTGTTTGCCCAATATGGCTACAACGGCGGAGTGGCGGTTGAGGAGGCGATTATCTCGTCGCCCGACGGCCCTGAATATACGATTGATACCTCGCGCCCGGCGACGGTGCGCACCTATATTGTGGCCGACGAGCACGCCGCCGAGGTGCAGCAAAAGGTCGAGCACAGCCTGTGGGTGCTGGGGATGATGCGGCCGGTCGGCGAGCTTAAAGTTCGCCCGATCGTGGAAGAGGACTGGGCCAATGCCTGGAAAGAACACTATCAGACCCGCCGGATTGGGGCGCGGTTTGTGATTGTGCCATCGTGGCTTGAGTACGCCGAGGAGCCGAACGATATTGTCCTGCGCCTCGATCCAGGGATGGCCTTTGGCACCGGCCTGCACCCAACCACCCAGCTCTGTCTGGAGATGCTGGAAGCTGTGGCGGTGGCCGAGACGATTGTGCTGGATCTGGGCTGTGGCTCGGGGATTTTGGCGGTTGGCGCGGCCAAGCTGGGCGCCGCCCGCGTGCTGGCGCTGGACACCGACCCGATCGCTGTTGAGGCGACCACCGAGAACGCCCAGCGCAACGCCGTGCTCGACCGGATCACCAGCGCCGAGGGCAGCCTGGGGTCGGCGCCGCTGGCCCACTGGCTCGGCTGGGAGGGCGCCCAGCTGGGCAATCCGCAGAGCTACCAGGCGAGCGGCGAGTTCGATGTGATTCTGGCCAATATCCTGGCCAATGTCCACGTGGTGCTGGGCGCCGACTATCTGGCGGCCCTGAAGCCCGGCGGCCTGCTGCTGACCTCGGGGATTATCAACGACCGCGAGGCCGATGTCGTCGCCGCGTTTGAGGCGGCTGGGCTGACCCAGGTTGCCCGCAAAGCCCAGGGCGACTGGGTTGCGCTGCTGCATCAAAAGTAAGATGAAAAACACCTATCGATTTTTTGTCCCGCCGGCCAGCATCAGCGGCACGAGCGTCCAGATTGATGACCGCGAGACCCTGCATCAGTGGATGAGCGTGCTGCGCCTGCGGCCGGGCCAGCAGGTCGCCCTGCTTGATGGTAGCGGGCGCGGCTATCGCGTGGAGCTGGTCACGCTGGATAAGCGGGCGGCAAGCGGGCGCGTGCTGAGCGAGTATCTGGCCACAGGGGAGCCGGGGTTTGCCGTGGTGCTGTTTGTGGCGCTGACCCGCGGCGAGCGCTTTGAGTGGGTGCTGCAAAAAGGCACCGAGCTGGGCGCGACCAGATTTGTCCCGGTGATCAGCGAGCGCTCCCAGAGCGAGGCCAGCGCCACCAAGCACGAGCGCTGGCTGCGGATCATCCGCGAGGCCGCTGAGCAGTCGGGCCGGGGTGTACTGCCGGAGCTGGCGCGGCCGCGGCCATTCGCGACGGCCCTGAGCGCCCACACCCACGGTCTGTTTCTCTCCGAAGGCCCGACGGCGGTCGGGTTTCAGGCCGCCCTGGCGGCCCAGCCAGCCGACCTGATCGCCCTGTGGAGCGGCCCCGAGGGCGGCTGGAGCGAGCCTGAGACCCAGGCGGCGGCGCAGGCGGGGCTGACGGTTGCCAGCCTGGGAGCCAGGATTCTGCGCGCCGAGACGGCCCCGGTTGCCGCGCTGGCAGCCGTGATGTTTGCCCGCAACGAGTGGGTTTTGCCCGATTTGTGATACGATATATGGACGAACTTTTGACGGCAAATCGGCGGCAGGTCCTTGAAAATAGCCCAATCTCCAAGCTAAAAATCACACACGAGGTCTGAATGAACACATATCAACCAGAGCCAATGGACGCGCAACCAGGACGGCGCTTGTTTAGTATATGGACAATCCTGGGTGGCCTTCTGGCGACCCTGATTGTGGTGGGCCTGGCGCTGGGCGGCGGCTTCCTGTGGGGGCAATCGTATGCGCAGGCCAATCCGACCGCAGTTGAGCTGAGCGCGGCCAACCGCAACCCGGTCGCTGGCAGCCCGCTGACCGACACGGATAAGGCCAATCTTGAACAGCAATTTAAGGTGTTCTGGGAGGTTTGGGACCTGGTCGGCGAAGAGTTTTACCACACCCAGCCGATCGATCAGCAGAAGATAGTCTATGGGGCCGTTCGGGGTATGCTGCAGTCGCTTGGCGATGATTTTACCGGCTTTCAGGAGCCAGAGGCCGCCAATCGCAGCCGCGAGGATATGCGGGGCGAGTTTGAGGGCATTGGGGCCTACGTCGAGTTTAAAGAGGGCCAGGTGCTGATTGTTTCGCCAATCGAAGGCTCGCCGGCCGAAAAGGCTGGCGTTCAGGCTGGCGATGTCATTGTGGCGACCGACGCGAAGCTGATGAGCGATGTGACCGCCAAGCTCGACCGCGATCAGGCGCTGCAAGCGGCAATCAAGCTGATTCGCGGGCCGAAAGGCAGCAAAGTCACCCTGACGATCTTCCGGCCAAGCAGCTCAGAGACGCTTGAGATCGTGATTATTCGCGACGCAATTCCGCTGATCAGTGTGCGCTCGGCGATGATCGGCGATGTGGCCTATATTCAGCTCAGCGAGTTCAAATCGACCTCGTATGATGAACTTGATGCCGCGATCGCCAAACTTAAGCCCCAAAATCCAACCGCTGTGATCTTCGACCTGCGCAACAATCCGGGCGGGCTGGTCAATCAGGCCCAAAATGTGCTTGGGCGCTTTATCAAGGATGGCGCGACCCACTATCAGGAAGATAGCAACGGCAATCAGCGCGAGTATCGGGTTCTGCAGGATGGCAGCGCTGAGTCGTTCTTCGATCTGCCAATGGTTGTGCTGGTCAACGGTGGCTCGGCCAGCGCCTCGGAGATTGTCTCGGGGGCGATCCAGGACAGCGCCCGGGCCAAGCTGCTGGGCGAGAAAACCTTCGGCAAGGGCTCGGTGCAGAGCGTGCATCAGCTGAGCGATAACTCCGAGGCGCGGATTACGATCGCCCACTGGCTGACCCCGGCTAAGCGGGCGATTCACGAGGTTGGGATCACGCCCGACTATGTTGTGCCCTTCTCCAACGACGCGGCTGAGTATCCGGTCGAGTGTATTCTGACCCAGCAGCCCGCCGAGGGCGCCACCACCTGCGCCGACTCGCAGCTGTTCTGGGCGCTGAAGGTGCTGAAGGAGGGGGCCACCCCGCCGCCGCCACCAGTCGCCACCCCGACGCCAGCGCCGAAGTAGCGCCGGGCGCTAACTAGGCAGGCTTCCCAGTGCGCCCGCCGCCAGGTTAATGTGGTCACCAGACCGCTTCACCTGGCGGCGGGCGCTTCAGTTTAAACTCGCAGGGCCGATTCTGGGCCTGGCTGAATGAGTAGACAAATTTGTTTTCTCATCGTACAATGCTGCGAAATGCGACACCGCGCCGACGCAAGCCGTGCTGTGTCGCTGTTTTTTAGCTAGGAGGAACGTCATACCAATGAACGTTACTGAACTTCCGACCTTGTTTGCTCCCCTTCCCAATCGTATCAACCGGCTGTATGAACTGGCCTATAACCTGTGGTGGAGCTGGCACCCCGAGGCGCAGGCGCTGTATCAGGCGATTGACCCGACCTTATGGGAACGCACGGGCCACAATCCGGTCCGCTTTTTGCGCGAGGTTACGCTGGCTGGCCTTGAGGCCAAGTCCACCGACGCCATGTTTCTGGCCCAGTACGACCGCGTCCTGATCGAGTTCGATCTGTATCTGCGCGATGACCAGACCTGGTTCGACCGCACCCACCCCGAGCGCAAAAACCAGACCATCGCCTATTTCTCGGCCGAGTTTGGCATTCACGAGTCGCTGCCGATCTACTCGGGCGGTCTGGGGATTCTGTCGGGTGACCACTGCAAAGAGGCCAGCGATCTTGGCCTGCCGTTTGTCGGGGTCGGGTTTCTCTATCCCCAGGGCTACTTTCGGCAGTTTATCAACTCCGAGGGCACCCAGGAAGCGCTGTACGAGCGGCTGAACTTTGCCGAGCTGCCAGCGGTGCCGGCCCGCACCACCAACGGCGACGAAGTCCGCATCAGCGTCGATCTGCCGGGCCGCACCGTCCACGTCAAGGTGTGGCGCTTTCAGGTTGGCCGGATTCCGCTGCTGCTGATGGATACCGATGTTGAGCAAAACGCCCCCGAGGACCGTGAGCTGTCGGCCAGGCTGTACGGCGGCGATCAGTCGCTGCGGGTGGCCCAGGAGATTATTCTCGGCATCGGCGGCGTGCGCGTGCTGCGGGCGCTGGGTATCAACCCGGCGGTCTGGCACATGAACGAAGGCCACTCGGCGTTTCTGGGGCTGGAGCTGCTCCGCGAGCGGGTTGGCCGGGGCGAGAGCCTTGAGCACGCGGCGGCTGAGATCAGCAAGCACGCGGTGTTCACCACCCACACGCCGGTTCCGGCCGGCAACGATGCCTTCCCGCTCGACCTGATGGATCGTTTCTTCGGCGGCTACTGGCCACAGCTCGGCATCGACCGGGACGCCTTTATGAACATCGCCCTACAGGAGCAAAACTGGGGGCCAACCTTCAGCATGACCGTGCTGGCGCTGCGCCTATCGGCCTACCACAACGGCGTGAGCGAGCTTCACGGCGCGGTGGCCCGCCAGATGTGGCAGTTCCTCTGGCCCGATAAGGCGGTTGATGAGGTGCCGATTGGCCACGTCACCAACGGCGTCCACACGGGCACCTGGCTGGCCCCGACCATGGGCGCAATGTTTGATGCGGTCCTCGGGCCAGGCTGGCGCGAGCGGCTGGATGAGCCGGAGACCTGGACCCGAATTTCGGCAATGCCGGATGAGGTGCTGTGGTCGGTCCACACTGGCCTAAAGCAGGATCTGGCCCGGTTTGTGCGCGAGCGCGCCTGGCAGCGCCAGCGGCGGCTTGGCTACCACCGCGACGACGCGATCAGCGGCGACATCAACCCGAACGCACTGATTATTGGCTTCGCTCGGCGGTTTGCGACCTACAAGCGCGCCACCTTGATCTTCCGCGATCTGCCCCGGCTGAAGCGGCTGCTCAACAACCCGGAGCGGCCAATGCAGATTATTTTTGCGGGCAAATCGCACCCAGCCGACGAACCCGGCAAATCGTTTATCCGCGATGTCTACAACATGGCCCGCGACCCCGAGCTGCAGGGCAAGATTTTCTTCGTCGAGGAGTACGACATCAACGTTGGCCGCCATCTGGTGCAGAGCGTCGATGTCTGGCTCAACAACCCGCGCCGCCCGCTGGAGGCCTCGGGGACCAGTGGCGAAAAGGCCAGCCTCAACGGCATTCCGAACCTGAGCGTTCTGGACGGCTGGTGGCGCGAAGCCTACAACGGCAAGAACGGCTGGGCGATTGGCCGCGAAGAGGCCTATGAGAATCTGGAACAGCAGGATGTTGACGATGCTGAATCGTTGTACACGCTGCTGGAGACCGATGTGATCCCGCGCTTCTACAACCGCGGCGCCGATGGCCTGCCGCACGAGTGGATCACCGTGATGAAAGAGGCGATTCGCACGGTGGCGCCCGAGTTCAGCTTCCGCCGGATGCTGAAGGAATATGTCGAGAAATACTATGTCCCGGCGATGGGCGAATAGCCTGTCCGCAGCGACTAAACGACGACGGCCCCAGCAATCTGCTGGGGCCGTCGTCGTTTAGTTTGGAGACCAGGGTTTACTCGTACTGAGTCTGGCCCTTGCTCTGGGCTTGTTTAGCCGCATCAAGGCCATTGCCCGAGTCGAGATAGAAGAAGCCAGTGGCAACCCGACCGCTCTTGTTGCCGCGGGCGCTGACGTAGTGCTTGCCGACTGGGAACTGTTCGTCGACATAGATAAATAGATCGAACAGACCGGAAGCATCGGACGAGCCATCGCCAAGATACAAAACCTTGCCGTTGGGATAGGTCAGCCAGAACGAAACATCTTCGCTGGCGCCAAAGCCGGTGCCGACCATCAAAAAGACGCTGCGTTGCAGATCGCGCTCAAACAGGATGTCAAGGGTTGCATCGCCGGTTGGCTTGTCGTCGAGGCCGGCCATCAGCTGGAAGGGGGTGATGGCGGTATAGCCGCTCTTCACGCCATATGCGGTAATCGAGTGCTTGCCAACTGGCAGCAGGCTGGGAACGAAGAAATCAACCAGATCGAAATCGCTGCCTGCGGCTCCGACCTGTCCAAGGTCGACCACGGTGCCGTCCGGCTGGGTCAGCCAGAGGGCCACATCTTCACCATCCATAAAGCCACGGGCTTCGAGGGAGATGGTCTCATTTTGCTTGGCGGCCGCTGGCACCGCTTTGAGGGTGGCAGGGCCTGACGCAGCTGCGCCACCGGGCAGGAGCACGAACGGGATAATCACCTGATTGCCCGTGAAAACACTTTCAACGGTGATGCGATGGCAGCCAACCGGGAATTTCTCGGTGAGCTCGTAGCCAAGTGAGCCTCCGCCTTCGACCAGGAACTTGGTTTCGTTGTCCTCAACGAAGTCGAAGAGGCCATCCAGGAAGTAGGCCGAGATGACATCAAACACGCGACCATCGGGGAAGGTCAGCCAGATCGAGACCACATCGGGATTGGCAAAGCCATCAATCGAGAGGTCAATCACTTCGCCCTGACGGGCTGAGGACACCATCGTTCCGTTATAGGCTGATCCTGGGAGCATACATGACTGCATGCCGCTGCCGCTCACGCTGCCGGTTTCGCCAGCAGCAAAGGTTGCACGAGTGCCTGGGAATACCAGCAAAGCGGTTACCATCACGAGCGCCAAAAGTGTACGGACGACTTTATACATACATTCTCCTTAGATAATCGAATTCCCTAATGCTAAAACGCTTAATTCGGTCTCTATCCTCCTCAGCCCTGATTGTTTAATCGGGCTGCTCTCGCAATAGATATCGAGTAGGGTATGCGGCACTACTCGGTGTGAAATAGTGCCGCATCAGTGTGACCGATCGTTGCGAAAAAATCAAGGGTGAATTTCTACAAAATAGACCCAGTTTTGGTGATTAATCTGCGCTCAGCGCTATTCGTCGGCGGAGCGTGCTGCTGGAACTCGATCAAGCTGGCGGGCCAGCCAGGCGGTAATCGTCTGGAGGCTCTCCATCGCTACCTCGTGGCCCATTGGATACTCCTGGTAGGTGAGCTGGACCGGCAGGGTTTGCAGAAAATCACGGATCGCCCGGCCATACTGGATCGGGATCACCTGGTCGTGCTGGCCATGCACCACCAAAATCGGCTTTTCGGCGATCGCGCTGATAGCGGTCTGAGGGCCAAGCTCGGGCATCCAGCGCCCGCTCATCACGACCAGCCCGGCGACGAGCTGCGGGCTGGTGAGGGTCGCCCCCAGGCTGATGATGGCACCCTGGGAGAAGCCCGCCAGGTACACCTGGGCCGGGTCGGCGCCGTAGGCCGCCACGGCCTCGCCGATAAACTGCTGCACGGCGTGCCAGCTTTGCTCGGCCTGCGCGGTCGCGATGGTAAATCCGCTGGCGTTCCAGTGAATATCAAACCACGAGAAGCCGCCACCCTGATAGCGGCGCGGCGCCCGCGCGCTGATCACCAGAAAGCGTGGGTCGGCAAACGGGGCCAGGCCCATCAGATCCTCTTCGTTGGCGCCCACGCCGTGGAGCAGCAGCAGCAGCGGGGGCTTTTCGGCCCCGCGCTGGCGTGGCTGGGCCACCAGATGGGTGAGCGAAAGGGTTTTGCTTGACATAGTGTTCCTATCTCACAGGCTGTAATCTACTGCCCGGTAAAGAAATGTTGAATTCCGTTCTGAATCTGGTTGGCCCACTCGGTCACGCCGCCAGGTAGCGCGTAGCGATTCAGCTGGCTGAGCTGATCGCGGAAGAGTAGCACGCCAACCAGAATCAGCAGTGCTCCGCTGAGCAGGTTGGTGCTGTGCAGCAGCAGCGTGCGCGAGCCCAGCTTGATCTCCCAGGCCCGCCCGCGCAGCCAGCGCCAGCCGGTCGAGCCCTGGCCGAGCCGGCTGAAGAAGGTCGCCACCAGGATCAGCGGCAGCCCGAGGCCGAGGACATACACCAGGGTCAGGGTTCCGCCAGCAATCGCCGAGCTGCCGCTGCTCACCAGCATGACCAGGATCGAGCCAAGAATTGGGCCAATGCAGGCGGTCCAGCCAATCGCAAAGGTTAATCCGTACAGATAGGCGCTGCCGAGCGTCGCCGAGCGGCGGCGCTTGATCGCAGGCCCGGCAAACCCCAGCCCGAACAGGCTGAGAATGCCCATAATAATGATGATCACGCCACCGATCTGGGTCATGAGCAGCCGATTGCGCCCGAAGATTGGGCCGATAAAGGTGCTGAAGGTAACTCCGAGCGCGATCATTGTGGTCGCTAGGCCGGCGAAGAAGGCCAGCGATGAGATAAAGACCCGCCGCTGTTTGACCGCCGGATCATCGGTGCTGCCGCTGTTGATGCCGAAGGTCCAGGCGAAGTAGGCTGGCAGGACCGGCAGCGTGCAGGGCGATAGGAACGAGAGCACCCCGGCCAGAAAGGCCGGAATGAGCAGCCCGATCACGTTCTGGCCGCCGCTGACCGCCCCGATCAGCGCGAGGGCCATAATCAGGACGAAGCCTAGCAGCAGGCTGCCAAGCAGTAAAAATGTGCTGCGCCGCGGTGGGCGCGTCGTGGTTTGCATAGAAGCTCCAGGCTAGTAGAGATACCTGTCAACAATTGTTATGGCAGTTGCTGCCGCACCAGCGCATCGGTCATCCGACACACATCAACCATTGCGGCAACATCGTGAACCCGAATAATGTCGGCGCCGTGCCTAATTGCGTGGCTCACCGTCGCGGCGGTGCCAAAAACCCGCTCCTCAACGGGTTTGTTCAGCGCCAGCCCGATAAACGATTTGCGGCTGGTGCCGACCAGCAGCGGGTAGCCTAGCGTCTGGAGCTCGGCCAGATGCTGCAGCAGCTCGATATTCTGGGCGGGCGTTTTGCCAAAGCCAATCCCTGGATCGAGCACAATCTGCGCGGATGTGATGCCGTGGTCGAGCGCAAAGCCGATGCTCTCACGCAGCTCCGCACACACCTCGCCAGTCAGATCGCGGTACTCGACGTTGCTGAAGTGCTGCCCGTGCGGATTGGCGGCCACGCTGGCCCGGCAATTGTGCATCAGGATGATCGGCACGCCGCGCTCGGCCACCAGCTGCGCCAGCGCCACGTTCCACCCGCCGCTCGGCGTGCGCAGCCCCCAGATATCGTTGACGATCTGGGCGCCGGCGTCCAGCGCGGCGGCGGCAACCTCGGCCTTGTAGGTATCCACCGAGATCGGCAGCACGCAGGCCTGGCTGGCGGCCTGAATCGCCGGAATCACCCGCTCCAGCTCCTCCGCCAGCGTGACCGTGGTCGCGCCCGGCCTGGTTGACTCGCCGCCAATATCCAGGATATCGGCGCCGGCGGCGGCGAACTCAGCTGCCTGCTGGGCCACCGTCAGCGGCAGATCGGGGCTGAGCAGGCCATCGTGGGAGAACGAGTCGGGCGTCGCATTGATGATCCCCATCACCAGCGTGCGCTCGCCCCAGCGCCAGGTCCGCCCGGCCACGCTCAGCGCCCCGCGCTGGCCGGGATCGAAGGCCGCAAGCGCCTGGCTGACCGCGCGGCCCAGCTGCTGGATCTCGGCGATCGGCAGCAGGCTGAGCTTGCGGCACAGCGCCAGCCAGGCCCGCTCGCTGGCCCAGGCCAGCACCGGGGTGGGCGTCGCCGCCGTGCCCAGATAAACCTCGGGCGTGATCAGCGCATCGCCGCCAAGGGCCAGCAGCTCCTGTTTCAGCAGCATGGCCGCGTGGGGCGCAACCCCGGCGAAGTGCAGCAGCCGCAGCCAGGCTTTGCTGGCCACCCGCTCGACCGCCTCGGCATACGACTCGATCCGGGCGATCTCAGCGAGCAGCGCCGCCCGCTGGGACGGCTGCATAACCCGCACATTGAAGCGGGCGGCGTCGGCGGCTGATATCGTTTGACTATGGCCGGAATTCGTGGGCGTTTCACTGCTCATTGTTGCTACCTGAACCTACATTTCAGCACTTAAATCCGCAGTCTAGTATATCACGGCGAAGGTGCGCAGCGCGTCTATGCTATAATTTGCCCGCACTGTGGCTGTATCGGGAGGCGCTGTGATTCCACGCTCTTTTGGGAACTATAATGTTGAACGCGAACTAGATCGCGGCGGGGTCGCGGCGGTCTATCTAGGGCGCCATCGGGCTTTGCCGCGCCAGGTGGCGGTTAAAGTCCTGCTCAGTCAATCTGAAGATCAGGTCGAGCGATTTAAGCGCGAGGCCGAGCTGACCAGCCAGCTGCGCCACCCGCACATTATCGAGATCTACGACCACGGTATGCAGGGGCCGTTCGCCTACACGGTGATGGAGGCGGTGATGGGCGGCTCGCTGAAGCGGCGGCTTGAAGCAGCGCCAAAACAGCGCCTGGTGCTCGACGACGCCCTGTGGATTTTTCGCCAGATCGGCGAGGCCCTGGATTTTGCCCACACCAAAGGCACCGTCCACCGCGATATCACGCCGGGCAATATTCTGCTCGACCTGACCGGCAGACGGGCCCTGCTGACCGATTTCGGCATCGCCCGCTCGGATAAGCAGCAGGGGATTACGACCACGCGGGTGGTGATGGGCACGCCCGGCTATTTTTCGCCCGAGCATCTGCGCGGCGCCCGCGATGTGACGGCCCAGTCGGATATTTTTGGGCTGGGCGTGGTGCTCTACGCGATGCTGGCCGGCCAGCTGCCCTGGGAGGATGCGCCGCCGACCGATGCGGTGACGGCCAAGCCGTTTAAGCCGCTCTCCCAGCTGGCCAATCTGCCCTCGGGGATCGACCCGATTATGCTGACGCTGCTGGCGGTCGACCCCAAGAGTCGCTACACCTCGGTCCGCGAGGCCATCGAGGCCCTGGAGCGGATTTTCCCGGCCCAGTTTGCCGCCGACCAGGCGATCGCCACCCCGCAGCCACAGCGGCGCTCGCTGTATGTCGTGCCTGACTTTCAAACGGTTGGAATTAAAAACAACGACGTTGAACAGATCCTCGGCCCCAACCTCGACCGCAAGCTCCTGACCCGCGCCCATCGCCGGGCAGAGCTGCTCAATCAGCCCGAGACGCTGGTCGATCTGCTGGAGGACTGGAGCCTGGGCGAGCGGTTTCGGCGGCGCAATCTTGGGCGCCTGGCCACGTTTCACGCCGTCGAGAGCCAGAATATCTATTTCTATCAGCTCGATGTGCTCTACGAGACCCGCAACGAGCCGTTCAGCTGGGAGCAGCCCGACCGCGAGCGCAAGCCGATGTCGGGGGCGATTGAGCTGGGCGTCTGGAAGATGAAGCTGCCCGAACCCAAGACCTTTGAGGTCTCCGAGGGCACAGTCAACGAGATCACTGGCTCCGAGCAGGTCAGCCAGTGCTCGACCTGCAATGGCAAGTGCAATATCTTGTGCAAGACCTGCAAAGGCAATGGCCGGATCACGATCACCCAGACGGTTGAGCAGCCGGTCGATGTGAAAAGCACCGCCGGGGAGAAGGCGGCGGCGACCATGACGACGGTGCAAAACATCGTCAAGCCCTGCCCCGACTGCAAAGGCAAAGGCTTTCAGACCTGCCCGACCTGCGAGGGGATTGGCATGGTTATTCGGCGCAAAGGCTTCAAGTGGCAGCGCCACCCGGCCAACGTGGCGGCCCGCGACGATATCCCTAATGTCGATGAGACGGCCCTGGAGGCCGAGGCGCAGGAGATCTACAATAAAACGTTTCCCGGCCTCCAGCCAGAGTGGCGCTCGATCCAGGCGCTGGAGAAGCTGCTTGAAAACGTTGAGGTGCCGACCAACAAAAACACCCAGATTGTGCTGGCCCGCCTGCTGATTCGGGTTGTGCCAGTCACCACGGTCGAGTTCGAGCTGAATCGGCGGAGCTCCAACGCCACCACCCTGGTCACGCTGGTCGATCACGATGACGACCCCAACACGCCCGGCGTGGCCACGGCCCAGACCCAGGCGGATGAGGCCCCGCCCAGCGAGATGAAGACGCTGCATCTGCTCGGCTTCAACAACACCATCAGCCAGAAGGAGGCGCTGCTGTTCCGCGACTGGCAGCAGATTATGACCGTGGGGGCCTTTGCGTTTCTGGCCCTGCTGGTGGTGATTATGCTGATTTTTGTGCTGGTGGTGTATTAGGGCTGGCAGCCAGTAGCTGGTAGCTGGTAGCTAGAGATTTAGGTCATTCTAGTGGGCTAGATCCTTGTTTTTACACAATCTGGATTAGGGCTAATCACGCCGATCGGGCTGCGCAATCCCACGGCTCCTGGCTGCAACCGGGAGCCGTTTGGTTTAATGTGGCGCGTGATCTGCCCCAAAGCTACGCTGGAATCGAACCGCGTTGGGCAATTCTCTAGATGGATTAATCTCGGCTGACCCTGATTGGCCTCTGACTAACCGCCGATTTCGCAGTACAATGGCGGTGCGTTATCGCCCACATCTGGGTGATGGTGTTTGGTATAAGGAGGCCTTTCGATGCGACGACGATCTTCCTTCTGGGCCATGCTGGCCCTGCTGCTGCTTGGCCTGACTGCGCTGCCCCAGGCGACCAGTCCGACGGCGGCCGCCGAGCCGACCAAGCCGGTGCTGGCCTACTACTACGGCTGGTGGGGCAGCCAGACCTGGGATCTGAATAAGATTCCCGACCGCCCGACGGACCTGTACGAAAGCACCAGCGACGACGTGATGCGACGGCAGATCCGCGAGGCCAAAGGTGCGGGGATTGATGGCTTTATCTGTACCTGGCGCTACACCTGCGCCCGTCTGCTGCAGCTGGCCGAGGCCGAGGGTGGCTTCAATGTGGCCTTCAGCGTCGACCCGGTCGCCGACGGCACGCTCAACTCGACCGAGGCGCTGCTGGCGAATATGCGCGAGATGAACGGCCTGACCGGCAGCGCGGCCTACCTCAAGTGGGGCGGCAAGCCGGTGTTTGTGTTTTGGAACGACACCATCCTGCCGGGCGGCCGTGGCTCCAAGGCCGACTGGCAGAGCCTGCGCGACCGCGCCGACCCCAATCGGGGCCAGTTCTGGCTCGGCGGCGGCGTGAACTTCGAGCTGCTGGACGTGTTCGACGCGCTGCATTTCTTCGATATCACCTGGGAGACCTCGCAGGGCGCGGCGATGCGCTCCTACAGCCGCAACCTGAGCGCGTACAACACCAGCCGGGGCGCCAGCAAGCCCTTTATCGCCACGGTGATGCCCGGCTACGATGACTTGAAATACCGCAATGGCCACTACAAGGATCGTCAGAACGGCGACTACTATCGCGCCGGCTGGGAGACCGCCAAGGGCTACAGCGCCCAGGCGGTGATTGTGACCAGCTGGAACGAGTGGTTCGAGGGCAGCCAGGTTGAGCCAAGCGTCAGCTATGGCAATCTGTATCTCGATATCACCCGTGAGAAAATCGATAGCTATAAAAATGTGCCGGTGCCTCCGGTGCCGGTTGGTTTTGCCGACAGCACCTTCGAGCGCACCTGGAATCGGGCTGACAAGCCGGTGCAGGACGGCCGCGCCGCCCGCTCGTGGCTGTGGGGGCCGCAGATCGCCAATGGCCAGTACGAGCCCTACAACGGCGGCACGCGGCTGGTGCAGTACTTCGACAAATCCCGGATGGAGATCAACAATCCCAGCGGCGACCGGGCGCAGCCGTGGTTTGTCACCAACGGGCTGCTGGTGATCGAGATGGTCACGGGCCGCCTGCAGACTGGCGACAGCAGCTTCGAGCAGCGCGGCCAGTCCGACGAGGCGCTGGGCGGCGATCCCCGGGCGATCAACGATGTCTCGCCAGGCTATGGGGCGCTCAATGGCGTGCTGGCCCGCCAGCCCGACCGCACCGGCCAGGCGATCACAACCCAGCTCAAGCGCGATGGCTCGACCAGCGGGATTGACGCCCCGGCATCCGCCGCCTACGCCAGCTACGTTGACCAGACCGGCCACAATATTCCCGGCGTGTTCTGGAACTTCATGAACCAGAGCGGCACCGTCTATGAGAGCGGCCGCTTCGTCAACGGTAAGGTGATGGACTGGGTGTTTGCCTTCGGCTACCCGGTCACCGACGCCTACTGGATTCGCGCCAAGCTCGGCGGCAGCGAGACCTGGATGCTCGTCCAAGCCTTCGAGCGCCGCATCCTGACCTACACGCCCAGCAACTCGGCCGCCTTCCAGGTCGAGATGGGCAACGTCGGCCAGCACTATCGCCGCTGGCGCTACGGCCAATAGGCCCATTCGAAAAACGCGACGGCGCGCTGGATTTGCTCCAGCGCGCCGTCGCGTTTAAGCGATCCGAGTTCGTCCGTTGGCTGAGCCTGTCGAAGCCCATCATTCTGGCTTCGACAGACTCAGTCAACGGTGGCTTACCCAGTTGCCAGGATTGTCTCCCTCTAACCCCTCACGGACACGCCGCCGCCGTGGTGGCGCAGCCGACCGCGACTCGCCCCAGGTCGTAGCTCCCGTCGTCCTGCTGGCCCTCGATCGCCAGCTGCAGCGGCGCGACATAGTCATTCAGCGCTGGAATGAGCATGTGGAGCTGATAGGTGGCCGCTGGCAGGCTGGCTGGCAGCCGGAAGGTGTCCTTGAACGAGGCTGGCTGGTACGGCTCGCTCGGCAGAATGCTGCGCAGATCGACGCTGGACTGCGCCTCCCAGACCACTGCGCGGCTGGGGTCGGTGCTGCGCAGCTGGAAGATCACCGGCCATGGCTCGTAGATCGGTGCCACGCCTTCGTTGTACCAGTTGGTCGTGATCGAGAAAGCCTCGCCGGGCCGGGCCTCGGTGTGGCTGATCCGCGCCGGGTAGTAGCGATAGCCCGCCTGCTTGCCCGCCGCAATGTACGCGGCAACATTCTCCTCGCTCCAGGCGCTGGGCTGCTTGGGACACTCTTCGCCCTCGGGCCAGAAGTTCCACGGCCCCTCTTTGTACGGTGCGGCAAAATTGCCATTGCCGATCAGGGAGATGTGATACGAGATGACCTGGGTTTGGACTGCGCTAAACTGTTGGGCATAGTCCAGGTCGCCGCCCTCGCCGATCGCCTCGGTGAACACCGGCGCAAGCTGCCAGCGATCGCGCACGGCCGGGCCGATTGCCACCCCGTTGACTTCGACATCGCTTGACATAATTTTATCGATATTCTGCATCTGCTCCGGCCAGCCAAACGCATTGCGAAACCAGCCCCAGGCGGGCTGTCTGGTCATGGCCTGGTAGAAAACCGGGTTCTCGCTCAGGGCCGCGCTGAGCTGATATGTGTCGCTCAGGCGCGAGTGCCAGGCCTCGACCAACCACTCCGCGTTGGCGGCGCTGATCCACATCGGGTGCTCGGGCGGGGCGTTCCAGGGCAGATAGCCCTCGCCATAGCGGCCGTAGCTCAGCATCTGAATGCCGGCGATCCGCGCGTCGTCGCCAA
Organism: Herpetosiphonaceae bacterium; assembly: GCA_034437415.1. Classification (GTDB taxonomy): domain Bacteria; phylum Chloroflexota; class Chloroflexia; order Chloroflexales; family Herpetosiphonaceae; genus JACCRK01. The sequence continues at coordinate 27,627 of DAOTUS010000535.1, forward strand.
ACTCGCGCCCAAACGCATCGAGCAGGGCGACCAGGCGCGTCTGCACCGCCGCAGTGTTGAAATCCGGGTACCAGTCGCCCTCGAACTCGGCGCCCCAGCCTGGCTGGCGCATGTACTCGGGCAGATAGGGCGCATCTTTGAGCGGCCCGGCCGTGGTGCCAAAGCCAATCCAGGCCCGCTGCCCACGGGCGGCGGCGGCCTCGATAAACGTGCGCACGCTGCTCCAGGTGTAGCTGCCCTCGGACGGCTCCAGCTCGGCCCAGGTCCAGCGATTGTAGGCATCGCGGTCGGACTTAAACTCCGGCGGGCAGATCATCGTCTGCTCACGCCAGCGATACAGCCCGCGCCCAGGGTTGGCGATCTCCGCCGCTTCGTAGGAAATGTGGGTCGGGGTCAGGGTGAAAACTGGCTCTGGCGCGAGGGCTGGCGGGCCACACCCCGCCAGGGCCAGCAGCCCTAAACAGATCCAGCTGCGATATCCGCGTCTCATGGGTATCCTCGTGGCTAGAATCGAGCGACTAGGTCGGGCGTCAGCTCCGCATCGCGGCGCAAGCGACGCCAATTTCGCGTGCTCCAGAGGCTATGGTAGCACGAGTTAAGCTTTAAAACGGCGGTTTAGGATGAATATTTGCTAAAAATGAAGCCGCTCCATGATCACGCCACAGCCATAAACGCCAATCAAGTGGCACGCTGACGGTCGCGTCGGATCCGGCGACTGGCACAACCTTTACGATTGCGCTGCCGATCCCGCCGTCGCTGGTTGACTCAGCGCAAATCTAGCGCTCGTTGACCGCCCGCGTCAGCCCGCTGTGGTTAAGCATATTTTGCAGCGTGTCCAGCAGCTCTTCTAGTTTGAACGGCTTGGCCAGGAGACACCACTGTGGATGCTGCACCGCTTCGATTCGTGCGCGCAGAGCACCCCCATCCGCCGAGCAGACCAGCACCGGGATAGGTGCGGTGCGCAGATTGTCCCGCAGCTGCTGCAGCACAGCGACGCCTGAGTCAGGCCGCTCCATGCGCAGGTCCAGAATCACTGCGGCAGGCTGGAGCTGCTCAACCACGCCAACGGCGCTGGCGCTGGTCGCACAGGCGGTCATCGCAAAGCCTTCATCGGTCAGGATATCGTGCATCATATCCAGATACAGCGCATCGTCATTGATTACAACAATGTGTGCGTTTGCCATTATGTCTCCTCCATAGCTGCCAGATCTAACCACGGCTTTTCAACCAGTCTATGATTCAGCATATTTAAGGCCATCAATGGTACAATCCCCGCCAGTATTGAAATTTGTATGGAGACTGCGATGAATCAGAAACCCTCGGTGGCGCTCGAGCGCCTGTTTCGCCTGGCTAATCTGGCGGTGCTGCCCGGCTGGATGCTGATGATCTTTGCGCCGCGATCAGCCTTGACCCAGCGTGTAATCACCAACGATGCGTTTTTTGTCGGCATGGGCGGGCTGTATGCGACGATGCTCGGCGGGGCGCTGGCCGAAAGCCCCGGTGGCGGCGCCGCCCTGCTCAACCCGACCCTGAAGAACATCAGCAAGCTGTTTCAGGAGGGCGGCCCCAAAGGCTCGTTCGCTGGCTGGGTCCACTATCTGGTGTTCGATTTCTTCGTCGGCCGCTGGATCCTGCGCGACTCCCAGGAGCAGAATATCCCGCATCTGCTGGTGATTCCGGCGCTGGCGCTGACCCTGATGAGCGGCCCGCTGGGCCTGGCCTACTACCGCGTGCTGGTGCGCCTGCGCGGTGGCCGATGAGCGATCGGCCAACCTGCAGAGCGCTGACGATCCAGATGTCCGACATCGTCCTGCCGGGCCAGACCAACAACCACGGCACGATGTTTGGCGGCGAGGTGCTGGCGATGATGGACAAAGCCGCCGCGATCGCCGCGCTGCGCTTCTGTCGCCAGTTCGTAGTCACCGCCTCCACCGAGCGGATCGACTTTCGCACCCCGATCCATCGCGGCGACCTGATCGACATGACCGCGCGGGTGATCTACACCGGCACCACCTCGATGATTGTGCGCATCGATGCCTGGGCCGAGCGGCCGCTCTCGAGCGAGCGCCAGTGGTGCACCACCGGCTACTACTCGATGGTCTCGGTCAGCGAGGACGGCCGCCCGTGCGCCATTCCCCGCCTGCTGGTTGAGACCCAGTCCGAGCAGGCCGACTGGGAGCACGGCGCGAAAATCAAGGCCAGCATCCAGTCGCGCCTCCGCGAGACCGACCCGCCGCCCCAGGACCCGCTGGTGCTGGCCCACTAGCGCCTGAGACCAGCCGGCCCCAGCTGGAAAACTCGGGCCGGCTGCTGGGAGATGGAGCAGATGCTGCCGCACTTTCTGCGGATGCTGTTGGCCTAGTTGCGGCGGATTGATGAGACATCGACGGATACTGAAACGGCCCTGGAACGCAGATGCTGCATTCCAGGGCCGCTGGCTGAGCGTGGGTGGCGCGTAGCGATTCCACGCAATTAGGGAGCACGATTATACAGGAAGATATCGCCTACGCTATTGCTGTCGTTGCTGACAAGGTTGCTGGCGGTGGATTGAAACGTTACCTGCAGACCATTCGCCGCAAGCGCAAGATCATTCACTGCCCCGTTGGCATCGGCCCCATCAGGACCTGCCGACACACGGATGGTTGAACCATCGGCAGTGTTGTGCAGAAAGGCATCGGTTGTGCTGTTCGTGTCGTTGGCGGCCAGATTGCTCGCATTTGAGAGAAAAGCGATGGACTGCCCATCGGCGGAAATGCTAGGGCGGTAGGAAGCCCCATTGGCCTGGGTGCCGTCTGATGCTACCGAGATCACCTTAAAGGCACTGGTGCTACGATCATAGAGGTAGATATCGCCTGTTCCATTGGTGTCGCTCGCTACCAGGCTAACCTCGCTCTTGAAGACCAGATAGCGGCCATCGGCGGAGATATCGGTCATACGTACATAGTAGGGACCTGAGAGTGACGACACCAAGGATGTGGGTGCAATCAGCGTGGTCTGGCCGGTGGCCCGATTGCGCAGAAAGATATCTGCGGCCCCATTGGTATCGTTGGCGACCAAGTTCGTGGCCTGCGATTCAAAGACGATGTACTGGCCATCGGCTGAAATGTTCCCCGGATCGGAGCTTTTATTCCCCCGCTCGCCGCTGAGTCCCCCTGAAACCAGCGCGGTTTGCCCGGTGGTCCGGTCGTGAACATACAGATTCCACTGGTACGAGCCGGTGACAGGGCCAGCCACCAGGTTGCGTGCCCCCGAGATAAAGAGCACCCAGCGGCCATCGGGCGAGATATTTGGCTGGATGGCACTCGCATCTGCCGGAACCCCGTTCACGCCGCCGGAGACAAGGGTGGTCTGTCCGGTTGTCCGATCGTGGACAAACACATCCTGCATATTATTGGTATCGCCCGCGACCAGATTGTTTGCCGCCGATGCGAAGACAATATAGCGGCCAAAGGCTGAAACCTGCGGCTCGCTTGAGTCTCCATTGGCAGCGCCGCCCGGCGCTTTTGAAATCAGCGTGATCTCTTTAGTTGTGTTGTCACGGAGAAAAATATCTTTCTTATTATTGCTATCGTTCGGGGCTAGATTCGTTGCCGTGGAGGCAAACACCGTATACTTGCCATCGGCCGAGATACCTGGTGTATACGAGTGGTTATTCCCCTGCACTCCGCTGGCGCTCTGTGAGACGCGGGTGAGCGTTGCGAACGGCGCACTCAGGATGTTCGGTTTCACAAAGTCGAGCACGATGGCCTGAAACTCGGCCACGATTTTGGAGAATACCTCCAGCTTGATGCTGATCGCCACCTTCACGCCGGCATTGACGGTCCACCAGGGAGTTGAGGCTGGGTTAGCTTTCAGTTCGACAAATGCCTCCGCAGTGGCCTTTGGCCCAATTACCCCATACAGTTGGAGATCGACGACTGCTTCAATGAATGCTTTGGCGGTCAGTTCGGCGGTGAGTTTTGGCGCGATCCCCTCGAATTTGAAATCAAAATCGCTGAGATTGTTCCAATTATCATTCATGTACTGTGCGCCAACGGCCATTTTTCAGCTCTTGCTTGACGCCCGTCGTCAGCTCGGCCTTCAGACTGCCTTCGGCACCAATGTTGATCGTGATGGTGGTCTCGAACACCAGCGGCACAAACCCAACCATAATCGTAAAGGGTTTAAGCTTCAATTCCGCAAGCTCTTTGGTTGCATTATCGCGATGCAGCTCGAGGAGGGTAAGGGTTGACTTGACATTGATCTCCGAGGTTTGATTCAGCTCGGCTTTGAACAGCAGCTCATCAAGCTCGAACCAGCCCATATCAAAGACAAAGTCGATGTTGGGGTCAAGCTTGAAGTTACCGTTGACGGTAATTTGATCGTTTTTAGTGTCTGGATTGCCGTCATCATCATAGATGACTTTATCCTCTGACGGTAATTTGATCGTTTTTAGTGTCTGGATTGCCGTCATCATCATAGATGACTTTATCCTCGATCTTCAGCTCAAAGTAGTCGATATTGACACCTCTGGCCGCCGTAGGTATTGTTACGCCGGGCGCCAAAGTGACACTGGCAACATCCGCAGGCGTAAGCTTACGTGAGAACGCGGCCGCACCATCCTGAATCGCCTCTTCAAGGGTCGCCTGCACGGTGGTAATTACGACCTGCCCATTCACCCGGCTGACGGCGGTGACCCGGCGCAAAAACCCGCTCGGAGCGACCGGCAGCGCCGCACTGATGAGGATCTGGTTGGGCTGGACGGCATCGAGGAAGGGCGTTGATTGGCTAAAGGTGAGCGTGCCATCGGCGGCGTATCCGCTGAGCACATTGTGCGTGGCCGCATCAAGCACCTTCGTGGTCGCCGGGATCACCGTCGGGCGCAGAATGACAATCCGGCTGGTGGCGTTTGTTCCCAGCACGGCGTTGAGCGGATTGGACAGCTGGACCGTAAAGTCTTCCGACGGCTCAACCAAGGTATCGCCGATAATCGAGATAATAATATTTTTGCTCGATTGGCCGGGATAGAAAATCAGCCGCCCGCTCTGGGCCACGTAGTCGGTGGAACAGTTTCGCTCCCAACAGGATGAAATTGCTGTGCCATCAACGGTTGCATAGTTGACCGAGGCAAAGCCGGCGGTTGCATCGGTTGGTCGCACAACCTTAACCACGATGTCGCCACCTTCGCTGGCACTCTGGGTGGTGGTATCGAACTCAACCGCTGGCGTAACTGCGGGTGGATTGCTAAGAGCGTGGGTAAAAAAGTCGGTTGTTTTCCAGATACTGGTATTCGTGGTACTTCGGACCAGAACATTAATCGTATCGTACTGGCCTTCGGGGGTTCCTGCCGGGACGAACACGTTGAAGGTTACTTTTGTGCTTGCGTTGGGCGCAAGCGTGTAATACTGTTTCGATGTTGGTGATAACCAGCCATTGGTGGTCGTGAAATAGACCTGGTAGCTATCACTCACGAGCCGTTTATTGTGAATTGTGAAGCTGTGGGTGCCAGTCGTATTGGGCGCCAGGGCCAGACTGAGCGTGTCTTCTACAAGAACAATCTCCCCCGGAGCTACTTGGACTTCTTCATTTTCAACCGGCCCTCTTTGGGCCGAAGCAACCATTGTTGTGGCATTGATTGAGGCGAACATGACCAGCAGAATCAGAATCGAGCGAAACAAGCGGCGCATGAAAATTCCTTTCACGTAAAACCAAAAATTTACTTACTGAATTGATCGGCCCATTCGCATCAAAATATTGATTACTATCGTTGATGTTGCTACTACTTCAGGGTGTGCCCGCAATCTGTCTCAAGTTTGCGGGAGCAGCTCTGGGCTCTCGTTGAATATAGCAAGGAATCTCCGAAACCGCTGTGTCCTGGAACACACTTTTGGACGCTCTATTCGATTGGAAGATTCTGATCTGCCAGGCCGGAGCGAAGTGATAGATTCAGGGCAATTGCATCTAAATCGTTGCAATTCTGGATATCTTCCGGCATGATAGATCCGTCTTCGTGCTGTGTTGGAGGATTCTATGCCCCTGCTCCGAGATTTTGCCATTGGGTC
>DAOTUS010000536.1:0-13572 GCA_034437415.1 Herpetosiphonaceae bacterium
GTGTGGACTGGGCGGGCGGGGCGCTCAGTTGCGCCGGGGCCGCTCTCGCCCTGCGGACGCGGGCCACGCGAGACCGACGGCCGCGCCGGACGGTCGGTGCGATTATCCGGCCGATTGTCGGACCGATTGCTCGACCCGCCGCTCTCGCCCTGCGGACGCGGGCCACGCGACACCGACGGCCGCGCCGGACGGGCGGGCCGATTGTCGGGCCGATTGCTCGACCCGCCGCTCTCGCCCTGCGGACGCGGGCCACGCGACACCGACGGCCGTGCCGGACGGGCGGGGCGATTGTCGGACCGATTGCTCGACCCGCCGCTCTCGCCCTGCGGACGCGGGCCACGTGGGCTGGGAGATCTAGTTGGTCGTTCGGGGCGGGCCGCATTTGAGTTTGGTGGCGGCCCACGGCGGATTGATTTTCGTGGAGGCATTCAGTTGTACCTATATATCTAAACAGTCTTGCAAGCCAGAAACTACTGAGCCGAAGCGTGGAAGCGTGAACGTTTTAGTCAGAAAGCGCAGCAGGTTGAACCACGATTTCTTTCTGCGAATGGATTTTACCCTGCTGATAGGCCGCCGCTAATGCTTCAACACACTGCGAGTCAAATTCTGTACCAGCACCGACACGTAAACGCCGAAAGGCTTCCTCGATTGGCAGACCGGCGCGGTAGGGGCGATCTGACGTCATTGCATCAAATGCATCGGCGACAGCCACAATCCGACCACTGATCGAGATCTTATCGGCAGGTAAATTAAACGGATAGCCTGAGCCATCAAGGCGCTCGTGATGCTCGATGATGACGGGCATCTCTTGCTGGAGCATGCGAATATGGCCGAGAATGCGCTCGCCAATGGCGGGATGCAACTTCATCTCGCTATATTCGTCGGCGGTCAGCCGCCCTGGTTTTTTCAACACCCCATCGCTAACCCCAATCTTGCCAACATCGTGCAAAATTGCGCCAATGCGCAGGTGATGAATAAACTCGGCCGACAGCTTCAGCTCTTCCGCGATCGCCACCGAGAACTCCGCGACTCGCTGTGAGTGGCCTTCGGTATAGGGATCTTTGGCATCAATCGCGGCCGTCAGCGCCTGAATAACATCGAAAAACAGCTCGTTGACATCGGCGTAGAGCGTGGCAATCTCCAACACCGTGGCCGCCTGCCGCGCCAGGGTCCTGAGCAGCAGCACATCATCTTCATCGAACGTGCCATCGATTTTGTTCAGCGCCTCGATACAGCCAATCGTATGCTCGCTGGAGTCCTCGCGGTCGCGGCCCAGGGTAATCGCCCGGGCGGTCAGCGGCACCGCCAGGATCGAGCGGGTGGCAAAACCGCTTTTCTGATCGACGTTCGAGTAGTGGCGCGAGTCGGTGCTCACATCGGCAACCAGCACTGTTTCGCCAGTTTCCGCGACATAGCCAGCAATGCCCTTGCCCTTGGGCAGCCGAATTGCCTGCATCTTTTCATTGAGATGCCCGGTCGCGACATGGAGAATGAGATCGCCCGAGTCAGGCTCGGTCAAAAACAGCGAGCTGGCCTCGGCTCCAAGCAGGCGGCGCGCATACTCCATAATCATATTCAGCAGCTGGGTGCGGTCGAGGGTCGAGCCAATGTGCCCGATAATCTCGACCAGGGCGCTAAGCCGCGACTCGCGCTGCTGCGCCCTCTGGAGCAGGCGCGATTTTTCAACCTCCGAGGCCATCCGATTGCCCAGCAGCTGGAGCAGCCGCGGCTCGGAGCGGGTCGGGTTGAAAATCTGAATCACGCCAACCACCTGCTGGGCCAGCAGTAGCGGCAGCGACAGCATCGAGCGCACATCCAGATTGCTGATCTCGCCGATGGTATGGTCCCAGCGCGGGTCGAGATTGACGTCCTCGACCCAGATTGGGCGGGCGTCGCGGATCGTTGCGCCGGCGACGCCGATCGAGATGGGCAGCCGCAGTCCGACCAGATACTGGCTGGCCGGATTGCCGTGAACCACGCGAAAGACAATCTGCTGACCCTCAACCAGATAGAGCGTGCCCGATTCGCCGCCAGCAATCTCGCACATCAATGCCAGCATTTGTTCTAACAACTCATCGAGCTCGGTTGAACTGGCAATCGCGTCAGCGCGTTCCAGAAATGCTAAAACGTGTTCCATATCGAAAATTGTTTCTGCATCGACTGATTGATGGATCATACCGACTCCATTCGCATGGTAGCGGCGCACGACCTACTGTGGGCGTGACGAAGCGGAATAGGTAGGCTGGCGGGGGCGGGTTGCCCGCTGGCGGCTGAGCTGCCTGATCACTCGCCGGATCTCATCGGGCATGCGCGCGATTGCCACTGGTGCGCCAAGCTCAGCGGCGATGCGCTCGACCGTCCATTCGTCGATCGTTCGGGTCCCCGAGTGATCAAACATCACCTTCGGGAGCATAACCAGGTCGGCGGGGCCGTGCTTTTGCAGCTCAGCGACGACATCGCCGCCGGTCAGCAGCCCCGAGACGGTGACCATATCGCCAAAAAACGTGTTGCTCACTGGACACAGCTCCACGGTCAGGTTTTCAATCTGGCTGAGGCGCTCGACGACAGGCTGGAGCACTGGCGCGGCCAGGGTGCCACAGGCCAGCAGCATTCGGGTTGGGTTATCGACCCGCCGGGGCAGGGTTGGCTCAAGCGCCGCCCAGTCGTCCTGGAACTGGCGCACCAGGCCCACGCCGTTTTCCAGCTGATCGTAGCCCTCGTAAAGCTCGCCCTGGGGCTGCTCACGGCCGGCCAGCAGATAAAACTCATCCGAGGGATAGACCAGCACCGAGCCGTGTTCGGCGGTGAAGTACTGCTGGAACGGCTCGCAGATATCGATCACAGCGGCGGCCTCGTCGCTCCGATAGGGGCGCAGCTCCACATCGGTGGTGGCCCCAAGCCGGGCGCAAAAGCCCAGATCGCCCTCGCTGACAGCCTGGAGCAGCTCCGTCGCAACCGGCGCATCCTCCTGCCAGATCGACTGACGCTCCCAGTTGGTATCGATCCACTCCGGGGTCTCGTGGACCCGAATCGCCGCCTTGATCGTCTGGGGCTTTTTGCCCTCAAAGCGATAGCGAGTTAGGCCAACCGGCACCACGGCGATGCTTTGCACCACCGGGTAGAGCTGGCCGAGCTCGTGGATTGTCTGGGCCAGGGCCGCGCCGTCGTTGACCTGCGGGCAGGCCACCACCTGGGTATGCACATCGATGCCCAGCGCGCCGAGCCGCTTGATCTGCGCCAGCACATCGGGGACATCGGGCTTGCCCAGCAAAATCGCCCGCAAGGTGCGATCGGTGGCGTGGACCGAGACATACATTGGCCCGAGGCGCTGCTCCTCGATGCGCCGCCAGTCATCATCGTTAAGATTTGTTAATGTGACAAAGTTACCATACAAGAACGACAGCCGATAGTCATCGTCCTTGAGGTAGAGCGTTTTGCGAAAACCCTTGGGCATTTGGGTGAGAAAGCAAAACGGACATTTATTATTGCACGTTCGCAAACGATCAAACAGCGGCTCGATAAAATCCAGGCCGAGCATATCGTCAAGCTCTTTGGTGACATGGTGGGTGCGCTCGACACCCGCCTGGCGCACCAGCAGCTCGGTTTGCTCCTCGGTCATCGCGAAGCGAAAATCGATAACATCGCGCATTGTCAGGCCGTTGACCTGCAAAATCGCATCGCCTGGCTGGAGGCCAAGCGCCGCTCCGGTGCTGCCGGGCGCAACCGCCTGAATCACTCCGCCGTTGCCTGCTTTAATATTACTCAGATTTGGCTGATATTCCATAATAACCCACTGACTAGGTTGCAACCCATTTGCACATTAAACCGCGCAAAAGGCGCACCGTCGTGCGCCCTGTCTGCAAAGAACGAGTCCTACTGGCTATCATTATAGCAGAAAAGACATAATGTACGATGCACTGAGCAGATTTGAGCGCCCGGCATAAAAGTATAGTATTGTACTTAGAATACTTCAGATTGGACGAATAGCGTCACTTATGGCACTATTGCACTGCCACTCGGCACCACAACGTTGTGTATTTTGGCCGTAGGGATTATGATGCCTACGGTTTTTTGTATAGCCAGGAGTAGTTCCTAGATGACGACTCTCATCTCCCCTTACGGCGAACGGTTGGTTGATCTGCTGGTTCCTGATAGCGAGCGCGAAGCACTGCGTGCGTATGCCTCCCATCTGCCATCGTTACAAATCTCGGAGCGTTCAGTGTGTGACCTTGAGATGCTGGCGATTGGCGCGTTCTCGCCGCTTGACCAGTTCATGGGCCAGGCCGACTACACGCGGGTGCTCAGCGACATGCGCCTGAGCAATGGCGCAATCTTCCCAATTCCGGTCACCCTGCCGGTCGATCCAGCGCCCCATATCGTGGTTGGGCAGGATCTTGCCCTGCGCGATGCCAAGAACGACCTGCTTGCGGTGATGACGATTGAAGAGATCTACCCGTGGGACCGCGAAACCGCCGCCCAGCAGATCTTCGGCAGCACCGATCTGCGCCACCCGCTGGTCGCCGAGATGCACCGCTGGGGCCCGCTGAATATTGCCGGACGCCTGCAGGTGGTGCAGATTCCGGCCCACCCCGACTTTGTCGACCTGCGCCTGACCCCGGCCCAGGCGCGCACCCGCATCGCCGCCTTCGGCCACCAGAACGTCGTGGCCTTCCAGACCCGCAACCCCCTGCACCGCGTCCACGAGGAGCTGACCAAGCAGGCCGCGCAGGCGGTTGATGGCGTGCTGCTGCTCCACCCGGTCGTGGGCATGACCAAGCCGGGCGATGTTGACCACTACACGCGGGTGCGCACCTACAAAGCCCTGGCCCAGAACTACTACGATCCCGACCGCATTCTGCTGGCGCTGCTGCCGCTGGCAATGCGCATGGCCGGCCCCCGTGAGGCGCTCTGGCACGCGGTCATTCGCCGCAACTATGGCGCCAACCACCTGATTGTCGGCCGCGATCACGCCAGCCCCGGCGTCGACTCGACCGGCAAGCCGTTCTACGGCCCCTACGACGCCCAGGAGCTGGTCGCGCAGTACAGCGATGAGCTGGGCGTGGCGATGGTGCCGTTCCACGAGCTGGTCTATCTGCCGGAAGAAAATCGCTACGAGCAGGTCTCGAAAATCACGCCGGAGACCGAGATCGCCTCGATCTCAGGGACCCAGGTGCGCGAGAACTATCTGAATAAGGGCAGGCTGCTGCCGGCCTGGTTCACCCGCCCGGAAGTTGCCGAGATTCTGGCCGAAACCTACCCGCCGCGCCACCGCCAGGGCGTCTGCATCTGGCTGACCGGGCTGAGCGGCGCGGGCAAATCCACCACCGCCGATGTGCTGACGATGCTGCTGCTGGAGCACGGCCGCCAGGTGACGGTGCTGGACGGCGATGTGGTGCGCACGCATCTCTCCAAAGGGCTGGGCTTCAACAAAGCGGATCGCGACATCAACATTCGGCGGATTGGCTATGTGGCCGCCGAGATTGTGCGCCACGGCGGGATCGCCATGTGCGCCGCGGTCAGCCCCTACCGCGCCACCCGCAACGATGTGCGCGGCATGGTCGGCACCGATCGCTACATCGAGGTTTTTGTGGATACGCCGCTTGAGGTCTGCGAGCAGCGCGATATCAAAGGCATGTATGCCAAAGCACGCCGGGGCGAGATCACCGGCTTCACCGGGATTGACGACCCCTACGAGGTGCCCCAGCACCCCGAGGTCACGATTGATACCGTGACCAATACCCCCGAGGAGAACGCCCGCCGGATTTTGGGGTATCTGATCGAGGCCGGGTTTGTGCGCGCGGCCCAGGAGCAGGAATAATGGCGCGTAAAGTATTGCTGATCGGCCTTGACTGCGCCGATCCGCGCCTGGTTTTCGATCTGTGGCGTGATGATTTGCCAAATCTGCGCCGCCTGATGGAGCAGGGGTCGTATGGACGTTTACGTTCATCCGACCCGCCCATCACGGTGCCGGCCTGGACCAGCATGATGACCAGCCTTGACCCAGGCGAGCTGGGATTCTATGGCTTTCGCAATCGCGCCGACTACTCGTATGACAAGATGGGCCTGGCGACCGCCCGCCAGGTTCCACAGCGCACGGTCTGGGATCTGCTGGGCCGGGTTGGCAAGCGCTCAACCCTGCTGGGAGTGCCCCAGACCTTTCCGCCACGCCCGATCAATGGGCAGATGGTGACCTGTTTTCTGACGCCGTCAACGCAAAGCCCCTACACCTTCCCGCCCGAGCTGAAGGACGAGGTTGAGGCGGCGGGCGGCGGTGAGTACATCTTCGATGTCTCCGATTTTCGCTCCGAGGATAAACAGCGCATCCTTGATGACATCTATACCATGACCGAGCGCCAGTTCAAGGTCTTCCGGCATCTGGTGCGCACCAAGGCCTGGGACTACGCCATGATGGTGGTGATGGGCACCGATCGTATCCACCACGGGTTCTGGCAATACTGTTTCCCCGATCACCCGCTGTACACGCCCAACAACGGCCTGGAGTCATCGATCCACGACTACTTTGTGTATGTCGATGCGCAAATTGGCCAGCTGCTGGCCGAGATCGACGACGAGACACTGGTGCTGGTGGTCTCCGACCACGGCGCACGGGGGATGGATGGCGGCATCTGTGTCAACGAGTGGCTGATTCAGCAGGGCTACCTGGTGCTCAAGGAGCAGCCCCAGGGGATTATTCCGCTGGAGAAGGCCGCGATCGACTGGGAGCGCACCACCGCCTGGGCCGCCGGCGGCTACTATGCGCGGCTGTATCTCAACGTGGCGGGGCGCGAGCCGCAGGGCCAGGTGGCGCCGGCCGACTACGAGCGGGTGCGCGATGAGATTGCCACCAAGCTGGCCGCGCTGGGCGATGAGCAGGGTCGGCCAATCGGCACATTCTCGGTCAAGCCGCAGGAGATCTATCGCACAGTGCGCAACATCGCCCCCGACCTGATTGTCTACTTCGGCGATCTGGCCTGGCGCTCGCTGGGGACCGTCGGCCACGGAGTGATCCACAAGTTCGAGAACGATACCGGGCCGGACGGGGCCAACCACGACTGGTACGGCATGCTGATCGCCTACGATCCGCAGCGCCCACAGGGCGGCCGCAGGCTCGAGGATCGCCAGCTGATGGATATGGCGCCGAGTATTCTGCGCGAGTTTGGGGTGGCGCCGCTGCCGGACATGCAGGGCCAGGCGATCGACTGGTGAGGCTAATCCAGGGCTAGCCAGCGGAGGCTACTTGAGGGCGAAAATGCTGACCTCATCGCTGTGGTAGACCTCGCTGAAGAGCGGCGAGGGCGCCAGCTGCCGGCTGTTGAACAGCCGGCCGGCTTTGGTGGCGTAGGCATAGCTGAAGCCATTTGCCCGCATCCAGTCGGCCAGATCAGCCGGGCTTTGATCCTTGGCGGTGCGCAGCCAGTTGGTGGTTGTCTGCACCTGCTGAACGTAGGGCCGTGGCCCATAGGTATAGATAACCGGCGGCGTGCTGACCTCGCGCCCGGCAAATGGCAGCAGCCACCAGCCGCCATCGCTGCCACGGGCCACATTGTACAGCCAGCCCTCGGTATTGATGGCAAAGCGGGCAGTGGGCGGTGTGTTTTGCGCCGCCCAGGTCAGGGCTGGCGCATCATAGCCCTGGGCGATCAGCGTCCCATCGTTGATCACCGACCGAAAGGTCAGGCCGGACCACAGCGCGGCCAGCGCCAGCGCCAGCGTACGGGCAGCCCGCCACGAGCGCACCCGCGCCGGCGCACGGTGCTCGGCCAGCCAGCGGGTGACCGCCGTATCCAGCGCAGCGGCGCCACCGCCGATCAGCAGGCTGAATGGCACAAAGATCGCCAGGGCCACAATATTATTGTTGAAAAATGAAAGATACGGCAGACCAACCCAGACCGGATTGGCAAACAGGATCACCAGCGCCGACCAGATCAGCAGGCTCAGCGCAACCCGCCAGCGCTGCCACAGAGCCAGAACAGCCCCAAGCAGGGCCAGTGCGACCAGCAGGCGATTATTCAGGGTCCAGTACAATCCCGCTGCGTTCTGGTAGGTGTTGTAGTCGCCGCCACGCAGCGTGGTTGGCCCAACCGACTGGGCCGTCTGGCCGACCAGCACCGCCAGCCACGGCGCCACCAGCAAAATGGCCACCCCGGCGGCGCTTGCCAGCCCGGCCAGCAGCTGCCAGCGCGACCGCTCCCAGCCGCCGCGCCCCAGCCAGACCGCCGCACACCACAGCAGCGCAAAGCCCGCCGCCACAAAATGAATCGTCAGCAGGCCGGCCAGCAGCAGAGTCAGCAGGCCGATCCAGCGGCGGCTGGTCTGCGCAGCGCTGTACCAGGTCAGCACCATCACGGCGGGCAGCAGCACCAGCCCGGCCAGCAGCGTGTAGCGGCCCCAGCTCAGGAAATAGGCTGGCATAATCGATACAAAGCCGACGACAATCCCGGCCACGACGCCCGCCAGGGGGCGTTTCCAGAGCGCCGCCGCGCAGCTGCCGATGGTGATGACCTGCAGCACTCCGAGCGCCTGGCCAAGCCAGAGCATTGTGGTCGGCAAGGATAATCCCGTCCCGTGCAGCGTGGTCGCGGCAATCGCGTGGTAGCCCCAGTGGTAGGCGAACCGATCAATCGGCAGATACGGGCGCAGCGAGTAGGGCACCTGACCACGTTCCGCGATCACACGGGTGATCGTGGCGTGGTGCACGGAATCAACCCAGGGCGGAAAAACCAGGCCGGCAATATGCTCAACCCGCGTCCAGATCGTCAGCAGCGTGACCAGCCCAAACAGCAGTAGCATACTCGGCGGCACCCCAAGCCCCTTGCCCGAGCCGGGCGGCGGCGTGCGCCAGCCGACCCAGACCAGCCGACCAGCGACCAGCACCGCCAGAGTATTGATCAGCAGCGGAGTGACCCGCAGCCCTGCCGTCGTGACCCACAGGTACACCAGCGGAATCAGCGCCAGGCTGGCGCCCACCCAGATGGCCGGACGGGCCAGCCAGGGCAGATCCAGGCGCAGTGAGCGCTCGATCAGATAGCCGGGGCCAAACACCATCAGGGGGGTAAAAATCCAAAAACGGCCGTGCGGAATCAGCGCCAGCGTCACAAGCGCCGCGCCAAGCAGGCCGATCAGCAGCCAACGGGGACGATTAAGTACCATAAGCGTGGTAATACACCATTGCAGCACGAGGACAGGGCCGCATACCCCGAAAAGAATCGGCAGACAGCATCACCTACACGCTTTCGACGCGGCGCTCGGCCATCTGGAGCTGCCAGGTCTGCACCCGCAGGCGCTGCACCAGCGAGCGCGCCAGGTTGCGCATCAGCTTCAAACCGAGTGACGCATCATCTTCAAACAGAGCAAACAGATAGCGGCTATCGATCGCCAGAACCGTTGCGCCGCCGCGACCAGCCTGGAGGTCGGCGCTGCGGCGGCCGCTTTTGCCCTGAATCAGCGCCATCTCACCAGCGATCTGGCCGGCCATCAGCACATTGATCCGCCGCGACTCCTCGACTCCGGCCTCGTTGGTGATGCGCACCAGCACATCAACCCGGCCATCCTGGACAATAAACATCTCATCGCCGCTGGAATCCTCTAGCGCCAACGTCTCGCCCACCGCAAAGTGATGCAGGTGGCACAGGCTGGCCACCCGCAGCCGCTGCGACTCGGTCAGATCCTGGCCCAGCTCGGTGTTCGAGAGAAACAGCGCAATTTCATTCACATCAAGGTTGCGCTGATCGGCGGGCTGGTCATCGGGCAGGCTGGCCAGAATCGGCAGGCCCAGAAACGAGGCCAGATAGCGCAGCGTGGTCTCATACTGCTCGAACTGGGGCCAGTGGCCCGCGTTGGGGATCAGGCGCAGGTCGGCATCGGTCCACTCATCGGCGACGGCCCCGGCATCCCGCAGCGGCACAGTGTTATCTTCGGCCCCCCAGATCACCAGCGAGGGCGCCTGGATATTTTTGAGCTGGCCGCGCAGGTCGGCGGCCTTCATGGCGTGATAGCAGGCCGCCCGCACCGCACCCTGGCCAGGCCGGCGGGCATCGGCGCGAATGCGATCATAGTCCTGCCTGGAGATCATCGCTCGCTCGGCGAAGAGAATCGGCTTGAGCAGGTGTTTCTGGTAGTTGAGCGGGGTACTTTCAAGAAAGCTCAAGAGCTTGCCGCCCAATTTATAGCGCTCAAGAAAAATATGCGGGGCCACAAACAGGTTGATAAAGGTTGACAGCCGCCCGCTGACCACCGGGTTGAGCAGCACCAGGCGCTCGACCAGCATTGGGTGGCGCAGCGCCAGCATCATAGCAATCTGCCCGCCCATTGAGTGGCCCATCACCACCACCGGCCGATCGCTGATCTGTTCGATCAGCTTGGCCATCAGGTCGGCGTAGCCAGCGATTGTCGGCGGCTCTTTGGCGGCAGGCGAACGGCCATAGCCAGGCAGATCGACCGCCATATACGCAAAGCGGGTTGAGATCGCCGAAAGCAGCGGAGTCCAGGTAAACCACGAGCTTGACCAGCCGTGAATCAGCAGGGCAATCGGGCCATCACGCCGCTCGCTATCCCGAATGTGGAGTTCCTGCCCATCAATCACATAGGTCGACATAGCGCTCCCTCACTAATTCGCTCAATCCAGATGCGCCGAGCGTGTCCTGGCGAGCATTGTAGCACAAAGCCCCTCAGGCGCCGCTGAAACAATTGCGCCAGCTCATGCCTAAAACAAAACCCTGCCAGCTCGCTGAGCTGACAGGGTTTTGCAGGTTCCAGGTGCGGTTGAGCGCCTACTGGTGGGCCTTGCCCCATTTGCGTTCGCGCCGACGCTCGTCGGTGTTAAGCTTGCGCTTGCGGATTCGCAGATTGAGCGGGGTTACTTCCAGCAGCTCATCCTCGGCCAGATACTCGATACAGTCGTCGAGCGAGAGATTGCGTGCCACATCCAGGCGCAGCGCCTCGTCGGCGCCGGACGAACGCATGTTGGTCAGCTGTTTCTTGCGACAGGCGTTGACTTCCAGATCCTCGTCGCGGATATGCTGGCCAATCACCATGCCTTCATAGACCTCAAAGCCGGCGCCGATAAACAGCTGGCCGCGCTCCTGAGCGCCAAACAGGCCAAAGGCGGTGGTGGTGCCATGCTCCCAGGCGACCAGCGAGCCGAACTGGCGGGTCTGAACATCGCCAGCGTAGGGCTGATAGCCGGCAAACAGCGAGTTCATAATGCCGGTGCCGCGGGTCTGGGTCAGCAGCTGCTGGCGAAAGCCCAGCAGACCACGGGTTGGGACGTGGTAGACAAAATGCACGCTGCCGGATTCGGCGAAGCGCATATCGCGCATGGTGCCTTTGCGCTGGCCAAGCAGCTCAACCACGGCGCCCTGATAGTCGGACTCGACTTCAATCTCGACCAGCTCAAAGGGCTCGTGGCGCTTGCCGTCGATATCTTTGTAGATCACCTCGGCCGCCGAGACCTGAAACTCATAGCCCTCACGGCGCATGTTCTCAATCAGAATCGCGAGGTGCAGCTCGCCGCGCCCACTGACGCGGTACAGATCGGCGCTGTCGGTCTCCTCAACGCGGAGGGCTACGTCGCGTTCCTTTTCCTGGAACAGGCGCTCGCGGATTTTGCGCGAGGTCACCAGCTTGCCCTCGCGGCCGCTGAATGGGCTGGTGTTGACCCCGAAGGTCATCTGCACGGTTGGATCTTCCACCTTGATCGGCGGGAGCGCCACCGGGTTATCTTTGTCGGCGATGGTATCGCCAATCGAGGCCCCGGCGATGCCGGTCAGGGCAATGATATCGCCAGCCGTAACCTCATCGACCTCGACCCGATCCATCCCGATGTGGGTGTAGACAAGGTTGACTTTGGCCGGTTTCGGCTCCTCGTTTGCCGGAATGTGGGCCACCATCTGGCCTTTTTTCAGCGTGCCCGAGTTCAGGCGGCCGATCACGATTTTACCTTTGTAGTCATCGTAGGCGGTGGCGGTGACCAGCATCTGCAGCGGCGCATCGTAGTCCACGGTTGGGGCGGGAACGTAGTTCAGAATCGTCTCGAACAGCGGCTCCAGCGAATCCGCCATGGCGTGCGGGTCGTAGCCGGCCGTTCCAGCGATACCGCTGGCGTAGATAATCGGAAACTCGGCCTGCTCTTCCGAGGCGCCGAGATCGATAAACAGGTCGAAGGTTTCGTTGACCACATAGTTCGGGCGGGCGCTGGGCCGATCAACTTTGTTGACCACCACAATCGCCCGGTGGCCCTGCTCAAGGGCCTTGCGCAGCACGAATTTGGTCTGGGGCATTGGGCCCTCAACCGCATCGACCAGCAGCAGCACGCCGTCGACCATGTTCAGAACGCGCTCAACTTCGCCACCAAAATCGGCGTGGCCAGGGGTATCCACAATATTGATGCGGATGCCTTTGTACTCAACGGCGGTATTTTTAGCCATAATCGTAATGCCGCGCTCACGTTCCAGGGCGTTCGAGTCCATCACCCGCTCGGCAACATGTTGGTTATCACGGAAGATATGGCTTTGTTTCAACATAGCATCTACCAACGTCGTCTTGCCGTGGTCAACGTGGGCAATAATGGCGATATTGCGAAGGTTTGTTCGTTGCATTGTTATTCACACCAAAAACCTCGACCGTGCGGGCCGAGGCGATAAAGTCACAGATCAGCCGCATTATTGTACCATACCTCGTCGAACTAAAGAAAAAGTGGTCGGTCAGCCGTAGCATGGATCGATAAACCAATCTGTGGTCAGAGCTTTTGGCGGGCCAGGCCAGGCGAGATCAAGCCTGGCTCGCTGAGAAAGTTGTGATTTCAAAGGACGATTCTGTGAAACGATGGATTAAACGCGGGCTGCTGGGATTGCTGGGGCTGCTCGTTCTGGCCGGGGCTGGCCTGAGCATCTGGGCTTCGATTGTCCCCGACCCGCCGCCCGAGGCGCTGGCGGCGCTGCAGTCGGATGCGCTGGTCGCGGTGACGACCGAACCCTGGCTGACGTTTCAGCCAGCCAGCGGCGCGCCCACAACGGGCTACATTTTCTACCCTGGCGGCAAGGTCGATCCGCGCTCGTATGCTCCGGCGGCCCGGGCGCTGGCGGCGCAGGGCTATCTGGTGGTGGTGCCGACGATGCGGCTCAACCTGGCGGTGCTGTCGGCCAACCGCGCCGACGAGATTATCGCGGCCCACCCGACTATTCAACACTGGGCGATTGGCGGACACTCGCTCGGCGGCTCGATGGCGGCTCAGTACGCCAGCACCCATCCCGATAAGGTTGCCGGGCTGGTGCTGTGGGCGGCCTACCCAACCGGCGATATGAGCCAGCAGTCGATTAAGGTCGCCTCGATCTATGGCACCAACGACGGACTGCTGCCGGTGAGCCGCGTCGAGGCGTCGCGGGCGCAGCTGCCGACAAGCGCCGCTTTCGTCGCGATTGAGGGCGGCAACCACGGGCAGTTCGGCTGGTATGGCACCCAGGCCGGCGATAATCCCGCCACAATCAGCCGTGCGGAGCAGCAGGAGCAGGCGGTTCAGGCGACGCTGAATCTGCTCCAGCAGGTGAGCACGGGCGCGGCCAACTAGCCCTTGTC
>DAOTUS010000537.1:0-15988 GCA_034437415.1 Herpetosiphonaceae bacterium
GCGCCAGCCCGATGTTGGCCAGCATCTCCGCGCCTATCTGGACTAATCCGTTCAGAGCCAGTAAAAAGCAGAAACAGCGGTCAAAAACCGCTGTTTCTGCTTTTTACTGGCTCTGAACGGATTAGTCCAGATAGGCGCGGAGATGCTGGCCAACATCGGGCTGGCGCAGATGGCGCATCGCCTCGGCCTCGATCTGCCGGGTTCGCTCACGGGTAATCCCGAACTCAGCCCCGACCTCCTCCAGGGTGCGGCGCTTGCCGTCGGTCAGACCGTAGCGCAGCAGGAGAATCTGGCGCTCGCGGTCGGACAGCTGGGCCAGCGCATCATTGAGCTCGGTGAGCAGCATGGTGCGGGTGGCGTACTCCAGCGGTGCCTCTATGTTCTCGTCGGCCAGAAACTCACCAACGCGGCCCTGGCCATCTTTGCCAACCGGCTGCTCCAGCGAGACCGGCTGAACAGCGGCGTTGAGCATGCGCTTCATCTTGCGCATACTGACGCCAAGCGCATCGGCCAGCTCCTCGGGGGTTGGCTCGCGCTGCAGCGCCTGCTCAAGTTGATAGGCAACCCGGCGCATCTGGGCGATCGACTCGCTCAGGTGAACGGGCAGGCGGATGGTCCGGCTTTGCTCGGCGATGGAGCGGGTGACGGCCTGGCGAATCCACCAGGTCGCATAGGTCGAGAAGCGATTGCCTTTACGATAATCGAACTTCTCAACGGCGCGCATCAGGCCAATATTGCCCTCTTGAATCAAATCCATAAACGACATATGGTTGCCAATATATTTTTTAGCGACACTGACAACTAAGCGTAGGTTTGCTTGAGTAAGTTTGCGACGGGCTTCGTTGCCGTGATTAACCTGACGTTCTAGTTTCGTGCGTTCATCCCACGAGCCATATGTCTCGGTCTCCAGCGACCCCTCGGCTTTACGGCCAGCCTCGATATGCTTGGCAAACGTAACTTCTTCCTCAGCGGTCAGCAGATCAACCTCGCCGATTTCGCGCAAGTACATCTGCACCGAGTCTTCAAGGGTTTCTGTCGCCAGAGTTTTTTTGCGACGTAGGGCAATTGGCTCAAGATCGACATCGCTGTCGTCGCCAGCGGTTGGCTCGACCGTCCATGCCTCATCAAATTCAGATTCGTTTTGTGTCCGCATATGTTCTAGTTTCGTCATTTTGCGCTCGCAGCCAGGCATCTCATCTGAAATAGCCTTACTAATGTATACACTCCGCCCAGGTCGTATGAACCTCGCCGAAGCCATACTGTACGTGTCCCACGTCGTTGTTCTTACACTGATATCTACGTTCCAGCTCGGCCGTATGGATGTATTACCTCCTCGGTGTGCTGATAGCTATGGTGGTGCAGAAAGCAAGTTTCACGCCAGCGTAGAGTGGGATTGGACTTAGTATAGCAACTAGATTGATAAATATCAATACAGTTCGCACACATGTTCACTCTTGTTCATACAACCGTAAGATTGTGAACGCGACAGTGCGTAATGTTGAGCCCGTTAGAAGAGGATACCCGAGAAAGATTAAGAGGTAAGGAGAAGAATATTAAGATATTGTTGCAATCGCTATACCCATCCGCTATAATGCGTTGCGGTCAAAGACAGAACAGATTTGACCGCAACACATTTTAACAGCACCCATTAGCGATCTTTGTACATTGTACGGATACAACGTGTACACAGCTTAACCCGCTTGGTCTGGGCGCCAACCTGAATGGTCGTCCGTTGAATGTTCGGCTTCCAAGCCCGGTTGGTTCGGTTCTTGGCGTGACTGACATTGTGTCCAAAGGTGCGTTGCTTGTTGCAATGTTCGCAAACAGCCATAATAATCCCCTTAATAGTCAAATAATACCCCAACAATGTGGGGAAAATACGCAAGACTATACCATAGGTAGCAGGCTGTTGCAACTGGTAAAAGAGTCGGGAAAATCCGCCTAGAGTGTTTGACGCCGGGGCACGAGCTATCGGACTGGATCTTGCATAGATCGATCGGGGCTGCCCGGTTCTACGACCGGCGTGGGTAGAAATCGGTTAAAAAGTCCACTGGTTAAAAACGCCAGAATCTTGTATCATATTGATTCAACACAGACGCGCCGCTCGAGGGTTTAAAAGAACTCGTTCGAGCGGCGGCTGATCCTTAAATGATCTGATACTAACCAGAATCTGGTGCTAGGAGCTATGGGGTGAGTGAAAAACCTGTCTTAGCCAATATTCGGCATAATCCCGCCGGGCGCATCGAGGTGACAGCACGGGCGATTGCGACCACGGCTGCTCAGGCAGTTATTCGCTGCTATGGGGTGGTGGGCATGGCGCCACGCAATCTGCGCGACAGTGTTGTGCATGTTCTCCGTCCTGAGGATCAATATAAAGGTCTTGATGTCCAGATCAATGCTGATCGGGTGACGATTGACCTGTATGTTGTGATCGAGTACGGCACGCGGATCGCCACTGTAGCCAGGAATATCATGGAAACGGTGCAATATGCGGTTGAACATGCCCTGGGTAAATCACAGACAACCGTCAATGTTCATGTTCAGGCACTGCGCATGGATCCGCGCACAAAAGATGAACCCCAAGCGAGCCGCTGGCGACGCTTAGGCACAATGGGAGGCTTGCGTGGACAGCGCACCGACGAATCAGAAGATTAATGGCATTACGCTGCTGAAGGTGCTTCAGGCCGCCGCAGCGTGGTTTACCCACAATGTTGCCGCGATCAATGCGCTGAATGTGTTCCCCGTCCCAGATGGCGATACCGGCACCAATATGAATCTCACGCTCAGCGCGGCCTTGAAAGATGTGCAGCCTGATGAGTCGGTGGCGGTTGTCGCCGAGCGCGTCTATCGGGGTGCGCTGATGGGGGCGCGCGGTAACTCGGGGGTCATTCTGTCGCAGATTCTGCGTGGTCTGTCGCAGGGGCTGTCCAACCAGGCCGAATGCACCCCGGAGATTTTTGTCCAGGCCCTGGAGCAGGCGGCGGCGACCGCCTACAAGGCGGTGATCAAGCCGGTTGAGGGCACAATGCTCACGGTTATTCGCGAGACCAGCGAGGCCGCCCGCGCGATCTACACCCCCGAGATCGATTGGGTGACCCTGCTGGCCGCGACGCTGCACGGCGCGCGGGCCTCGGTGGATCGCACCCCGACGCTGATGAAGCTGCTGCGCGATGCTGGCGTGGTTGATGCCGGCGGCGAGGGGTTGTATGTGCTGTTCGAGGGCGCGACGGCCTTTATCCGCGGCGAACAGCTCGAACGCAGCGCCAGCGCCACCGACCAGTTTGCAATGGCCTTTGAAGATATTCATTCCGAGGACGATTTTGGCTACTGCACCAACTTTATGATTGAAGGTGAAAACATCCCTTACGAGGATGTGCGCCAGACCCTGGCCGATATGGGAACCTCGGTGGTGGCCGTTGGCGATGAGCAGCTGATGAAGGTGCATATCCATCTGCTGAAACCCGGCGATGCGCTGAACTATGCGGTCCAGTGGGGCAGCCTGAGCGCAATCGAGATCACCAATATGGATCACCAACGCCGCGATCTGCACGCCGCCGCCGCCGCCACGCCGCTGGCCGGCCCGAAGTCGAACGAGCCGGTCAGCGAGCTGGGCGTGGTTGCGGTGGCGCCTGGCGAGGGTTTTCGGCGAATTTTCCACTCGCTCAATGTCGGGGCCGTGGTTACCGGCGGCCAGACCATGAACCCCTCGATTCAGGATCTGGTCGAGGCCATTGATGGCTTGCCGCAGCAGGTTGTGGTGGTGTTGCCCAACAATAGCAACATCATTCTGGCGGCCCAGCAGGCCCAGCAGCTCACCTCCAAACAGGTGCAGGTCGTGCCAACCAAAACCGTTCCCCAGGGAATGGCGGCCCTCTTTGCCCTGAACTATGGGGTTGGCATTGCCGAGAATGTTGCCGCCATGCAGCGGGCGATTAACGATGTCACGACGGCCGAAATTACCACTGCAGTGCGCGATGCAACCGTGAATGATATTGCAGTCCGCTCCGGTCAGACGATTGGGCTGCTTGATGGCAAATTAGTTGAGTCGGGCGATGACCCCAACGAGGTGGTTAGCCGCGTCCTCAGCCGAATGGAACTCGAAGAACACGAGATTCTGACGATTTACTATGGCGAACAGTGCTCCGCCGATAAAGCCGAACAACTAGCCGCCCAGATCACTGTCCGCTATCCCGAGCTTGGGGTTGAGGTACAAAGTGGCGGCCAACCATTTTACGATTACATTCTATCCGCAGAATGATGATCAGTGCCTAGAGGCTTTTGCGAGCCAGGCATCAGGAGAATATGTGGGTTATGGCGCGAGTCAAAATTATTACCGATAGCACTGCTGACATTCCGCCAGCACTGGCGCAAGAATTGAATATTACGGTGATACCAGTCTATATTCACTTCGGCGAACAAACGTTCCGAGCTGGCCTTGATATAACCAACGAGCAATTTTATCGGCGCTTGGCGGAAGGTGGACCCCATCCGTACACCTCATCGCCAGCGCCAACGGTGTTTGAGCAATACTATCGCCAGTACTCGCGTGAGTATGAGGGCGTCCTTTCGATCCATCTCTCCAATCGCTTCAGCGGGGTGGTGAAGACAGCGACGACTGCCCGCGATAAGCTGCCGGCTTCGCTCACGCGGGTCGAGGTGATCGACAGCACCTCAACCTCGCTCGGCCTGGGCCTGGTGGTCTTAGCGGCCGCCCGCGCCGCGCAGGCCGGAGCTTCGCTGGAGGAGGTGCATCGCCTGGTGATGCATACCATTCAACATAACCATGTGGTGTTTTTTATTGACTCGGTTGAGTACCTGGAGCGCAGCGGGCGGCTGTCGCAGGCGACCGCAATGCTTGGCTCAATGCAGCGCATCAAGCCACTGCTGATATTAGACGATGGCGAGATTGTGCCGTATGATCGTACCCGCACCCGCGCCAAAGCAATCGAGGGCCTCTTCACTTTTATCGAGGACTTTCCGCACGTCGAGCAGGTGGCGATTATGCACAGCACCACGCCCGACGATGTTGAAAAGCTGCTGGAGAAAATCGACCCGATCTATCCCCGTGAAAAGGTGATGATTGTTGAGTATGGCCCGGCGCTCGGGGTTCACTTAGGCCCAAATGCGATGGGTGTCGCCGTCTATGAAGGTATTGATTAAAGGAGGAAACGTGACCGTTATTGTAACTGACAGCACCGCCGATATTCCACCAGCCCTGGCAAAAGCCCTGGATATCCACGTGATTCCCTTGCTGGTTAATTTCGGCTCCGAGTCGTTTGCCGATGGTGTGGAGATTACGAATGATCAGTTTTATCGTAAATTGACCGAGGCTAACGATCTGCCGACCACGTCGCAGCCATCGGTGGGCGCGTTTGAGGCGCTCTATCGCCAGGTTGGCAGCCCCGCTGAGCCGATTATTTCAATTCATATCGCCGCCCAGCTCAGCGGCACCATTCGCTCAGCCCAGCAGGCCAAAGCGCTGCTGCCCGACTTCGATATTCGGGTGGTCGATTCGGAAAGCACCACGATGTCGCTGGGCTGGGCCGTGATTGTGGCCGCGCGGGCCGCCAAAGCCGGCAAGTCGCCCGATGAGATTGTCGCGCTGACCGAGAGGGTGGTCAAGCGCACCCGCCTGCTGGCCGGCCTCGATACCCTGCGCTTCCTGGAAAAGGGCGGCCGCATCGGGAAAACCCGGGCTTTGCTGGGGACGCTGCTCAGCGTCAAGCCAATTATCAATGTGCTGGAGGGTGAGGTGCGGCCTTTTGAGCAGGTGCGCACTAAGAAAAAAGTTGTCGCCCGCATTCTTGAGGTGGCCAAAGAGCTGGCGCCGTTTGATGAGCTGTGTGTGCTGTATTCACGCAACGAGGATGAGGCCCGCGAGTTTCTCGAACAGCTCAGCAGCATCCATCCCCGCGAGAAAATCGTGATGGCCGAAATTGGCGCGGTGGTCGGAACCCACGTTGGCCCTGGCGCAATCGGCTTTACCGGGGTGCGCAAAGGCATCTAGATGGCTGAACGCTCTTGCTTGGGACGAGCACACTGCCTGCGAAAAGGTGGTGTGCTCGTTCTCAATTTCCGATAGCGCTGAGACTACTCGATTCCAAAGCCCGGCCCGTTTTCCTGAGCGCTCCTCGCTGGGCTTTATTCTCTATGTTGGCGAATGTTATGAATGCAAAAGATCATATTATTGCGCTAGGGAAGATCCTGGCCGCCGAAGAAAAGGCCGATTTCACCGACTTGGTCGCTGAGGGCGGCCTGAGCGCCTATCTGCGCGCCTGGCAGGTCGCTGTGCCCGCCGCCCTCCACGAGCCGATTGTGCAGTCGGTTCTGGATGCGCTGGACGGCTACTCGGAGCTGGCCCACAGCGAGCGCTCGGCCCGCCTGTCGGTGGCGCTCGACCGCCTGCGCAATCTGTTTCGACCCAAGCCCACCAAGGATCTGACGCCCGCCGGGCCGGCGCCGGCGCTGGACACGCCGCTGAAAACCCTGGCCGGGATTGGCCCGACGATCGCCCGCTCGTTTGCCCGCCTGGGGATTCATACTGTCGAGGAGCTGCTTTACCACTTTCCGCATCGCTACGACGACTACACCAAGCGCAAGCAGATTCGCGAGCTGGTGGTCGGCGAGGTGGAGACGATTATTGCGGCGGTCGAGGGTGTCAAGACGTTCAACGCCCGCGGTCGCCAGGGCGTCGAGGTTACGGTCGGCGACGAGAGCGGCAGCCTGCGGGCCTCGTGGTTTCGCGGGATCTGGATGGCGAAACAGTTTCGCGAGGGCGATACGATTGTCCTCAGCGGCAAGGTCAGCCTGTTCAAAGATATGAAAACCATGAGCAATCCGCAGTGGGAGCCGTTCGCCGACGACGAGCTGGTCCACACCGGCCGGCTCGTGCCGGTCCACCCGCTCACCAAAGGCCTGCAGGATCGTAACGCCCGCCAGATTATCAAGCGGGTGGTCGATGTGGTGGCGCCGACGCTGCCCGACCCGCTGCCGATCGAGCTGCGCGATCGCGCTGGCCTGCTGCCGCTGGGCGTGGCGATCTCGCAGATTCACTATCCCGACAGCTGGCCGATGGTGGCCCGCGCCCGCCAGCGGCTGGGCTTTGATGAGTTTTTGTACATTCAGCTTGGCGTGCTGCAGCGCAAAAAGCTCTATCAGGGCACCAGCGGCCATCCCATCCCGCCCAACGATGACGTGCATGCCAATTTCCTCAGCTCGCTGCCGTTCCAGCTGACCGGCGCGCAGGCGCGCTCGCTGAACGAGATTCGGGCGGATATGGCCCGGACGATCCCGATGGCCCGGCTGGTCCAGGGCGATGTTGGCTCGGGCAAAACCGCGGTTGCGGCGGCGGCGCTGGTGCAGGCGGTGGCGGCCGGCTTTCAGGGCGCCCTGATGGCCCCGACCGAGATCCTGGCCGAGCAGCACTATCGCGGCCTGAAAACCCTGCTGGGCCAGATCAACATTCCTGGGCGCCAGCGGGTGGCGGCGGAGGACTGGCGCTCGCGGGAGGAGCAGGCCAAGCTCGATCGGCTGGCCGAGATCAAAAAGCTGCTGATGATGAGCGACGACGACGCGCCCAGCCCTGAGGGGATCCGGGTCGGCCTGCTGACCGGCAGCCTCAAGGCCCGCCAGCGCCGGGAAGCGCTCAAGCTGATCGCCGATGGCGAGGTCGATATCGTGATCGGCACCCACGCGCTGATCCAGGACGCGGTGGATTTTCAGGCGCTCGGGCTGGCGGTGGTCGATGAGCAGCATCGCTTTGGGGTGGAGCAGCGCGAGGCCCTGAAGCGCAAGGGCTTCAACCCGCACCTGCTGGTGATGACGGCCACGCCAATCCCGCGCTCGCTGGCCCTGACGATCTACGGCGACCTGGACGTCTCGATTATTGATGAGCGCCCGCCTGGCCGCCAGCCGATTCGGACCCGCTGGATTCGCTCACACGAGCGGGCCAAAGCCTACAAGCATCTGCGCCGCGAGGTCGAGGCCGGCCGCCAGGCGTTTGTGATCTGCCCGCTGGTCGAGGAGAGCGAGAAGATGGAGGATGTCAAGGCGGCGACCGAGGAGGCCGAGCATCTGCAGCACGAGGTTTTCCCCGAGCTCAATGTCGGGCTGATCCACGGGCGGATGACCTCGAACGAAAAAGACAAGGCGATGGCACAGTTTCGCGACCGCGAGTTTCATATTCTGGTGGCCACCGCCGTGGTCGAAGTTGGGATTGACATTCCGAATGCGACGACGATCCTTATCGAAGGCGCCGAGCGGTTTGGCCTGGCCCAGCTGCATCAGTTTCGCGGCCGGGTTGGCCGGGGCGCCCATCAGTCCTACTGCATCCTGATCAGCGACAAGGAGGACAACGAGGTCACGGCGACGCGGCTGACCTCGATGGAGGAGAGCGAGGACGGCTTTCGGCTGGCCGAGATCGACCTTGAGCTGCGCGGCCCCGGCGAGTTCTTCGGCTTTCGCCAGAGCGGCACGCCCGACCTGAAGGTTGCCCAGCTGACCGACACGCGCCTGCTCCACGCCGCCAGGATCGAGGCCGAGCGCCTGCTGAATGCCGATCCGACCCTGGCGCTGCCTGAGCATGCCCTGATCAAGGCCAAGCTGGCGGCGTTCTGGTCGAATGCCGAGACAACCAGCAACTAGGCCCAGCAGGTTCTAGAACCGGCGCAGGGCGATCGGCGTTTGGCGGGCGGCAAGAATTGCTGGTGCAATATGTAGATGTTTGCTGCTATACTTGCGCTCTTAAACAAGCCCGATTCAGCTGGGCTACTAACTAATTGCTCCAGGGCGAGCACAGCAGTTGAGCCGGAATTGAGGAATACCGTTAGGATGCCGGAGGTCACTATGTCGCGTGAACGTTACGAACAACAGCTACGTGAATTGCAGAACGATCTCCTTCGCATGGGTGCGATGGTTGAGGAGGCGGTTGGCCGGGCAGTTCAGGCCTTGAAGGACCAGACGATCGATGTCGCCCAGGAGATTATTCGGGCGGACGACCTGATCGACCGCGCCCAGTACGCGCTGGAGGAAAAAGCCCTGACTCTGATCGCCACCCAGCAGCCGATGGCCCGCGATCTACGCAGCATCAGCGCGGCCATCAGCATCGCCAGCGAGCTGGAGCGTATGGGCGACTACGCCGAGGGCATCGCCGAGATCACGGTGCGGAGCGCGGGCCTGCCCCTGCTCAAGCCGCTGATCGACATTCCCCACATGGCCACGCTGGCCCTGCAGATGGTGCGCGTCGCCCTGGACTCCTACACCCACCATAATCTGGAGGCCGCTCGTGGCCTGGGTCATGCTGATGACGAAGTCGATGCTTTAACCGATAAAGTCCAGCGCGAGCTGATTGGATTTATGCTCAAAGATCCCCAGAGCATCGAGCAGGCGACCAGCCTGCTGTATGTCGCCCACAACCTGGAGCGGATCGCCGATCGGGCGACCAACATTGGTGAACGGGTGATCTTTATGGTAACAGGTCAGATTACCGATTTGAATGATTAGGGAGGTTGCCATGCGGACGCGCCAATCTTTTGACGACCAGCTGACCGAACTCCACGAGGGACTTTTCCGCATTGGTACGATGGTTGAGCTGGCGCTCACTCAGGCCCTGCACGCGGTCAAAACCTACGACAAGGAGCTGGCCCAAACCACGATCGAAGGCGATCTGGTGATCAACGAGGCGGTGCAGCGCCTCCACAACCGCGCCCTGCTCCTGATCGCCACCCAGCAGCCGATGGCCAGCGACCTGCGCCTGATTAGCGTGGTGCTGAATCTGCTGCCTGAGCTGGAGCGGATGGGCGACTATGCCGCCACCATTGCCAAGGTTCAGCAGCGGCTGATGCAGGCCCCGACCTATGTGCCGCTCGACGCGATGCCCGAGCCATTTCCGGGGCTGATCAGCGAGATCGGGCGGCGGACCAGCGAGATCTTGCACGCTGGCCTGGAGGCGCTGCGCCAGCGCGATCACTCGTTTGCCGACCGCGTTGTCGAGCTTGATGACGAGATCGACCATCTCTATGCCCGGCTGTTTACCGCCACCGTCAACGTCTCTAACACCAACCCCGAGCTGACCGCCGAAACGATCCACATGCTGACCCTGGCCCATAACTTGGAGCGGATTGGCGACCGGGTGACCAATGTGGCCGAGCAGATTGTGTATCTGATTACCGGCGAGGTTGTGGCGCTGAACTACTAGCAATCCGGCGATCGCGCCGCGTCGATCTGCGCAGATTGGCGCGGCGCGATCGCTCTTGTGGAGACCTATGCAACGTGCTGATCTGACCACCTATCTCGACAGCTACCTCAGACACGCCAGCATCCCTGATGTCAGCCTGAACGGGCTGCAGGTCGAGGGCCGGGCCGAAGTCGGCACCATCGCGCTGGCCGTCGACGCCTCGCTGGTGGCGATTGAGGGGGCGATTGCCGCTGGCGCCGACCTGCTGCTCACCCACCACGGCCTCTTCTGGGGCCGGGCCGTGCCCCTGCGCGGCTGGCTGGGCCAGCGGATCAAGCGGCTGATGCAGAGCGACGTCTCGCTCTACACCTCGCATCTGCCCCTGGACTGCCACCCCGAGATTGGCAACAACGCCGAGCTGGCCCGGCTGCTTGGCTGGGAGCGCGGCGCGCCCTTCGGCGAGTTCAAAAATGTGTCGGTCGGCTTCATCACCACCGCGCCGCAGCCGCTGGGCCTGAGTGAGCTGCTGGGCCATATTGCCAGCACGCTGAACATTCCCGCCAGCGAGATTCGCACCTGGGGCAGCCCCGAGCGGCCGATTCAGCGGATTGCGGTGGTCTCGGGCGGGGCCGCCAGCAATATCGAGGAGGCGATCTCCGCTGGCTGTGACGCGCTGCTGACCGGCGAGCCAGACTACGGGGCCACATTTCCCGCGATTGAAAGCGGCGTGCCGCTGATCTGCGCCGGCCACTATCATACTGAGACTGTGGGGATTCAGGCGCTGGGCGCCCATCTGGCCGCGCGGTTTGGCCTGCGGACGTGCTTTATCCCTGGGCCAACCGGAATTTAGGCGTCCTCACCCGGCTAGAGCGCTGAACTGCGGGCCTGCTGCATAGGTGGACTTTTAAATTATGCTTCGGAACAACTTTCGCTCACTGATTCGGACAACCACTGGCTACAGTCTGAATACATTTTTAGGGCCACTCTTTACCTTGCTGCTCACGCCGCTGTATACGCGCATCCTGACCCCGGCTCAATATGGCATTGTTGATATCCTGTGGATGCTAGGCGGGATCATTTCGATCCTTGGCACGCTCGGCCTAACCACCTCGCTCGCGTCAATCTACTATGACTCGGAGCTTGAGTCCGAGCGCCAGCAGATGATTTCGAGTGCCCTGTGGACGGCCATGCTTTGGTCGGCTGCCCTAAGTGTTGTGATCGTCATCCTGGCGCGACCAATTACCATATTTACCCTAAACAGTGCTGATCAGACCAGTATGACGCGACTTATGGCGTTCGGGCTGCCGTTTGGGGTGCTGTACACGTTGCAGGGAATGGTGCTGCGGCTCAAGACCGATGTGAAACGGGCAAATCTGCTCGCCTTGCTGTATTTATTTGGGATGGCTGGATACAACATTCTTTTCGTTGTGATCCTCCGCTGGGGTGTTGCCGGAGTGCTGAGCGCGAATGTGGCGGTCAATGTTTCGGCGGCGCTGATCGCCCTGGCCCTGGCCCCGGATGGTCTGCGCTATCGCCCCCGCTGGCGCACCGTGAAGCTGCTGGCCCGCAATGGCGTGCTCCTAATCCCGGCGCTCATATCGACCTGGGCCTTAGTCTATATTGATCGCCTATTTCTGGTGCGCTATGTCTCCGCCGAGGCTATCGGCATCTACGCGATTGCCGTGAAGCTCGCCTCGATGCTCGGCGTGGCGCTGCTGGCATTTAGCACCGCCTGGCTGCCATTCGCGCTCTCGATCAAGAGCCAGCCAACGGCACCCCGAACCTATGCCAAGATGCTGACCTACTTCTGCGCCGGTAGTTTCGGCCTTTCGCTGGGCCTCAGCCTGTTTGCCCACGAAATTTTGCTCATGTTCACGACCTATAAATATGTTGATGCGGCCCAGTATGTCTGGCTGCTGGTGCTCGTCCCGCTCACCAGCGGCCTCAACTCGATCCTAACGATTGGGCTGTATATTGAAAAACGTCTGGGGCAGCTCAGCTGGACGATTGGCCTGGCTGCCGCGATCAATATTGCGCTGAACTTCCTGCTTATTCCGCCATTTGGCGTGTTTGGCGCCGCCGTCGCCACCGCCACCGGCTACATGATCTCCCCGATCCTCGCGGCCTGGATCTCACAGCGGGTCTATCCACTGCCCTATGAGTGGGGTCGGGTTTTGCGAGTTTTGCTCGTGTATGGCATCCTCCTTGGCCTCGCGCTCAGGGTTGGCAGCCAGGTTGAGCTATTTTCACTCGGCGTGCGGGTTGGCCTGTTTCTGGCCTATGTGCCGCTCTTAATTGTGATTGGCACCTTTGAGCAGTGGGAGGTGCAGCTGATGCGGCGCTTCGTCAGCCAGCCGAAGGTGTTTTTTCGCTGGATTACCAAACGCGCATGAGTACTAATCCGCTGGTTTCACTGATTGTTGTCACCTATAACAGCGCCGCCGAGCTGCCAAGCTTTTTCGCCGCGCTGGCGAGCACGACCTATCCCCACTACGAAGTGATTGTGGTGGATAACGCCTCGACCGACGCGACCGCCGCCGATCTGGCCGCCTACCCTGCCACGGCCAGCGTTAGCCCGACCAATCTGGGCTTTGGCCGGGGCTGCAACCGGGGCGCCGCGATTGCCCAGGGCGAGTATCTGGTATTCCTCAACCCCGATGTGCAGGTTACGCCAGCCTGGCTGGATGTGCTGATCGGGCACTCCCAGCAGCACCCTGATGCGATCTTGTGCCCCAGCACGCTGTATCCTGACCAGGCGCCCCCGCCGTCTGATCCAGCGCTGGAGGTGGTTGCTGCCGTTCCCGGCTGTGCGCTCTTTATCCCGCGTACAATCTGGGAGGATGTTGGCCCGTTCGATGCCAATATCTTTTTGTATTGGGAAGATACCGAGCTGTGCTGGCGTGCCAGCTTGCTGGGCTATCGAATTATGGCCGACTTAGGCGCAATTGTGTATCATCAGCGCGGCGCAAGCACGGGCTTTCGGCGCTGGGATGATGAGCTCATAAAAAATAGCTTATATACCTATCTCAAGCTCATGCGCTGGCGCCAGGTTCTCCCGTTTGGGCTCACGCTGGCGCTCAAAACGCTGCTCAAGCTGGCGATCTATCGTCAGCCTGGGCTCGGGCGAGCCTGGTGGTGGAACATCCGGCAGTTGCCTCAGACCCTGCGCGCCCGGCGGCTGATTGCCCAAAGGCGGCGGACTGCGCCAGCCGTTATCGAGCGGCTGATCGCCGATCACGCCCGCCGGATGCGGCGGGAGCGCCGCGAGCGCCGGGGCAATTGAACAATCCTAAGCTCGGGAGCTGATCGGTGCTCGACTGGGCTGGAAATACAGCTGTGTCAGGCCGCTCATCGTTTGCACATATTGCGCGGACATAGTAGGATGCGCAAGATTTTGGTACTTGGAGGTTTTAAAATGACTCGACGACATCTATGGGCGGTACTCTTTGCCGC
This sequence comes from Herpetosiphonaceae bacterium, assembly GCA_034437415.1. GTDB lineage: Bacteria > Chloroflexota > Chloroflexia > Chloroflexales > Herpetosiphonaceae > JACCRK01. The sequence goes on from DAOTUS010000537.1 coordinate 13,628, forward strand.
TATCTTACTGGCTGGCTGTGAAACCACTGGCGCAGCCCCCACCCCGCAGCCAGGCGGTGCCAATCAGCCAACTGCTGCGGTCACTCAGCAGCCAGGCAATGATACGACCTACCCGGTGCTGCCAACCAGCGAACCCAACATTGTGCAGACCTACCCGACCCCAGATACGGCCAATCAGACTCAGCCGGTCAATCCCGCCTATCCAACGCCTGAAAGTGGCAGCGGCGGGCGCCCAACGACGGTGCCGGCGGCGACACCGTAACATAATGGTTGCACCTCCCTAGGGGTGGTGGTATACTATAATCATCACGAAGACGCGCAACGAAACGTGGGTGCTCCCCACGTTTCTTCTTGTCATCAATGTTTGTGCTTCAAGCTGACAGCGCACAAGCGAGGATTTGTAATGAAAAGTGATTTTTATACGGCGATTTCACAGATCGCGGCAGAACGCGGTATTCCCCGCGAATCGGTGCAAGATGTTGTTGAGCAGGCATTGATCTCAGCGTATCGACGCTATCTCGGCAATAATCCACCACCTGTTGATGTCAAGATTGACCTGGAGCCAAATACTGGTCGCATTCGCGTGTTTGCTGAAAAGCAGGTCGTTGATGATGTCATGGACGAGCGTTTTGAAATTGATATTGAAGATGCTCGTAACGTGCGTGCTGACGTGGAAATTGGCGAAACAGTCTATGTTGAAAGCACCCCTGACGATTTCGGGCGGATTGCCGCGCAAACTGCCAAGCAGGTTGTGCTGCAACGGATCAAAGAAGTTGAGCGTGAGCATATTTACGGCGAGTACTTCGACCGTGAAGGTGAAATTGTCACCGCTACGGTGCAGCGCCACGCCAAAGGCAATGTGATTTTGGAGCTTGGTCGCGCTGAGGCTATTCTGCCGCCCAAAGAACAGATTCCATCCGATGGCTATCGTCACGGGCAGCGGCTCAAAGTGTACCTGATGGAGGCCCGCAAGGACGACCCCCGCGGCCCCCGCCTGGTGGCCTCGCGCACCCACAAGGACCTGATCAAGCGCTTGTTTGAGATGGAAGTCCCCGAGATCTATAACGGGACTGTCGAGATTAAGTCGATTGCGCGCGAGCCAGGCCTGCGCTCAAAGGTGGCGGTAACCGCCCGTCAGGAAGGCATCGATCCAGTTGGCTCATGTGTCGGTATGCGCGGAATTCGCATCCAGAACATTGTCAATGAGCTCAACGGCGAAAAAATTGATGTTGTTCAGTGGGGCTCCGATGTGCGCAGCTTTATTGCCAATGCGCTCAGCCCGGCTCAGGTTGTGGAAGTTCACCTCGACGAGCTGGAAAAAACTGCCACTGTTATTGTTCCCGACAAACAGCTTTCGCTGGCGATCGGTAAAGAGGGACAGAATGTGCGTCTGGCGGCCAAGCTGGTCGGCTGGCGGATTGATATCAAAAGTGCATCGTCGCTCTTACAGGAAGAGCGCGCTGCCGCCGAGGCCCGCGATGCGGCCGCTTCCGAGCAATTGCTCAATGAGGCGGCCCTCTCCACGGCGAAAGTTGAAACCCGCAAGGTGCGCGCTGATGCGATGATTACGTATCAAAGTGTCCTGTACGGCCCCTTGCCCGCCGAGCTGACTGGCACCGAGGTGGCCTTGCGTGCCACGGCCCAAAAGCTCAACATCTACTCCAATGATAAGCTCATTGCCAGCTATATGATTGATGATCTGCCGGAAACCCGTGAGCCTGATCAATCGGAGGCTGTGGTGCCGGAAGCCCGTGAGCTGGAACAATTGGACGCCGAGCTGCCGGAAGCCCGTGAGCCTGATCAATCGGACGCTGAGGCATAGTATGGCTGCCAAACAACGGTCGCCGCGTCCACGCCATGTGCCGCAGCGCACCTGTGTTGCCTGTCGGCGCGTAGAGGCAAAACGGCAGTTTGTGCGCTTGGTTCGAGTCGCTGAAGGCAACGTTGCGATCGACCCAACCGGCAAGCACGCTGGACGTGGCGCATATCTTTGTGCTGAAAGGCCCTGCTGGGATGCAGCACTCAAACGCGGGGCCATCGAACGCGCATTGCGCGTGGAACTCACTGCTGCTGATCGGACAATGCTCAGTGCCTATGCCGATCAATTATCGGATGCTGACTCTGCGGAGGATGCGATGAATTCATAACCATCGCCATTCGCCGTTCGGGTTGGCTCCATTCCCAGCGCTCTACAGTGTTGGGCTAGGAGGAACCAAATGCCTATTCCATTAAAAAACAAACGCGATGGCGAAGGTGAAAGTCGCACCGATACGCGACGTAGCGACAGCCGCCCTGGCGGTACGAGCGGCGGCAGCGGTGGTGGTGGTGGTGGTCGTCCTGGTGGCGGCGGTGGCGGTCGTC
>DAOTUS010000538.1:0-20762 GCA_034437415.1 Herpetosiphonaceae bacterium
TCATAGAGCGGCTGCTCGGTCGGCAGCAGGCCCTCGGCCTTATAGGCTGCAAACACTGTTTTGATTGCGGCGATGGTCGTGCACGTGGCCAGTGCCTCGCCGATCTTGGCTTGCTCATCGATGGCGAGCGCGTCGCTCGTGAACGGCGTGGCCGGCGAGCGCTGCGCCTTCAGGGCTTTGATCGCCTTGCGCTCCCACTTGGCCAGCTCCTCGGTTTTATCCGTCGGCGCTGCAGCTGCGGGCGGTGGTGCGGCGGGCGCCGACTTCGGTGCTGGCAGATTCACCTGCAGGCCGACCATATCCAGGGCTTGCTCCAGCGGAATGCCGACACTGGTCGCGGTGGCGACGACGCCCAGAACGGCCTGGAGGTTCTTGAGGCGAACGTCCTGCTCTTCATCGCCCTTGGCGGCCAGGCCGAGCGTGGCGCGGGCTTCGTTCCGAGTGACAACACCCTGCTCGATGTGGTAGCCCAAAATGGGTTGAACGGCTTTTGCTGCAGCGCCCTTTGGCGACGTGCGGCCACCAGGTGCTGTGTCGCCGGCAACATCGTCCGTATCCTCCAGATGATCCGCTCGAGCGACTGGCTCAGCGGATCCAGTGGGCGTGGCGGCCGCGCCGGCGGTGCCGTAGATCTGCAGGGCAACCTTAGCCGGGAGCGTCTCCCAGATCGCCCCTTCAAATGGGGCTTTGCCCTGGGCTTTGCGCAGCTCGTTGACCGACCAGGCGGACTCGTTCGATTGGCGCTCGCGGATATCCAGCTCGATGTTGCGCGGCCGAATATCGTCGAACGCGGCGCTCACGTTGTCGCCGTACCAGGTGGTAATGATCTGGGTCGTCATGTCCTCGGCCAGCAGCATGAGCTTGGGCCATACCGCGTTCTCGATCACGACACCCTTGGCACCACGCTGGTTGGCCTCGGTGGCGCTGGCGTTCCAGAAGCCGCCAGGGATACCCAGCGCCCGGTCGATCTCGTCGCGGGTGAAAGACCGTGAGGCGATGAAATCCATCTCCTTCTGGGAGACGGCCAGGGCCTTGAAGTCAATCTCGCCGCCGCGTGCGACCATTGTGCGCCGCTGGCCGCCGCCGTAGAAGTCGAACAGCTCCGATCGGAAGCGCTCGAAGTCGCCGTTGCTGGTACCGGAGGGCAGGCTCACGATGTTGGTCGGCATCGCGTTCTCTTTGTCGAACCAGCGCCAGTTCCAGCGCTTCTGCGCATCGTCGGTCTGGATGCCCAGCATGGCCGCCTCAAGCGGCGACATGCCGCGGCGAATGTCGAAGACGTTGGGGAGGCGGCTGTAGGAGATGTAGCGTGCGTCGATAAAGATTGGCTTGGCGTCAGGGCGGAGGCGGAACTCATAGCCGTCGATGAATGTGTCCGGGTGGGCCCGTGGCTTCATCGACCATGCTGGCACCGGCCAGATCTCGGCCAGGTCATTGCCAGCGGGAGCGAAGAACAGATAGCTCTCGCCCTGGAGGCAGAGGAACCAGGCCCAGAGCTGCATCAGCAGCGAGCGCGAGAAGAACGGGTTGGGGTTGGCCCACATCACTTCAAACGGGTGATTGATGACCTGGCGCGGCTCCTCGCTGCCGGCAGTCCGCTCGACGATACGCAGGCTTGCCGTCGCAATCTCCTGGGCGATGAGCTGGATGTCGCTGAAGACCCAGGCCGACTGGACCGCCAGGCGCGCCCGTGCCTCCGGGGCGAGCGACGGCGGCGCCTGGTGGCCGCTCGACATATCGCCGTAGCCCGGGTGGGTCATGGGGTAGGTGGGAATCATACCCATGTTCTGACTGTGGCCACCGGGAATAAGCTGGCCCGGATGGGGCGCAGCCTTGGTGAAGCCGAAGGGTCGTAGCAGGATATCGAAAATGCTCATTAGCCAAATCCCCACATGAGTCTGAGTGCCGACGCGGCCATAATTCCATACCGTGAAGCGTCGTACGGGTCGTCACCGCCATTGCCGTCATCATCGATGTCCACCTTCAAAACATCTTCCGGGCGGTTCGGGTCGGTCTGGAGCGATGGGATGCAGGTGATGAGGCGCTGACAGGTGTTGAAGAAGAACATTCGTGGCGGCCGCCGCAGCGTGCCGTCCTCGTGGAGCAGGTCAGGGTTGCCGAGGCGCGCGAGGTACTCGGCGGCGCCGTTGATGCGGTCGGTGTTTGCGGGCTTGAGGTCGATGCCGTGGGCCTTGTACTTGTCGGCGATCGTCAGACCCTCATCCTTTTTGGCAAATACGTCGGTGCCGGCGACGAAGGTGGTGAGCTGTCCCATCGTGACGCCGTGCCGCTGGAGCATCGCGTTGATGCCCGCTGCGTGGTCTGGGATGAGCCAGCCGCGCTCGCCGTGTTCGGCGACGTGGTAGATGGTGCCGTCGCCGTCTTCGGCCAGGAGATAGGCCATCGTGTAGTGGTGAAATCCATAATCCAGGGCCCCCCACACCTTCATATGGCGAATGTCGAAGGGCTTGACGACGTGGAGCTCGCGGCGGAAGTTGGTAAAGTATTGCCCGGCGGCGATATCCCAGTCTCCGAAGCGCCAGGCCCGCAGCTGCCAGCCGGTGAGCTCGTCCAGGTCCTGCTTGTACTCCGGGTTGACGAAGGCGTTGTCGTCGACGGTCGCGTGGATAAAGGCGCGGCGGCGGCTCTTCGAGGTGATGAACCGCTCCTTGTACCAGGCGTGCCCGATGTTCCCCGGGTTGGTGGTGGAGTAGGTCCGCGGTCGCCAGCCCTCTTTGCTTGTGCGGCAGCAGGTGCGGATTGAGCGGTACTTGCTGAAGGTGAGGGTGGTCGCCTCTTCGACCCCGATCACGTCGTACTCAAGGCCCAAGTAGGCGTCGATCTGTTTCTCGGTCTGAAAGTGTCCGATGATGATCTGGGAGCCGTTTTTGAACTCCAGCACCGACCGGGAGGGGATATACTCGTACTCGCCCTGGATCCCGCCCATCACCTTGGGGAGCAGGTCGGCAAATGCCTCCTTGACACTCTTGCCCACCTTGCGGAGGAGCAGACACTTGAGTCCGGGGTAGCGGAGACAGTCATCAGCGAGCTGGCCAATCAGCCAGTGGGACTTCCCGCCGCCGCGTGCGCCGCCGTAGCCAATCTCGACCGGCCCGCTGAGCGTATCGGCCTTGCGTGCGGCCGCGCTGGCCTGCAGCTGGCGAGGCTGCATGATGCAGCCGATGCGCGCCATGTTCTCGACCTGGTCGCGGGTGCAGCCCGCCTCGAAGGCAGCACGGATAAATGTTTCACTCGGATTCACGATCGCGCTCGTCTGCGCGTGTCTTGTCGCCGTAGACCTTGTTGATCATCGCCATGATGTCGGGCGGGACCTGGCGCTCCTGCTCGGTGTTGTCCTCGACATGCACCGTCGGCTTGCCGTGGATGCGGTCGATCAGATACTGGCCGGCATTGCGATCGGGAAGGGCCTGCTCGACCGTTTTTTTGACCAGCACCAGCTGGTCGGCCGGGAGACCTGGAAAGGCGAGCTGCTTGATCCGGAGCGACTTCCCGTCAGGGTTGATAATCTCCCCATCGATCTGCACCAGGCCAGCCGGCTCCCACTCTTCTTTGACCGTCTCAATCCCGCCCAGCGCCAGGCGGATCTGCTCGCGCATAATCGCCGGCAGCTTCTGCACGATCTGCTTCTCGGCGGCGTTGATAGGGCGCTCGTATTTGATTGCTTTGGGCTTGCGCCCTGCACCAGGACGCGCCCCACCTTTTCCAGCCATTGAAAAAAACCTCGCAAGAAATCAATGCAATCAATCCGCTGCCTACGACGGCGGGTAGCGTCCGTCGATCGTCTCAGTCTGGACGGCGTACTCGATCTGGCTATTGGTTGGATCGATGGCCGGGTCGGCAATGACGGTGTTATTCGTGACGAACGGAGTAATCTCCGCCAGGGCTGACGCCGTCTGGGTCAGCGCCCGCTCCGCAAATGCCTTCCGCGCGACGCTCGGATTGGGCTCGCGAGAGATCAGGACGGCCTTATCGACCATGGCCTGTTCGATTTTGGCATTCAGCAGATCGCGGAGCAGGGGGCTGCCGGTGCGGGCGACGTACTTGCTTTCGAGTGTTGCGGCCATCGGGGTGATCCTTTCGCGGGGTGAAGGGTGGGTGTGCGCTGGAACACTGGAAGGCAGTACGCGCACACGGGAGAGAGCAGAGGAACCACGCGGGGCGTGGAGTGTCAGGGGTTCATGTGTTCGCGAACACACTTAGCGTATCGAGGTGCGTAACTGGCGAATGGTGCGCGCAAACCGTTCAGCATCGCGCTCCAGGGCTTCAAGTCGCTCGTCCAGAGTTGGGCCGCGTGGGAGTGGCTGGCCACCCTGCGTGCGCTTTTTGAAGTAGCGATACGCTTGGGCGTCCGAGACGCCGGCGGCGCGGGCGGCAACGCTGATGTTGCCGGTGGTGCGATAGGCGGCATCGAGTTGGTCTTTTTGCTGCTGAGTCAGCCCTGGGCGGCCCACGACATTACCAGTGGAACTGCAGCCGACCATTCGACTGGATAAACGCCAGGGTTGTCTTGCGGACGCTCACACCACCGATGTAGCCGGCAACGTCTGCGGGACTGGCGTAGGTCCACACAGTGATAAAGGGCGCCAGCAGGGCGAACAGGAGCACGCGAGCGGCGGCTTTGAGTCGAAAGCGCATGGTAATCTCCAGGATAGAAACAAAGAAAAATCGCGGGAGGGCGGGGAACACCTCGCGGCTGCGGCCTATGCCGACGTAGCCCGCCCTAATCAACCGCCTCGTATCACGCCTGATGTACTAATGAGCTATGGATAAAACCGACCCCATCAGCGCGGTGGATCCACCAGTTCGATCCACCGATATAGTCGCCCAGGGTGATATTGTTCCCCATAAACGTCTGACCAGATTTCAGGACCGCCTTGCCGCCGAGTGCCACCGGGAACGATGTTCCGGGGCCCTCACGCACATTGGCATTGTTGTAGACGACACGCCAGCGTGTCAGATCGTTGCCGTCGCGCCAGGCGTTCAATCGCGTCATCAGCACGGGGCCAGGACAATCGCTATTGCGCACACGGGTCAGCACGCCCTTGATGCGCTGGTACTTCGGCCATTCTTTATGGCCAAGAACCGCAGCGCGGCCGAACCCGTAGGTTGTTCCCAGCGCCTCAAATAAAAGGGTTGCGCTCGACCATTGGGGCGGCGTTACATCCTGGGCGCCGCCGAGCGGCAGGTGGACGGCCATGCTTGTCTCGTTCCCGCCGGCGTTGGCACAGTGCCACAGCACCGCATCAAAATCCCGGAGCTGACAGATGGTGCCATCCGAGAGCACCGCTAGGGGATATTGAATACCATCGCCCGCAGCGCCAGCACCGAACGCATCCTTCCGCATATGCCACTTGGCATCTTCGATCAGCTGATGAATCTCGCCAGCACGGGTGCGATTCGTGACCGGAGGGCCGTTGTAGTGCAGCGTGGCACTCGTTTTGGCAGCGTTGCGACCCAGCGTCCACGCAGCGCGCGGCAGCTGGGAGCGAAGGTCAAGGATGGGCAGATCAGATAGTTTCATAATAGTCGTCTCTCATCAGCTCAATGCGGCGCCGCAGCGCCACCAGGCGCCGGGTACGGCGCACATACACCAGCGCCTCCACCAGGTCGAGCAGCCAGGTCATTGATCGTCACGCCGCTGCAGCGCGGCCGCCACCTCATCGAGCGATGTCAGGGCGGCGGGGTCAGCGAGCTTTTTGAAGTATTGCCCCAGCGCTCGCGGGATTGGCACACCCAGCGCATGCAGGTTTTCGATCAGGCTCATGCCCTCGGTCATGCAGTAGAGCAGCGAGGCGGCGGCAATCAGCGGCAGGCCGCTGAAGTTCTCGATGAAGTAGCACACGCCCACACTGAGCAGCATGCCCATCTTCCGGGTCATACCCGAGTAGCTGATGTCGCTGGCCCAGCGCTTGGTGCGCGCCGACTTCAGCAATCCACTCAGCACGTCGGCCAGGATCAGGATCAGCAGCAAGCCCGGCGCGGATTTTGTTAAAAAGATTTCGATGCCCATTGCCTCACTCCCAAAAACCAGAGAATAAAAAACGGCCGCAACGGGTCTCTCAGTGAGACCCGTTGCGGCCGTGTGACTGCGTCACTACTGACCAAGTCCGAGCTATATGCCCGGAGCGTTACCGTGATAGACCAACCACCAGGCTATGCGGCTTGGAGTTCCTGCTCATCAACCTGACGGAGCAGCTCGTCCATATCCGGCAGTGGCACGGTCGAAAAATGAACCGCCTCCGGATCGTGATTGATCGTCAGGATCCCGACAGTGTATTTGCCATGCGCAAACTTAAGCTCGGCGCGAATCTGCACAAAGATCATACCGGCGGCAACGAGCAGGCGGCGCAGGCGGGCAGAATAGATCTGCATACGCGCTTCAAAGGCAGGCTTGGTCTCTTTTTTAAACGGCGTCCACGATCGCATGCCGCCAACCTGCTGCCATGTCTCGGTGCTGGTGGTATGAATGAAGACGTTCGATCCAAAATCATCGTTACTCATTGTGCTCTCCTGCTCGCGTGGCGGAATCTTGAGGGTTAAAAAAGGCACCCGACTTGCCATATATAAGGCGAGCCGCGTGCGTCTGTTGGCCGTGGGCCATCCGCTACTGCGTTCATGAGAATAATAGCAGCACAGACGAGCGGCTGTCAAGGAAAAACGAAGTACCCATCAGTCCTATACTGTACTAGGATGGATGCGGTGGGATTAAGAGGGGGTAAAACCGCCTTTGGAAGCCCTTATGTTCTCGTTATACTCTTTGATGGATTTCCTTAGATCTTCGTCTATAACCTTTAGTAGTTGATTATGGTCTAGTGGTTCCTCTGTAACTGTAATATTCAGTGTTAATACTATACTCTTTGGCTCAGGAAGATTGTCTGCATATGTTTTAATGGTAATTTCATGTACGCTAGATATTGCAGATGCTATATAGACAGGAGATGAAAAAGCCTCATCTTTTGGTTGAATATTACCAAGCTTGAATTGGATGGATTTTTCGTCTCCTCGCTTAATGCGCTCTATATTCTCATCTACAAATGGGTTAATTTCTGTATCAAATAACTCATTATGATATCGGGATGGTCGTTTTGGTCTTTCATCAGATCGTATTACGAGAATATCTTTTGATATAGGAAAGATTAGTCGGCAATTCTGTATCAATACAGAACCGGTATTATAGACATGGAATCTTAATGGAAAGAATAGTTTTTTATTTCTATAGTAATGTCCATAATCACGATAATAGCTCTTATTTGCTCGGAGTAATGAAAAATCCACACTAGTATCTATAGGTTCTTCATTATCAGGGATGTCATTTCCTAAAGTAATTCTCGGAACATCTTGATGAATAGATGTTCCGAGAATTTCCTTCTCTAAAGAAGCAAACTCTATCCTTAACGAAGGAGTATTTTGCTCTTGGATGGTAGATATACCCATACGGGCTATTTCATCAGGATCGGCAATATGTGTTGAACTTCCTTGCCGTATATAGACGGCACTCGGAAGAAGTTCACCAAGTTTCTTTTTCAAGAAAATCGGGCGTTGCTGTAATGGAATTTCGATTACGCCAACCTGTTTACCCTCAATTGTGACTACCTGATACTTGAAATCGATACCCCTATTTGTCTTGCCGTTAACAAATTGTTGCAGCTGAGCATCGTCAATGTGATCGGTAATACCATGGACAATAGCTCGACTTCCGGGATTCTCCTGCACTCCTATCAAGACATATGCAGTAGTTCGTCTCCAGGCATTTGCAAAGGCAAGAATATCCTTCAATAACTCTGTCTTTTCAGGGTCAGTTACCCCTATAAAACGATATTGATCGCGCTTGAAGTCTAAGGCCGTACCTTCACTCTCGTAGAGTAATGATTCAATATCAATCATCGAGTTTTATCCTTTCTTCATATCTAAGAATCAAGTCGAACCCCGTCATTCGCGATCTTCGCCGACTCGACGTAGCGCAGCGGCATCGCCATCGAAGACCAGCCGCCGGCGTCCATCAGGCGGTCGAGCGGTGTGCCAGCTCGGGCGGCCAGCGTCGCCCATGTGTGTCGGCAATCGTGAGCCGATAGTCGAGCGATCCCGGCGAGCTTACCCAGGTAGGCGACGCGCCCGGTAATAGCCCGCTCATTCATGCCCTGGCCAGCAATGATGTTGCCCTTGCGGGTGGTTTGGAAGAGCATACCTGCAGCTGGACCACCGTGTTCTAAGTATTCTCGCAGCGCCCGGCGGGTATCATCGCTCATCGTGTGGGTCTGCTCTTTGTCGACCTTTGGGCGGTAAAAGGTAAACGTCCCCCGCACCTGGTCGAAATGCTCCACCGTGAGTATCGCCGCCTCGCCGCAGCGCAGGCCATGGTCAAGCAGGATACACAGCAGTAGTGTGTCGCGCCGGCCAGTGGGAGTGTCATAGTTGGTTTTGAGGCGGGCAACCTGGGCAGGGGTCAACACTACTGACTCAGCTTTCTTATTCCCGATACGAACAATCGTGCGGCCTTCGTCGACGCGCTTCTGTTCTTTGCGGCTGTAGCCGTTCACAGTTTGGATCAGGGCATAGGTGGTCTGATCGATGGCGCCAGTCTTGAAGGCGAGCCGGGCATAGCTCTTAATCGTCGAGACGCGCACGTTCACAGAGGAGACCGCGTAGCCCAGCTGGAGCAGCCATTGCTGGAATGCAGTTACCAGCCCCCAGGTCACACCGCGCCAGGCGTCCGGGTCGGTAGCGAAGTCGCCAGCGGCAATCTCGATGCTGGCAAGGAAGCGCGTAAAGAGCGCCAGCTCATCATCGTGACGACGAATGGTGTTAGCGGACTTGCGGGCGCGATAGTCGGTGAAGGCATAGCGGGCGGCGGCCTGGTCGGCGGCCTGGCCAGCGGCAAGCATGCCGCCAAGTGATGGTGGTGGTAGGAGCGTGGAAGAGGATGGGTTGATGAGGTTTATCATAGTGTTCATTGTACCCTATTTGCATAATAAATCAGTAGCTATTTGACGGTATTAACAACCCCAGAATCGCCCGTTTTCGCGCTGATTCTGGGGCAAGATTCGCGCCAAGTCGATGGCGCGAAATAGCGGGAATGGTGACGCAAATAACGAGATTGTTATCTACTAATACATTGATCCATCCTCATCAAAAGATGCCTGAACAAAGTCATTTGAATGAGTGTTGTCTTGAACCTGAATCACTGTAATATATTTTTGACCAGGATGACTTGGTCTCTCTGGATAAAGGAATTGAACACGTTTCTCTTCAAGCAAGGGCTTGATAAACTTTGTAGTAATATAACTTGAATTTCTTTCTAGAAGCTGTGAGAGGTCTCCAGTTGCTAGAGGAGATATGGAGCATAATTCGACTATGATATCCTTCACTGTTTGAAGCTTAATATTTCTTGCTTCTCGAATGGGAGAACTAATGGCTAAGAGATGTTCCCATAGACTAACAGAAGTATCAACAGGTTTCTTGTCAGTATGAGATACATCTATTTCGCTATTATCCTTTAATATATATTTACTACTACGACCAAGTCCAACTATATCAAGGATCTGTCTACTTTTAAGCCTCTGCAATACCTTGCTTATATCGGCTGGATGCATTCCGGTCAATCTTACTAATGTTGTATGATCGATTTCTCCATGATTTCGGATGTGAACAAGAGCTATCTGTTCGGCTTCAGACCATCCTGAACCAAGATTTTGCAGCCACTGACGATCATCATCAGAGAGGAAGTGTGCTTGACGCAGATTTAAGCTAAACTCATACCGTTCTGTGCCAGCATTGATAAGAGGCAGAACCATTCCCATTTCACGCCACGCACGAATGATTTTCGGAATACCTGTTCCAGCCTCTTCAGCAAGCCCAATAAAACGAAACATTCGAACAAGCTCTGGATTGCGCGGGTCAGAACGATCGCTATTGAGGAGATCGAACTCTGAAACTCGAGAGCTACCTGGATTGCGAAATAGAAAATTACTGGGTGTACGTACTACTAATGATGAATCTTGAGTTGCATAATCAGCATGAACAAGAAGATTTATCAAGGCTTCACGTAACACAACGTGCATCGGACTTTGATCGATACGTGCCACTCCTTCTAAACGAAAGGGTGTCAATATATTTGCTGACAATCTAGGATAGATAGCTCCAAATGCTCCTAAAAGATTCCCCTCCCACACAACCCGATCGCTCCAACGGACGTCTAAATCATTTTCATCATCGACCGAGCGATAATCAATAATATGCCTAGTTCTCCATTCACGAATAGAATTTTCTTTCCCCAGAAGGAGCAGGCCTGCAACGGTCAGACCTTGTTGGCCTGTGTCGCGGTTTCGCCCATATCCACGAATAGCTCGAAGAAATTCCACATCTGTATAACTATTGCGTACTTCCCCAGGATTCAATGTTTGGTATAAACGGCGATATTGCGCTAATGAGCCGACATCAATATCATCTATAGTAAAACTCGGAAGTACAAGTGAGTCAGCGCCTACATCTGAGGCCTCTCTCATCATGCGATCTACCTCTGGTTTTGTACAGGTATAATCACCAGTATTCCTTCGAACAAATGTTCCTCCATAAGGATTTCCAAGGATATATACTGGTCTTTTTTGGCGTGCTATTTCTGGTACCCGAATAATAATAATCTTTCGACCCATAAACTCTTCAACTGTTGCATCATCATGACTACAAACAGGATAGCTAATTTTTTGCGTATTACGCATTAGATTGTAAAAATTTTCAAGTACAGTTTCAGGATCTCCCAATCCTTCTGGGATTATCTTCTTGCCTTCTTCTCGAAACCCCAGCAAAATCCAGCCGCCAATAGTGTTTGCAAAAGCACTAATAGTGGGCCATATACTTTTAGGTAATCCTCCTATTGCCGATTTGTATTCAATCTCTAAACTTTCTTTAGACGTCAATCGTTCTGCTAATATCAATAGAAGATCATCTACATGTGGCTCTGTCATTGTTATGTACCTGCTATCTATATGGATTACTTTGTATCACATTAGAACAGATAAAATCATAACTTATGAGGTTATAGAGTGCAAGTAGGTTACCTACTAGATCTAGGAGGTTACCTACTAGATCTAGGAGGTTGTAGGAGTATCACTATGGAAGATACCTCCATGACAAAAGCGGGCCAGCCCAGCGCCAGCCCGCGTCCATTCGATCGCTACGGCTTCTCGGTGTGCTTGCAGAACGCATCGCCGTCGCGCTGTGGGCAGCTGTAGAAGCGGCTATTGCCAGCGGTCCGCAGCGCGAGCGGCGTACCGTGGATCGGACATGTGCGCGTCGCCGTCGGCGTGGCCGCAGCGGTTGGGGTGGGTGCGGTGGAGGGCGGGACCGCACCGATCGCTTTGAGGCGCTCGACGACCTGCACCAGCTGCTCGGCGGTGGCGTTGTGAACCGTGGTGACGACCGGGAAGCCGTCGAGCGTGTAGCTCACTTCGTGGTCAACGGTCAGTTTGGGCTGGGTTGGATCGGCCATTGCATACTCCTCATCTACCGCCGCTGCCACATTGACATCGGGTTGACCGCCGCAGCCTGATGGCAGTCGAAGTGGTGGCGCACATGGTTCTGGCGCAGATACTTGCGACAGATGCCGCAGCGGACGATCGTGCTGCCCCGCGCCTCGCCCCGGCCCCACACCACCGGCACGCCGCTGGCCGCCACCAGCTCGCGCAGGATCTCCAGCTGGCCCCGCAGGTCAGCGATCGTGTCGTCGGCCACCCGCAGGCTCTACTGCAGGCGCTCAAGCGTTGGTTCGGTGTTCGCCATTGTCGGTTCCTTTCTCGGTGAATCGCGCCAGGGCTGCCTCCAGCCGTCGATATGCCGTCGCCTCCACCATCACATAGCCCGCGGCGCTCTCGGTCTCTGGGAGCGGCTGGACAAGCGCCCGCGCCGCATCCAGGAGTATCGCCAGCCAGGGGTCGGTCGTCTGGATCACAGCGCCTCCTCATACGACTGGACGGCCTGGTCAAGATCGTTGAGTGCCTGGGTGGCTACGGCCAGGGTCGTAGCGTGATGCCAGTGGCGGGCGGCATGCACGACGTGGTTCATGGTGGCAGCGAGACGCCATCCGTTGGAATGCACCGGCGGCAGCTGGTGCGTAGGATCTGCCGCCGGCGTCTCGGCGGGCGTTGCCTGGGCATCCGCGAGCGGCCGCACGGTATCAACAAGATAGGCCAGCAAGCGATCCTCAAAGAGCTCATAGCCGCCAGGGCAGAGCATCCGCGGGCCAACGCCACGCGCCTGGATCATCCACTCGTCATCCTCCAGCCACAGCCGGAGGGGGATGTCGCGGTAGACGCCGTCTGCCACGGGTTCCCCGTCGGCAATCCCATACTCCAGCACCAGCGCCTCGCGCCAGGTTGGGTTGATCTGGCGCATTAGCGCATCAATAAAGGCGTCCAGGCGTCGCTGCAGCTGGGCGTCGTACTGCCTGATCCGCTCCAGCTCGATGGCGTCCAGCGCTTTGTCCAGTGTGTCGAGTGCGGTCATGGTGTCCTCCCTATATGGTCTATCATCAAAACGAGATCTGCTATACTGTGGCCGGGCGGCTGTGCTTGGAACCAGGGCCGCCCGGACTCACTTTCTGCTTGTTGAGGGCTGCTAGATGCCCTCAACGGCATTTCCTGCCCCGCGCCAGCAGCGCTCCCTCCAGGCTCCACTCACCTGCTTTCCCTTGACGACCAGCGCCGCCACCTGCCCACGATCAGCCGCCAGCACCGCCTCCTGCCAACGATGGAAGATAATCGCCAGCGTTGCCTGCAGGGCCTCGTCCGAGGTGCCCACCAGGTGCAGCTGGGCCAGCGCATGTGTTCGCGAACACATGGCCAGCGCCTCGGCGTAGGCCGCGTGCTCGGCCTCCAGGGCGGCATCCGCGTCCGCCTGGGCCTGCTGCTCCTGCAGCGCCAGAGGCACGGGGGCGCACGCGACGAGGATGCTGTCACTGGTGTCAGGGGCGGGCGCGGCCGCCACGGCCTGGGCCAGTGCGTGCATCCGCCGGGTTGCCAGCTTCATACACTCGCCCTCACCGATGAAGGGGTTGCTGCCGCTGTAGGCGATCTCGCCGTCGACCGTGAACTCGTGGTAGCGCCAGGTGCCATCAACCGTGGTGCGCTGCTCGCAGACGATGCCGTGCGCGGCGGCGTCGGGGTAGTCCAGCGTGCGGACAAAGGCGCGGGGTTCGGTCCTGCAAGGTGTCATTGGGTTGTCCTCACTAATAAGATAAGTCAACTAATTGACTAATAGAAGTATAAACGATATACTTATCAATGTCAATTAGTTGACAAGCGGAAATACTAACCCTATACTATTACAGGATCGCAACAGGAGGCAGTATTATGATTTCACTCGAAGTCGGGAAAGCAGCAAAAGAGAAGGGTTTGTCCATTCAAGATTTAGCTGACATTGCGGGCATCGCTTATAACACCGCGAAGTCACTTTATCGAGGACACACCACGAGGATTGATTTTCCAACACTAGAACGTGTTTGTCTTGCGTTGGATATCAAGCATCCGGGGACATTGTTCGTTATGACCCCGGATGAGGATATGGTTCAAACAATTGAATCTAAAAAAGTAGAAGAGGCCCAGCTGGTAGTAGCTTCCGTATAGCTACCAGCTGGGCCTCTTCTACTGTGGTTTTGTTGACCTAAGTTTTTGCGGACTGGAACAACATCGCCACTGAGTTACTGGCTCGATGCTCATAACTTGTCCACCTGTTGCGAACTAAAGCACCTTACCAATCCAAAAGTAGCCTTTTCTAAGGCTATTGACCGCCCATGGGCGGGAATTATCTATCACTACCCTACCGGGCGGGTGTGCCAGAGTCCGACACATCTTCTATCCAGCGCCCGGCTAGGGACCATAAAGCCAATGATCAACACCGCCGTGTCGAGAACACGCGCCGCTTCCAGTTGCTGATGAGCGCGATCCGTCACGACACACTGCACCAGTTCGCCCACCAGATGATGGGGTTCGCGGCGCGGCTGACGGCGCCCGAGCTCCACGTGGCGGAAGCGGTGCAGCGACTGGCAAGGAACTAATCGTCAGCTCAGTCGGAGCTACCAGTGATTCGCTAATCCACCCACTACGTTGCTTTCCCAAGAAGCCGCTGCTAACAAAAAACCAACGGCTGCCATCTGGAGCAATGCGTGTCTTTTGTAACCGAACCAGTGTTCCTTCTTCAAGTTGGTGCAGAATATCGTAATCAGTACCGGCATTCGCTCGGACATTCCCAGTTCGCAACATCGGCATTGTCTGTACGGGTCTTTCAACAGTGGGACCTGTCGTTGCTGTTGCGTCGGGTGTTGAAGTTACGTGTGGCGTCGGTGTCTGTGCTGGTTCTGGTTCACTCGCTGGCGCATTCGTGGGAATAGTAACGAGTGGCGCAGCCGCTACAGGTGGAGCGTCGCGGCGCGACGCATCGCACCCAAATAGGAGAAATAAGGCCAGTGCGAAAACGTATCGACGATACATGGCTTCTCCTGATTGTTCAACCCTATACAGCGTTGGTGGGAAAGGCGGCGGCGTGACATTAGAATGCCCTCATCGCACCGCCCAACCCCAAGGATCTGCACCCTCAGAGAGGATGCAATAAGGAATAAACTATTCATGAATTACTACCCAATGAGGGCGTTGGAAAAGAGTTTGGTGGGCCGTGAGGGATTCGAACCCCCAACCCAGAGAGTATGAGTCACTTGCTCTAACCGTTGAGCTAACGGCCCACGCAGGAGCGTATCATACCATAACTTTGGCCCGTGAGTGACAGCGCTCAGGCCGCTGGCAGCGGCTGCAGGGCGGCCTGCTGGCGGCGCCAGGCCAGCAATCCGCTCGTCGCCATGACCAGAAACAGACAGTACAGCAGGGCGATAAACTTAACATCCTTGACATAGTAGAGCCAGATTTCCACCACATCGACCAGAATCCAATAAACCCAGCACTCGATCCGCTTTTTGGCCATCAGCAGGGTGGCGGTAAAGCTCATCAGCGTGGTCAGCGCATCGATGTAGGGGTAGGCGGCGGCCACGGCAAACCACTGCGGCAGCCACACGTGCAGCTGGCTGGTCACATAGCCCAGCAGCAGCCCCAGCGCCAGGGTGATGCCGATCGTCGTGGCGCTGCTGCGCTGCGAGCTGTAGTGCAGGGCCGCTGGCGGGGCGCTGCCCGGCTCGGTCAGCCTGCTCTACATCCACCAGCCGTAGACGCTGGCGCCCAGATAGTAGACCTGCTCCAGCGTGTCGGCGTAGAGCTGGATCTGGTAGAACAGCGCCAGGAACAGCAGCACCCCGACGATGCTGATCGGCCAGGTGGCGCTGCGCCCTTTGACCACCAGCCAGACCGACCAGACATTGAACAGGGTCCCAAATAGCTCGATATAGCTCATCGGATAGCCCAGGACGGTGAGCGCGATGGTGTTGACGTTGAAAAACTCGCTGATGCTGCTCATAGCTCCTGCCGATCAAAAAGATTCTGATATTTATGATGCCGGGCCAGCGCCGCCTGCGCCTGGGCAACCCGCTGCGCGACGCTGCCCCGCAGCCGGACAAACGGGATGTTCCGCATGAGCAGGTCGGCGACAATCTGCTGCTGGAAAATCTGGCGGTGGACGGCGCCCGAGCGGCCCCAGGTGTCGGCGTAGGGAATATCGTCCTCGCAGAGCAGCACCAGGTCGTAGCGGGCGGCGGCCTGGCTGGCCAGCTCGGCCAGGCGTGGGTGGACGCTGGCGTGGTAGTCCTCGTGCATCCGCTTGATCGCCGGGGTGGCGCCAATCTCGGTCGGGCCGTCCTAGGCCTCAAGAACCTGGGCGGTCGGATAGATCTCGCGCAGCCAGGCGGCCCGCACCGGCAGCGGCACGCTGGTGGTCTCGGGGCAGTCGTAGATCACCACCAGCAGCTGGTCGACCTCGCCCAGCGCGGTCTCAATCAGCAGCTGATGCCCGGCGTGCAGCGGGGCGAATTTTCCAACCGTCAGTCCACGGCGCATCGCTGGTTCCTCAGGTTTACCCGGCGGCCTGCACAATCGCGCTGATAATGGTCGCGGCGCTCCGACAGTCGGCGGCGCTGACATCGAGGTGGGTCACGGCGCGGACCCGGCCCTTGAACGGCACCAGCAGCACGCCGCGCTCCCGCGCTGCGGCCACCAGCCCCTCGGGCGTGAGCGGGCTGTTGCGCAGGCTAAAGACAACAATGTTGGTCTGAACCGAAGCCAGATCAAGCTCGATCTGGGGCAGTGTGGCGAGCTGCTCGGCCAGCATCCGGGCGTTGGCGTGATCCTCGTGGAGCCGCTGGGGCATCTCGGTCAGGGCGATCAGCCCGGCGGCGCCGACCACGCCGACCTGGCGCATTCCGCCGCCCACCATCTTGCGCAGCCGGTGGACCCGCTTGATGAAGGCTGCCGGGCCGGCCACCAGCGAGCCAATCGGCGCGCCCAGGCCTTTGGAGAGACAAAACTGAATGCTGGTGACGGTGTCGGCGATCGCCCGGACGGGCACGCCCAGCGCGACCGCAGCGTTGAACACCCGCGCGCCATCGAGGTGGACCGGCAGCTGATGCTCGTCGGCCCAGCCCTTGAGCGCGGCCATATACTCCAGCCCGACCACCACGCCGCCACAGCGATTGTGGGTGTTCTCCAGACAGATCACTCCTGCCGGGGCGGCGTGGGCATCGTAGGCCGGCCGCACCGCCGCCGCCACCGCATCGAGCGGCAGCTCGCCAGCGCTGGTGGTCGGCAGAACGTGGTAGACCACCCCGCCCAGGGCCGACGCGCCGCCGGCCTCGTAGTGGTAGATGTGCGACTCGTCGCCGACCAGCGCCTCCTGGCCGCGCTCGCAGTGGGCCAGCAGGGCGGTCAGGTTGCCCATCGTCCCGCTCGGCACAAAGATCGCCGCCTCCTTGCCCATCATCTCGGCGGCAACCTGCTGCAGGCGGTTGATCGTCGGGTCGTCGCCGAACACGTCGTCGCCAACCTCGGCGCGGGCCATCGCCTCGCGCATAGCGGCGGAGGGCTTGGTCACGGTATCGCTGCGTAGATCAAGCATTGGGGTGCTCCAGGTAGTCGCTAGTAGCCAGTAGCTAGCAGCTAGTATTTATTGATTTAGGTGATTAGAATGGTCTATTTAGTCGCTAGTGCATCATCACGCAACCAGTGCGGAATCACCCCCGGCTCTTCGTGCGGGTACCCGCGTGCGGGTGTCGTGGCCTTCGTGGATGATGCTCCCCGTCTGTAGCGGCATTCCGCATAGCTCGATTGGGACAGCACTAGTAGCTAGTGGCGAGTATTCCTGATTTAGGTGATTAGAACAGTCTGAAACCCCACTAGCTGCCAGCTGCCAGCCGCTAGCTACTACTCACTAGCTGCCAGCTACTAGCCACTCGCCACCACATCAATCAGGTCATTCAGGCTCAGCGCGGAGGGCACTCGCGGCGGCGCCTTGGGGCTGCCACACAGCAGCAGGCGGCGGTTGGGGTGCAGATACCAGTCGGCGGCGCCGTCGATATGGCCCAGCTCGGCGTAGACGCTGGAGAGATCGACCGCCGACTGCGACTGGGCGGCGATGCCCATCCCGTACTGGTCGCGGTAGACGAACAGCACCGCGCCAATCCCGTAGGCGTCGCGCGAGGCCACCCCGGCCTGCGACTCGACCGCGACGCCCAGGCCCCAGGGCGTGTCGAACTCGATCCGGTCGGCGAAGGCCCGGCGCTGCTCCTCGCGCTGCTCGGCCGCCGCGTACCAGGCCGCAAAGTTGGCCTCCATCACGCTGAGCACCTGGGCCGGATCGCTGGGGTGGCGGGCGTTCAGGCCGACCACCAGATCGCGGGCGCGCAGCGGGCCGCTGGCGCCGCCGCGGGCGTGGTCATCGGCGGTCACGGCGGCGATCAGCGTCTCCAGCGCCCAGTCGGCGGGCCGCACGCTCCGCCGCACCAGCTCGGCGCTCGATAGGCTGGCGTCGGCGGTGTGGTGGTGGTCGAACGGGCCGCCGCCGGTATCCACGTGGATGGCCTCCGGCCGCTCAAGGCGCGTGCCAGCGGCGACAAACTCCACCGCCGCCGCCGCGTAGCCGCCCCAGCGCCGCAGCATCCACAGCGCCGCCAGGCAGTCCAGGTCGGGGGCGAGATGGCCGACCAGCACAGGTTGTCGAGGTATCTTAGGGTTCATTGGCAGATCTCATTCAGGCGAATGCGCTGCGAGTATAGCATAGATACGCCGTCGATCAGACATCCTATGATCATTGATGTATATCATCGCCAATTGGCGAGCGAAGGGCTATAATGGCCTGAATCTGGCAGCTTAGCCAGGAGGAGCATACCTATGAACCGTTATTTTTCAACTGGAGTTCGCTGGCTGATCGTGGTCTTCGGTCTGGCCCTGCTCGCGCCCAGCGCCCGCCCAGCCCCGGCAATCTCGCGCCAGGCCCACAGCCCAACCGCCAGCGATGTGCTGATCTACACCGATGCGCTGGCCAGCGGCTGGCAAAACTGGTCGTGGAACTCGACAGTCGATTTTGGCGCCACCGCCCAGGTCCACAGCGGTGCGGCGGCGGCGGCGGTGGATTTAGGGGCGATGTCTGCGGGTCTTTCGCTGCGGGTTACCCCAGCCATCAATCCCAGCGAGTACGCGGCGCTGAACTTCTGGGTGTACGGTGGCGTGGGTGGCACCGCGCTGAATCTCGCCATCGAGCTAACCGATGAAGGTCCACTCACGGCATCGTTCGCCGTGGCGGCCCCGGCGGGCGTGTGGACCGAGTTCACGGTGAGTTTGAGCAGTTTGGGCAGCCCCGCCAGCATCGCTCGGATCAACCTGATGAATGCGCTAAATGACGATCAGCCCGTGTGGTATCTCGACGATCTGCGGCTGGTGGCGCGCGAGGTGCCGCCGCTTGGCACCGTCGATCTGGGCCTCGATCTCGCCGGCACCGCCAATTTTTTCACGCCCGACCACATTCTGGGGACCAACTTCGCGGTCTGGAGCCGCCCGGCGATTTTCAACCCGACGTTTGTCGCCAGAACGCGGGCGCTCGGCAACGGGCTGCTGCGAATTCCAGGCGGCGCCTACAGCCAGGAGTACGGCGGGATCACCTGTGAGCTGCTGAGTAGCGAGCCTCCCACGACCTTGCCGGGCGCGTATCCCTGCGGCGGCGCCTGGCTGGCGACCCTGACCGATCTGCTGGATTTTCTCCAGAGCACCGAGCGCGCGGGCCTGTACACGATCAATATCAACACGACCGCCAAAGAGGCTGCCGCAACCGTGGCCTTCTTCAACGCCAGCGTCGGCGACCCGACCGTGATCGGCGTCGACCACAAGGGCGTTGACTGGCAGACCGCCGGGTACTGGGCGCAGCTGCGCTCAGATCACGGCAACCCCGACCCGATTGGGATTAAATACTGGGATTTTGGCAACGAGACCTACGGCGGCACCCAAGCCTCGGGCGGCGCCGAGTGTGTGGCCTTTGGCTGGGAGCAGGTCTGGACCTGCAATGGCGCTGAGTACATCAACGGCGTTGGCGCGGGCGCAGATCGCCACGAGGGCTATCTCGAATTCCGCACCGCGATGAAGGCGATCGATCCGACGATTCTGGTGGGCGCGATTGGCCTGCCCGACCCGGCGGCGTTCTCGAACTGGAGCAACGAGCTGCTGGCGGCGGGCGGCGCGACGATCGACTACTACGGCATTCACCCGTACACGTTCGACGAGGTGCCCGACACCGCCACAATTCTGGCCCGCCCCCAGCAGCAGTGGCCGCAGATCACCGCCGCGCTCCAGGCGGCTTTTGCGACCCACGCCGGCGGACGCAGCATTCCGATCTGGGTCACCGAGTATAATCTGACCTCGGTGTGGAATTACGATACCGCCCAGCAGATGACCCGCGCCGTCAATGCGCTGTTCATCGCCGATACCGTCGGCCAGATGATCACCCACAAGATGGCGGTCGGCAATCAGTGGGAGCTGAACGGCAACACCCAGACCAATGGCACCGACTACGGCCTGCTGCGCCTCGACGAGAAGGAGCTGCCCGAGGATCCTAATTTTAGTGCCCGCAGCCCGCACTACTACGCCTATGTGCTGTGGGATCGTTTCGGCGCGGAGATGCTGCCGGTCACCAACAGCGCCAGCGCCGCCACCCAGCTCAGTGTCTACGGCGGGCGGATTGACGGGGACACCGTCACGCTGCTGGCAATCAACAAGACCGCCGCCGCGATCAGCGCCAAGATCGCCCTGAGCCAGGCCGGCCAGCCCGTGGCGGTGAGCGGCGGGACGATTGACATAATGCAGGCGGCATCACTGAACGCCCAGAGCGTGACCTTCAACACCATCACCAGCCCCAGCGACGATCTGAGCAACGCGCCGCCCCTGCCGTTCACCACCAGCGGGATCGCCCCGACCCACAGCTTCCCGGCCTACTCGGTCACGCTGCTGCGGCTGAACATAACCGCGCTGGAGCTGGATCAGCAGGTGTTTGTGCCGCTGGTGCGGAAGTAGCAGCTGGTAGCTGGTAGCTGGCAGCTAGTAGAGCTAGGAAAGCCTAAAACTTATTGGCAGCTAGTAGCTGGTAGGTCTGATTCAGGCGATTAGGGAAAATTAAAACCAGCTACTCGTTCTCACTAGCTGCCAGCTGCCAGCTACTAGTTTGACAATGTTAGATTAGGCCCATGGACACCATGTATGGCGTTCGCACCGACCTGCGCGATGACCGGGAAACCCAAAAAGCGCACGTATTCGCGGGAGGGACGCCATATATGG
>DAOTUS010000539.1:0-13734 GCA_034437415.1 Herpetosiphonaceae bacterium
GGCAAACGGGACATCAGCGGGCAATGGTACGGCGAAGGGCGCTGTGGTAGACTGCATCGGACACCTTTCGAGTAGGCGGTTGATTCAATACCACCATCCTACCAAAAAGGTGTCATCCCGTTTTAGGCTGGCTACCGGACTTTGCACATGCCCTGTCATTCGGAGCGTATCACTGGATTATATGATTGAAATAGGCTAAAATGAAAATGGTGAAAAGCATAATCGTGATAATCAACTATTTTCTTAGCGATAATCAACTGTTTAGTTTTGATTATCAACTAATTAATTTCGATTATCAACTAATTTTACTTTTCACCAATTCACCATTGTGGTGCCGATGACTGGATTTGAACCAGTGACCTAGCGATTATGAGTCGCTCGCTCTAACCACTGAGCTACACCGGCGAATTGTGAAGCGGCTTGCAAATGCAAGCCGCTTCATTGTTTGGTAGCGGGGAGAGGATTCGAACCTCCGACCTTCGGGTTATGAGCCCGACGAGCTACCACTGCTCCACCCCGCGTCAACAAGGTGTATAGTACCAGCATTAGGAAATATTGTCAAATGCAGCGAATGCTACCAGAACATTGTGCACCAGATCTGCCATTGTGTGCAGGTTTTGCAGCGGAACCGACTCGTTGGGGCCGCGCAGGGCACTGTCCGGCTGCAGCAGACCAAGCGGCAGCGCGGGGACATTCATCCCGGCCGTAAACAGATGTAGCGGAACGGCAAATGGGGCCAGCGGCACAACCTGTGGGGTGATGCCGTAGGTGCTCTCGACCTGCGAGGCGACCAGCTCCAGCGCAAACGAGTTCAGCGGCGTGGTTGCAGGGGGATAGGCCCCCTTGATACTTTCGACATTGATATCTTCGAAGTTGTTGGCGACCAGATGCTCGCGCAGCAGCCGCACGACCTCGTTGGGCCGCTGCTCGGGCACCAGACTGAAATCAATAATCGCCTCGGCGGCAATTGGAATGGTTGGATGCGGCCCAACGCCAGTGCTGACGGTGATTGAGCCAAGGTTACAGTTTGGGTTGAAGGTCTCCGCCCGCGCCAGCGTTGCGCCGGTCATCCCAAACAGAAACTGCTTCATCCCCCAGGCCTCCAGGCGGCCAGCCTCGTCGATCTGGAGGGCGCGGGTGAGCTTGCTGGCCTCGCGGCTTGGCGCGGCGACAATATCGTAAAAGCCCTCGATCAGGACCTCCTCGCTGTCGTTCTTAATCTCGTTGAGCGCCCAGAGCAGCCGCCAGGCCGGGTTGACCACGCTGGTTGACATGTCGGCGGAGAGCGAGATGTTTGGCCCGGTGGCCCGCAGCAGCACCAGCAGCCTGCCGCGCACGCCGGCATACAGGTAGGGGACATTCTGGCCGTCGAGCATGCCGCCAAAGCCAAAAATTACATCGGCCTGCAGCTTGTGGGCCTGGTCGGCGACCAGATTGGGCAGATACGGGCTGCCCTGCAGCGCATCGCCCTCGATTAGGAAGGTCACGCCGACCGGCAGCTCGCCATCACGATCCAGGATCGCCTTAACCGCAGCCAGGCGCGCGATCAGATTGCCCTTATCGCTGGCCACACCGCGGCCGTAGATCCGGCCCTCGCGCTCGGCCATCACGAACGGCTCGTGGTGCCAGTCGCGCCATGGCCCTGGCGGCATCACATCGTAGTGGTTGTAGAACAAAATGTGGCGCTTGGTGCGGCCCGCCCGGTGCGCAATAATAATTGGTGCGCCCTCGCTGGGATGCACGCTCGTATGCAGCCCACACTGCCGCATCAGGTCGGCGATTGCGGTGGCGGTCGCGTCAAGTGCCGCGTCATCACCTAGCACGCTGGGGTGCGCGACGAGCATGCGCAAATGCTCCAGCATGGATTCGTCTACAAGTATCGGGGTATCCTGGTCTGCCAACGCAGCCTCCTCGCACAGCAACCGCATGCCTGGATTTATCATTAAATAATCGTCCGTGTGGGAATTATTATAGTCTATTATCGCATATGCTTAACGATGCTGCCGAACGCTACAGTACCAACTGTTGCACAATATTTGTCCAGCTAATTGCGGCCACGGCTGGCGGCCCCGCGGCGCCTAGCCTGGCCGCCAGCGCCGCCGAATCCCAGACCGCATCGAGGCGGGCCGCCAGCGCCCGCGCATTCGGCGGCGCCACCAGTCCGGTCACGCCATCGCGCACGAACTCCAGCACGCTCCCGGCATCGCTGGTGGTGATCACCGGCCGGGCCGCCTCCAGCGCCTCAATCGTGGTCAGGCCAAAATCCTCGTCGATTGGGGCATAGAACACCGCCCGCGCCCTGGCGTACAGGTCGATCAGGGTGGCGTCATCAAGCCAGCCGCGAAACTCAACCCGCTCGCCCAGCCCCAGCGTTTGGGCTAGGTCGATCAGCTCCTGCCGCTGCTGCCCGCTGCCAGCGATGACCGCCCGCACCGGCGCCGCCGTCTGGGCCAGCGCGTGCAGCAGCAGATCGACCCGCTTGGCCCGATCGAGCCGGGCCACGCTCAGAATATACGGATCGTAGCTGCCGCTGTACAGCCGCCCGCTGTAGACACTCGGCGGATACAGCGGCGTGCTGCTGAGCTGGTTGAAGCGACTCAGCCGGGCGCTCACGGTCGGCGAGATCGTAAAGCGGCGCACGGCCTCGCCGAGGGTGCGCCGATCCAGCCGCACCAGCGCCTCGCCAACCGCCGCATCGTCGGGCTGGCTGCCCCAGTCGCTCCACTGGGTGCCGCGCCAGTCGTACAGCTGCCGGTGCTGATGCACCAGCCAGATAACTTTGCGCGGATGCGCCACCGCATACGAGGGAAACTTGGTGCAGATCACCTGATCGATCGGCTGGCCGTCAACCGTGGTCAGATCGAGCATCCGCCAGGCCAGGGCGCTGGCCAGCAGCTCGCGGTGGGGCGTGCGGGTAAACGGCAGGGCCACAATATCGGCGCTGTGCCCGGCAGCCAGCAGCGCATCGCGCAGGCCCTCGGCCAGCAGTTCGGCCCCGCCACGGGCAAATGGCACCTGGGCGGTGCAGACTAAAATCCGTTTGGCACGACTCACAGCAATCCTTTAGCTTCAAGAATGTGGCCGAATCTTAGCATATATCGCTGGGGCCGGGGATCAGGCTTCGACAGGCTCAGCCAGCGTCCGGTGCCTGAGCCTGTCGAAGGCAGCTATTGGGCTTCGCTAGGTTCAGCCGCCGGGATTAGGCCGGGCGGGGCTTTGTGGTAGAATCGCGGCGATGTGTTGTAAGCGGAAGGAGCCTGCTATCCGTCGCCTAAATTT
This sequence comes from Herpetosiphonaceae bacterium, assembly GCA_034437415.1. Taxonomy (GTDB): domain Bacteria; phylum Chloroflexota; class Chloroflexia; order Chloroflexales; family Herpetosiphonaceae; genus JACCRK01. The sequence continues at coordinate 3,280 of DAOTUS010000539.1, forward strand.
AAAATCAAATGTGTGGTGGGCGCTGGCCCTGCTGGCGATCATTGCCGCTGGCGGGTCAGTCAGCCTGATCCCGCAGGAGGATTTCTGGTGGCACATGAAGATTGGCGAGTGGATTCGCGCCAACAGTCGCATTCCCCAGACTGGCCTGTACTCCGCCACCCGTAACGCTGCGCCGATGTTTTACCAGAGCTGGGGCAGCGAGTGGCTGTTCGCCTTTTTCCACGATCTCGGCGGGCTGCCGCTGATTGTGCTGCTGCGGAATCTGCTGCTGATCGCCACCTATGGCCTGCTGGTCTGGCATACCTTGCGCCGCACCTCGATGAATGGCCGCGCCACGCTGGTGGCCCTGCTGCTGGCGGCGGCGGTCGCCTTCGACAACTGGGGCGTGCGCCCGCAGACGTTTTCGTGGCTACCGTTTATGCTGACGTTTGTGATTGTCAGCGAGGTCGGCGTGGAGCGCTGGCCGCGGCGGGCCTTGCTGGCGCTGCCGCTGATCGAGATTATCTGGGTGAACTTGCACGGCGCGTTTACCCTCAGCCCGGTGCTGGTCGGCTGTGCCGCGCTGGGCGCCACCCTCGACCGACGGCGCGACCACCCCGATGCCCCGACCTACCGCACCGCCCAGGCGCTCTGGCTGGCGCTTGGCGTAACCGTCGCGGCGATTCTGGTCAACCCGCGCGGCTTTGGCGTGATCACCTATGTCTGGAGCCTGCTGACTGACCCTTCGAGCCAGCGCCTAGTCAGCGAGTGGGTCTCGCCATTTAACACCCTGGACAATCCGGTCACCCAGCTGTTCTTTCTGACCCTGCTGATCGCGGTGGTGATGCTGGCGGTGGTCTGGCGGCGGCTGCGCTCCGGCGATCTACTGACCTTTATCGCCTTTACCGCGCTGGCGCTGACCGGGATTCGCTATCAGCTCTGGTTTGGCATGGTGGCCGGGCCGATCGTGGCCGAGGCGCTGGTGCGGCGTGGTCGCCTGAAGCTGATCAAAAACACCCCGCAGCGCTCGCCCTGGCTGGGCTGGGTGACGCTGGCGCTGACGCTGCTGGCCGTGCTGGTGCAGCCGCCGATGCGCTCGCTGGTGCGCTTTCCCGCCTTCCTGCGCGGGGCCGAGGGGCCGCTGCCCAACGCTGAGCTGGCCGTCGAGGCAACCCCGGTGCAGGCGGTCGACTACCTGCTGCAGAATCCGCCGCCCGGCGCGCTGTTCCACGAGATGCGCTACGGCAGCTACCTGATCTGGCGGGCCGGTGAGGTGCTGCCGACCTTTGTCGATACCCGCGTTGAGCTGTACCCGATTGAGATGTGGTACGAGTACAAGTGCATTGTGGCTGGCCGCGACTGGGAGCCGCTGCTGGCGAAATATGGCATGACCACCGTGCTGGCCGACCGCACCTTCGAGAAGAACCTGATCGCCGCCCTGCAGCAGAGCGGAATCTGGCTGGAGCGCTACAGCGATAAACGGACGCTGATCTTCGAGCGCGATCCCAGCGCCCCGCCGCCAGCCGCCGGGCCAGTCACCTGTCCGGCGGAGCAGGCCGCCAAGGAGGAGCTATGACGAATCCACCCCGCGAGGACCAACGCCGCGCCTTTCGGCGCAACATTGCCGTCGCCCTGCTGTTCAGCCCGACGCTGTGTGTCTTGCCGGTGCTGGCCTTTGTCGCCGGCGAGAGCAGTGTCCGCTGGGTGATCTGGGCTTTGTGGGCCGGTATCAGCGTGATCCTGCTTGTGGTAATTGGGCGGGCAGCCGCGCGACTACGCGCCCTAGCGGAGGCCGACCACGACCAGGCCGAGGAAAAACATCCTGTTTAGCCGATCCGACGTAGATTCGCACAGCAGGGATTACACATTGGAGAATCATTCGGCTATGACGCAACCAAACCAGATTATGCTGATGCAGGCGGACAACACGCCGATCAGGCTCGCTCGTCTATGGCAGGATCGGCCTGTCTTGATTTTTTTTATGCGCCAGCTTGGCTGTGGGCTCTGCCGCCAGCAGCTGCTGCGGCTGCGCGATGAAGCGCCCCGGTTTGCCGCCGCCAACTGTGGCATCGCTATTATCGTGATGGGCGATGGCAAAATGGCCCAGGGGCTAACCGATCTCTACAACTTGCCCTTTCCGGTGTATGCCGATCCGTCGATGGCGGGCTACCAGGCCTTTGACATTGGCGAAACCTCGTGGTGGAACGTGATTGGGCCGCATATTGTGGCTCGGCAGGTTGGCACCGCGCTGAACGGTATCAAATCCAACTGGAGCGCCGGGTCGCTTAAACAGCTTGGCGGCCTGGTGATTATGGACACCGACGGCACGCAGCTCTACCGCCACGTCGCCAACCCGATCTATCGCTATCCCGCCTGGGACGAAGTGTTAAGCGTCCTGGAGCCACAGCTGGCCTAGGCTATTGAACAATGGGTACCATCATGCCACGTACTCTCGATACGATTAAGCTGGTTGACCCAGCTGGAACCGTGATTACGCTCCCTGAGCTTTGGCGCGAGCGGCCGGTGCTGCTCTTTCTGATGCGCCATCTCGGCTGCGCCCTCTGTCGGCGGCAGCTGCTGAGCCTGCGTGACGAGGTGGCGAAATTCGCTGCCGCGGAATGCGATATCGCCGTGATTGTCATGGGCGATGCCAAAATGGCGCAGACGCTGCGCGATCTGTATACGCTGCCCTTTGCGGTGTACGGCGACTCAACCCTGGAGGTCTACGACGCCTTTGAGTTTGGCCAGACCTCGCTGTGGAATGCGGCTGGCCCGCATATTCTAGTGCGTCAGTTTGCCCAGAAGAGGCAGGGCCACGAGATCGCGTTTGCGTCGCTGGAATCGATGCGCCGCCTGGGCGGGCTGGTGGTGATCAGCCCCAGCGGCAGCATGCTGTATCGCTATGTCGCCAACCCAATCTATCGCTACCCGGCCTGGGACGCGGTGCTGGATACCATCAGCGTTGCCCGGTCCGCCTGATTGCCGGGCGCCAGATCCCAAAACCCCCTCGGAGGCTCCGCCTCACGAGGGGTTTTTTGTTGACAGCAATGAGTATCGAGGCCTAAATCCCCAACTCCTCCCGCAGCGCGGCCTGCTCGTGCTTGAAGGCGGTCAGCAGCGCGGCACGCTCGGCGGCGGGCATAAAGGCGCCGCGAATACTTTGCAGGGCAACCTTGCAGATCTCATCGACGTTAAAGCTGAAGTGCTCGGCAGCCAGCCTAAACTCGTTGGTCAGGGTGGTGTTAAACAAGGTCGGATCATCGGAGTTGAGCGTGATCGGCAGGCCGGCATCGAACATCTGGCGCAGCGGGTGGGCGCTGATCTGCGGGATGACCCCGGTCAGGATATTGCTGGTCGGGCAGACATCGAAGGTGATATCGCCGCGCCGAGCCAGAATCTGGGTCAGCTCGGGATCCTCCAGCACCCGAAAGCCGTGGCCAATCCGATCGACCCCAAGCATCTCGATGGCGCCGCGCACGCTGTTGGCCCCGGCGACCTCGCCGGCGTGGGCCATCACGTGCAGCCCCACCGCCTTGGCGACCGCAAAGACCTCGACAAACGGCTCGGGCGGATAGTTGGCCTCATCGCCGCCAATCGAGAAGGCCACCACGCCATAGCGCATGCCATCCTGGGCCAGCTCGACCGCCCGCAGCGCCTCGTGCAGGCTGAACTGGCGCCCAAAGTCGAAGGCCGGCTTGCAGACGATGCCGCGCTCGGCCTGGGCGCGGGCAAACCCGGCGGCCACACCGCCGAGGATCTCGTCGAAATCCATGTTGCGCTGCATATGCTGGGCGGGCGAGAGCATCACCTCCGCGTAGCGCACATTCTGCTCGGCCAGATCGACCGCCATCTCGTAGGCCACGCGCTCAAAATCCTCGCCCTGGATCAGGCAGCGGGCGCAGGCGCGATAGACATCGAGAAAACCCAGAAAGCTGTCGTAGCGAAACAGGCGCTCAACTCCGGCGAGATCGCTGGCATTCAGCGCCGTGCCATTTTTGGTCGCCAGCTCCAGCAGCGTGTGGGGGTGGATCGAACCTTCCAGATGAATATGCAGTTCAGCTTTCGGCATCCGATGGATGAACGAAGCCAGCGATGGGTCAATCACACCAGTCCCCCTATTGACTCATACCGAGAGCTTTGAGCCGTTCGGCGTTGTCGTAGTTCTCCAGGGCCTCGATCAGCCGGTCGAGGTTGCCATTCAGCACGCCGGGCAAGTTCGAAACGCTCTGGCCGATCCGATGATCGGTGATTCGATCCTGGGGGTAGTTGTAGGTGCGAATTTTCTCGGCGCGCTCGCCGGTGCCGACCTGGGCCAGGCGCGACTCGCCCAGCTCTTTGTGGCGCTTCTCCTGCTCGCGGGCATAGATGCGGGCGCGGAGCACGGTGAGGGCGCTCTCACGGTTCTTGATCTGCGAGCGGGTATCCTGGCAGATAACAATGATTTCCTCGGGGGTGCCGGCCTTGTAGGCGATTCGCACCGCCGAGTCGGTGGTGTTGACGCCCTGGCCGCCGTGGCCACCGGAGCGATACACGTCCACGCGATAGTCCTCGGCCTTGACATCGACGGCCCACTCCTCCACCTCCGGCAGGACCGCGACGGTCGCCGTGCTGGTGTGGATGCGGCCGCGCGCCTCGGTCTCGGGCACGCGCTGGACCCGATGGACCCCGCCCTCGTACTTCAGGCGGCTCCAGGCGCCCTCGCCGTTGATCTCGAAAATGACCTCTTTGTAGCCGCCGATGCCATTCTCGCTCAGGTTGATGATCTCCAGCTTCCAGCCCTGCTGCTCGGCGTAGCGCCCGTACATGCGGTACAGGTCGGCGGCAAAGAGGGCCGCCTCATCACCACCCTCGCCCTGGCGGATCTCGACAATCACGTTTTTGTTGTCGTTGGGGTCCGAGGGGAGCAGCATAATCCGCACCTCGTCATCGAGCGCGGCGGCCCGCTCGGTAAGCTGGGTGATCTCCTGGTGGACCATCTCGCGCAGATCGAGGTCGCTCTCATCGCGCAGCAGCCCGCGGGCCTCTTCGAGATTGCGCTCGACCTGCTGATACTCGCGGTAGCGGGCGACCAGCTCGCCGAGCTCGGTCTGCTCACGGGCGAGCGCCGTCAGACGGACGTGATCGGTCAGCACTTCCGGCTGGCTCATCTCGTCGTTGAGTTCGTTGTAGCGGGCCTCGACGTTGGCCAGACGCGCTAAAATTTCTGCTTCCATAGGGTTATTTCTTATCCTTAAATTGCGTTGAATTGCCGAATATTATAGCACACCCATCTTTGCCACCCCAGCTAAACTAAAACCACAAAGCTGCTGGCACACCTCCAGCAGCTTTGCATCAACCTAGAATATTTTCGGGCCATCTAGACCGCGTCGCGCTCTTTGCGGCGGCGGTTCCGCTCAGCGCGGCGCCGCTTCTCGTTTCGCTCGGTGCTCTTGGACACAAAATGCATGCGCTCGCGGTAGGTTTTAGTGATTCGCTCAGCAACAACCTGCTTGTTGAAACGTCGAATCAGTTGTTCGATCGACTCTCCATCACGACGTTCTGCTTTCATAATGAGGCGATGTGCTGCGTGGATGTTCAATCCACAGCACGACTCGCTTCACCTCCTTCCAGCTGATTTTGGGCAGTCTCACGGGCATGCTTTAAGTATATTCCACTTTATGTCTAGCGCAAGCACGCCAGAGCCTACGCCGGATATACGTAGACAGGAGCGCAGATGGATGAGGCCGGCCAGGATGCGGCGGCCGCAGCGTCCTAACCTATAGCAACACGGGACGCTGCCGTGGTATGGCGAGCGTCCCGTGTTTGACGGTGTATAGAACTGTGGGTGGCTGTGCTGGCGTGAAATAGGCGCTAGCGATCGGCGTCTCCCATCATGCCTGCGAGTGGGCGTGGCGCCAGAAGAACACGTAGCTCCACAGGCTGCGCCGGGGCTGGGCGGGCTGCTCGGCCGGGCGCTCGCCGCGCACGAGCGGGTGCAGAGCGAGCTGCGGGTGGCGCGCATGATCCAGATCAGCCTGCTGCCCCAGGTCATGCCCACGCATCCGGCCTTTGAGATTTGCGCCCAGTCGCTGCCGGCCGAGGAGGTTGGCGGGGATTTCTTCAGCTATCACCAGCCCAGCGACGGGCGGCTGAGTCTGGCGGTGGGCGATGTGAGCGGCAAGGGGATCCCGGCGGCCATTCTGATAGCCCTGACGATCAATTCTTTCGAGACCCTGGCCGCCAGCGCCGCCGATCCGGGCGAGCTGCTGGGGGAGCTGAACACGGTGCTGTTGCCGCGCATGCAGGCCAATCGAATGAACGCGGCGGTGCTGTGCATTATGCTCGACAGCGACCGCCAGCAGATCCAGGTCGCCAACGCCGGGCTGATTGCGCCGCTGCGCTGGCGTGATGGCGCGGTCGCCTACATCGAGAGCCATGGCCTGCCCCTGGGCGCCCAGGCCGCCGAGGCGTACCGCTCGGCCGGCGCCAGTCTGCTGCCCGGCGATCGGCTGCTGCTGATCAGCGATGGGGCGGTTGAGGCGATGAATGAACAGCGCGAGATGTTTGGCTTTGAGCGGCTGGAGCACAGCTTTGGGGCGCTGGGCGCCCTGCCAGCCGCGGCGATTGTGCCCGCGCTGCTGGCCACCCTCAAGACCTTCACCGGCGCCGCGCCGCGCCACGACGATATTACCGTGATGGTGATCGCCGCACTTGAGCGGCCTAGGAGTCAGTAGCTAGGGCTAGAATACACGAGTCGCCTGTCACCGTAGCAGTAGCCCTCGTGGAGAGCGCAGTGTTGCGGTGATATTCAGGCTTAAATCTACCTTAATCGGCCTGGAAATGTGTAGGTCTGGCGACGAAAGCTGGCGCACACAGCGGGCGTCTCGATGCGCTATACTTTATCCAAAAGTGTTTCCGCCTTGCAGCGGTGAATAGTAGCAGGAACGATCATGACCAGCCTTAAACAGACGCTCTACCAGACCGCCGTCAATATTAAAGTCGAACACACCATTTTTGCCCTGCCGTTTGCCTATCTGGGCATGGTGCTGGCGAATAAAACCTGGCCGAGCTGGAGCGTATTTCTCATTGTGACGGTGGCGATGGTGGCGGCTCGCACGGCGGCGATGTCGCTCAACCGCTACCTCGACCGCCACATCGACGCCCGCAATCCGCGCACGGCCAACCGCCCAATTCCGGTCGGCACGCTCTCGGCCAACTCGGTGCTGGCGGTGGCGCTGGTGGCGCTGGTGGTGCTGGTCGTAATGGCGGCGCTGCTCAACCCGCTGTGTCTGCTGCTGTCGCCGATTGCGGTGCTGGCGCTGACCGGCTACTCGGCGCTGAAACGCTTTACCTGGCTGTGCCACTTTGGCCTGGGCTTCACCGACGCGATCGCCCCGGCCGGCGGCTGGCTGGCGGTCAACCCGCAGTTCACGCTGCCGATGATCCTCCTGGCGGCGGCGGTCGGCATCTGGATCGCCGGCTTCGATATTATCTATGCCTGCCAGGATGTGGAGTTCGATCGGGCTGAGAAGCTGCACTCGCTGCCGGCCCGCTTTGGCGTCCCCCGCGCCCTGCTGGTCGCCAAGCTCTGCCACATCGCGATGGTGGCGCTGCTGCTGGGCGTGGGCGTGGCCCTGAGCATGAGCTGGCTGTACTACGTCGGCGTGGCGGCGGCGGCGGCGCTGCTGGTCTACGAGCACAGCCTGATCAACCCGCGCGATCTCTCGAAGATCAACATCGCCTTCTTCACGGTCAACAGCTATATCGCCGGGACGCTGTTTGTGTTCACGCTGGCCAGCCTGTACGTTTAAGTGATTACGCGGCTGGATCAAGCAACAGCTTGATCCAGCCGCGCGGTTTTTTAAATCCCATCAGCCGCCGGGAGTGGCTCGCCTGCGGGCCCGGCGGTCGGGGCCGTGACTGAGCGCGGCAGAATCATGAGCATAATCAGAAAAGCCCCGAACACCCCGGCGCCGGAGAGCAAAAACACGGCCTGAGGCGGCATAACTCGCAGCAGCGGCGCCCCCAGCGCATAGGTCAGCGTGGCGGCAAGCGCGGCACAGGTGTACACCGAGCCAAAGACCCGCCCGAGCATCGCTGGCGCAACGGTGCGCTGGATGAGGGTGTCGTTGGCCACATTTTGCAGGCCATTGCCAATCCCCGAGACCGCCTGGAAGATCAGCGCAAACCCGAAGCCAGGCAGCAGGCCAACCGCAAAGGTGCCGCCTGCCAGCAGCAGCAGGCTGAGCAGCAAGATCCTGGCAGGTGGCAAGCGGGCGCTCCAGCGAATCAGCGCCAGCGGCCCCAGCACCATCCCAATCCCGTAGCTTGAGGCGAGCAGGCCATAGCCGCGCGCATCGGTCTTCAGGACCGTCTCGGCCAGAAAGACCAGGGTGATATTGCGCAGGGCGGCGAACCCAACCACGAAAAATAATCCAACCGCCACCGCCCGGACGGTCTGGTGGCGGGCAATGTAGGCAAAGCCAGCCCCGGTCATTCCCAGAAATGTCGCCGCCAGCCCGGCGGCCGGGCTGGCGGCGACCAGCGGTGGCAGCTGGCTCAGCAGCAGCGCCGAGCTAAGAAAGGTCAGCAGATCGATGATGAGGACTCCGCGAATGCCGATAAGGCCCACCAGCAGCCCGCCAATCCCCGGCCCCAGCGCCAGGGCCATGTTCAGCCCCGAGCTCAGGGTGGCGTTGGCGGCGGCGATATCCTGCGGCGCGACCAACACCGGGATTGTGCTGCGCCCGGCCGGCCCGAAGAGGGTGGCCAGAGCGGTGGTGCCAAACACCAGGAGCATCAGGAGCGGAAACGGCGGGCTGGTGAACGCGATCAGGCCAACCAGCAGGGCCTGGCCAAGCTCACAGCCAATCATCAGGCGGCGCTGGTCAACCCGGTCGACAATCACCCCGGCAAACGGGCCAAACAGGCGCGGCAGGGTCTGGGCCAGCAGCAGCAGGCCGACCGCGGTGGCGGCATTCTCCAGCCTGGCCGCATACAGCACCAGCGCGACGGTCGTGAGCATATCGCCCAGGAACGAGAGCGTTCGCGCGGTCCAGAGATACCGATAGCTCCGATTGCGGCCGAGAAGTCCAAATCTGCCTTGTGCCATAGTTGCTCCAGTAGAATGCATCGATGCGACTGCCCGATCCAGCGGGCCTTTACGGCACAATCAGGTGCAGATCGCCGAACTCGTGCCAGAGGTAGCCCTCCTGGAGGGCCTGGGCGTAGCTGAACTGGAGATGGGCGCGGCCGGTCAGCGCCTCCAGCATCGCCAGATGGCTGGCCCGTGGCTCGTGCAGGCCGCTCAGCAGGCCATCGACCGCCAGCAGCCCGCGCTCCGGCGTGATCACGAGGCGGGTCCAGCCCTCGCCGGGGTGGGTGGTGCCGCTGGCGTCGGTGACGGTCTCCAGGGCGCGAATCGCCGTGGTGCCAACCGCAATCACCCGCCGTCCGGCGGCGTGGGCCGCATTGACCAGCGCGGCGGTGGTCGGCGGCACGCGATACCACTCCTCATACGGCGGCTCGTGATCTTCCAGGCTGGCCACGCCGGTGTGCAGCAGCAGCGGCGCAATCTGGACGCCCCGCGCCACCAGCCGCGTGATCAGCTCGGCGGTAAAGGCGCGGCCCGCCGAGGGCATCTCGGCGCTGCCCGGCTCGGTGACGTAGACGGTCTGGTAGTACTCGCTCGGCCAGGCCTGTTTGACATAGCCGTAGCGAATTGGAAAGCCCCAGATCGCCAGGTAGTCGAGGAGCGGCAGCGGCAGATCGAGGGTCGCGATCCACAGCCGCGGGCCAGCCGCCGCTACGGCTGGGGCAGTGCGATCGACGCGATAGGGCGTGTGCAAGGTCACCGCCCCGCCGGCGGGCAGCTCCAGCGTCTCCCCGGCCTGGGCGTGGCGAAACGGCGCGCTGGCGCTGGCGGCGGGCTGGCGCACCTCGACAATCCACAGGTCGGCCGGCAGATGGGTCGACAGATGCAGCTCCAGCGGCGTCCCAGCGGCCCGCCGCGCCGGGATCGCCGCGTTGAGGGTGCCGCTGGTGTTGATCACCAACACATCGCCGGGCAGCAAAAACTCGTCCAGCCCGCCAAAGCCAGTGTGGATCACCGTGTCGCTGGTGTAGTGCGAGACCATCAGCCGCACCTGGTCGCGGCGCAGGCCGCGGGCCTCGGGCGGCGCGCTGGCCTCCAGCTCCGGCGGCAGCACAAAGTTAAGCTGGTCATCGATCAGGCGGCTGGCGCTCGCCATCGCGCAGTAGGTCAGTGGTTCACGGAATAAAGCCGACATAACATATCCTCAAAAACAAAACGATCCTGGGGCAATCGAACGCATTGGAACGCGCTAATTTTTTATTTGATCCACGAAGAGCACGAAGGGATGGCAACTAATGTTCAACCCGTTGAAATAACGTAAAGCCGACTGATTCTCACACGCGGGTGGAAAGGTCAAATTTGCACCCCCATCCCCTTCGTGATCTTTGTGTCCTTCGTGGATC
>DAOTUS010000540.1:0-20957 GCA_034437415.1 Herpetosiphonaceae bacterium
AGATACAGGTGCCCGTAGGCCTTGTGCAGATCGATATGCTCCAGCTGGGTTGTCGCCGGCAGCAGAATATCGGCGTAGCTGGCGGTGTCGGTGTAGAACTGCTCGTGGACGACGGTGAACAGATCGTCGCGCAGCAGCCCGGCCCGAACCTGCTCCAGGTCGGGCGCGATGCTGGCCGGGTTCGAGTTGTAGACCATCAGCGCCTTGACCGGCGGATCGTCGACCGCCGTCAGGGCGTTGCCCAGCTCGCTCATGTTGATCGTGCGCGTCCCCGCCGGAATCAGGTCGGGGCGCTCCAGCGCGGCGGTGTTGATCGGAAACGTGCCGCTGGTCGAGAGCTGGATCCCACCGGCCGCGTGGCGCCAGGCCCCGATCACCGCTGGCAGACAGGCCAGGGTGCGCACGGCCATCCCGCCGCCGGCGTGGCGCTGGAGGCCGTAGTTGATCCGCAGCGCCGCCGGGGTCAGCGTGGCGTACTCGTGGGCCAGCGTCTCAATTGTCGCCACCTCCAGCCCGGTGATTGCGGCCACCCGCGCCGGGTCATACTCGGCCGCCCGCGCCTTGAGCTGCTCGCCGCCGATGCAGTAGCGATCGAGGTAGTCCTGATCGTGCAGCCCGTCGCGGAAGATGATGTGCATCAGGCCCAGCGCCAGGGCCGCATCGGTGCCGGGGAGCGGCGCGATGTGCTGGTCGCACTGGGCGGCGGTGCGCGAACGCCAGGGATCGATCGCGATCAGCTTGGCGCCATTTTTGCGCGCCTGTTTGATAAAAATCCACAGGTGCGGGTTAGAGGTCAGCGTGTTCGTGCCCCAGAGCAAAATCAGCCGCGAGCTGGCAAACTGCTCGGTCTCCATGCCGACGCTGGCCCCAACCGTGTAGCGATAGCCGAACATCCCGGCGGTTGCGCAGATCGTGCGGTCCAGCAGCGAGGCGCCAAGCTGATGAAAAAAGCGCCGGTCCATCGATCCATAGTGCAGCAGGCCCATCGTGCCAGCGTAGGAGTAGGGCAGAATCGCCTGCGGGCCATACTCGGCGCTGATCTGCCCAAAGCGGCCGGCGATCTCGGCGAGCGCGGTCTCCCACGAGATCCGCTCGAAGCGGCCCGCGCCCTTGGGCCCAACCCGGCGCTGCGGGTACAGGACGCGGCCCTCGTGGTAGGTGCGCTCGACATAGCGCGACACTTTGGCGCACAAAAAACCCTTGGTGACCGGGTGGTCGGGATCGCCCTGCACCTTAATCGCCCGGCCATCCTGGACCGTAATCAGCATCGCGCAGGTGTCGGGGCAGTCGTGCGGACACGTGCCGCGAACAATTGTTATCTCAGCATCAACGCTCGTCATCGCCAAACTCCTTGTTCGATCAGTCAGAGTCAGATAAGTCGCTATTGTAGCTGAATGGTGCGACAGCTGTGGAGGGCCAAAGTCGCGAGGACACCCCGGACAAAGTCTCAGGGCCGCCGGGCGGCAGGCAGCGCTAGGGCTTTTGGTAGCTCACAACCCGAATCTCGGCCTGAGCGGGATCGGCGCTGAAGATCAAGGTGGCCTCGCGATCGGAGTGGCCTGGCACAAAATCCAACGTGGTGTTGGGCGCCTGCTCCTGGCCATCAACCATCAGCGAGCCCTCAAGCAGCACCTGACTGGCGGTTGAGTCGCCGTGGTTGTGGACCGTGACTGGCAGATAAAAAACCCCATCGACCTCGCGGGCCTGGTCGCGCTGCACACTAAATCGGGGGACCTCATCGGTGGGCGTGATCCACAAAAACCCAATCAGCCCAACCACCGCGGTCAGCAGCAGTAGCGAGATCACCAGCGAGAGCCACTCGGCAGTCGAGCGCTGCTGGCCTGCGGCGGAATGTTTGCTCATAGCGCTAACCTTCCAGCTGCCCCGCCAATTGTCGCCGGCAGCCCTAATGTAATCGTATAGCTGACCCACTGGTTCAGCGGGGCGGAAAAATCCAACTGCTGAAAGAACAGCAGCATCAGCATCGTCAACAGCAACGAGATCAGGTAAGAGGCCACGGTCTCGCTCAAAGGGTGCTGAAAAATCCCGCGCTGGCTGCGGCGTTTATCCTGGGCGCCAAACTCGGCCTCGAACACGATAATGTACGAGATCAGCAGCGACGCCGCCACGAGGAGCAGCAGCGCCGGCGGCGACAGCGACCCGGCGATCATTGGGACCTCATCGGTGGGAGCGATTGAAAAGGCGATGATAATCGCGCCCAGCGCGGTTGCCCCGGCGTCGGCCAGGGTATCTTTCCACAGCGACTCAGGGCTGTCGGGCTGGTCAGCGGCGGATTTGGGCGGCTCGTTCTGATCAGTCGAATTCTCGCTCTCGTCGCTAGCCTGGTCATTGCCGCCGCGATCCAGCAACCCGTTGGCAATCCCGACCCCGATGCTAAACGGGATGCTTTCTAGCACAATCTGGCCGATCACCGTATCCAGCCCCAGATCAAAGGTCAGGCGGCGCAGCAGGAGCAGGCTGATCACGGATACCAGCAGCCCGATCGCCAAGCCCTCGGCGCTGTCGGTCAGGCTCCGCCAGATGCTGGTCTGTTTTTGGGTCCGAAAACCGGTGGTGCGATTGAGGGCGACCAGAGCGGCATAGGTCAGCAGCAAACCAGCCAGCATCCGCAGCGGCGAGGTGTAGGTGCCAATCCACCAGACCTCCATCGTATACAGCAGCGGCACGCCAAACAAAAACGCCCCGGACACCGCCCGCAGCAGATCATCACGCTCCTCAGCCCAGATCGAACGTGGCAGAGTGGGTTGGTTCATGGCACCTCGCAGCAAAGAAGGTCTACCGCAGGGTAGACCTTCTGAACCTAGCACAATTGATACCGTGGCGCTCGCTATAAAAAACTATAGATACTGGCTCTGCTTCACGCGGCGGCGCCACTCATCCTTGATCTGGACCGAGGTTGAGCCGGGGCTGGTGAGAAAATCCAGCAGCAGGCGATTGAAGACATTCACATCTTCCAGAAAAGGGAAATGATTCTTACCCTCAATGGTCACCATCTGATGCTCGGTCGCGCTGGCCTCGAAAACCGCCGCGTGCTCACGGGCAACAATAATATCGCTGCCGCCATAGACCCCGAGGGTTGGCGGCACCAGGGTTTCCAGGGTGCTGCGCAGATCGGTGGCCAGGATCGAGTCGAACACCCGCTGGACCACATCGCTAGAGGTGGAGTTGGTGTCCTCGATCACCTCGTTATAGGTCTCGTCGTCGATTTTAATGTTTCTGAGGATTTTATTCCAGGTCTCGGTCGGGTTGGACTTGCCCATCAGGCGCGATAACGTGCTGGGTTTGACCAGATTCGTCAGCGACTCGCCCTGAACCGGCATATTCGTCACCACCACCTTCAGAAACTGGTTCGGCGCCTGAGCGGCGGCGCGGACCGCCACCATCCCGCCCAGCCCGTGGCCGATCAGGTTGGTCTTAACCATGCCCAGCTCGCGCATAAACGCCAGCAACTGATCGACATAGGCATCCAGATTATACTGATTGTTCGAGCGATCCGAGTCGCCGAAGCCCCAGAAATCCAGCGCATACGCCCGAAAGCGGTCCGAGATCATCTCCATAGAAGGCACCCAATAGCGCCATGATCCCAGCCAGCTATGCAAAAAAATGACCGGCTGTCCACGGCCAAAGACCTCGTAGTGGACAACCCGATTATCAATAAAAATGGCACTCATGCCCGCGAACCCAACAGCTCACGCACCCGGCCGATCAAGGTCACGGGGGCATAGGGTTTGAGCATATACTCGGTCGCTCCGGCCTCCCAGCCCTCTTCGATTTCGGTTTTCTGGCCTTTGGCGGAGAGCAAGATAATCGGCGTGTCCCGAAATGCCGCCTGTTTGCGAATCTGGCGGCATGCTTCATAGCCGGTCAGGCGCGGCATCTTAATATCCAGAACAATCAGATCGGGCAGTTCACGCAGGGCTATTTCCACCGCTTCCGCGCCGTCGTGGGCTTCAAATACCTGAAACCCACCCAGGCTGCGGAGACTAAAGCTGGTCATAAATAAAACATCTGGCTCATCATCGGCTACGAGAATTTTCGCTGTCATCAGGCTGTTGTCTCCTCGATGGGTTGCACGGTGCTGACCACATCGCCCATATCTTCACGTTCACCGAGATCAGGTCGGGGTTGCTGCTCAGGCAGCGAGAAACTAAACGTACTGCCTTCGCCATAGACACTCTGGACCCACATTTCACCGTTGTGGAGTTCGACGAACGATTTAGCAATTGATAAGCCAAGACCTGTCCCGCCAACTTCATCGCGAAGCGGGCTGTCAGCACGGTAAAAGCGCTTGAACAAACTCTTCTGCTGATCAGGGGTCAGACCAACGCCTGAGTCCTTCAAATCAAGCTGCATCATACCATCGTCGTTGCGGAAGGTGCGGATAGTAACATCGCCACCGGCGTAGGTATACTTGATTGCATTCGAGAGCAAGTTCGTCAGGACTTGTCCGATCCGCTTGGTATCATACTCGATTAATGGGAGTGTGTCGTCAAGCTCAAGCTGGAGCTTCATCTGTTTGTTCTGAATTTCCAAGTTCCACATGGCGACGGTATCGTGGACCAGCTGGTTGAGATTGGACGGTGTTGTATTCAGGCTAATCTTGCCAGCTTCCAGGCGGCCAATTTCCAGCAAGTCTTCAACCAGGCTGACCATGCGCATGGTGTTGGCTTTGACCGTTCCCAGCATGTCGCGTTGGGCGTCGTTGAGGGCGCCCCCGGCATTGAGCAAGAGCAGGTCGACAAAGCCGCGAATTGGCGTGAGTGGCGTCCGCAGCTCGTGCGAGACCGTCGCAATAAAGTCGCGCTTGGCCCGGTCGGCCTCGATCTCACGGGTGATATCTCGCAAAACCACCACCACACCAAAGCGTGAGCCATCCTCGGCGGCCACTGGAGCAAAGTTGGCCGCAATCATCTGGCCAGGCAGCTCGATAATCAGGGTATGGACCGCCTCGTCGCGATGGACCATCTGAATGCCCTCGTGCAAACCGGTGTAGAGCAGCAAGGCCCGGCCCTCTTCGTGGAGCTCCACCTCGTTGCGCGGGGCGGCAACCGACGAGAGGCTGCGGTCGATCACCTCGGAGCGCGGGATTCGCAGCACCTCTTCGGCGGCTGGGTTGTACAGAATAATCCGCTCGGTATCGTGGTCGAGCACCATAACGCCTTCGGAGACGCTCTGCAGAATCGCCGAGGTTTTGCTGGCCTCTTCCCGCTGCTGCCACATCGCATCCGAGAGCCGGTCGGCCGACTCATACACCAGGGTGTAGAGGTCGGCGTTGTGCAGCGCTGATGAAACTTCGCCGCCGATGGTGGAGAGGAAGCGCAGGTGGTCGCCGGTAAAGTAGCCTTTGACCGTGCTGTTCAGCATCAGCACGCCCTGCGGCGTATCGCTGGAGAGCAGCGGCACCGCAATCACCGAGCGCACATCGTCGCCCCGGCCAGTTTCCGCGCTGGCCCAGCGCGAGTCGTAGCGCACATCGTCGATAAACACACCCTCGTTGTTCTGGATCACCCAGTTGGCCAGCCCGTCGCCCTCAAGCAGCACGGGTGTTTCGAGGGAGCGCAGCCCCAGCTCTTCGTTCAGAACAGCGTGGCAGATCAGCTGCTTGGTTTCGCGGTCCAGCAGCAACACCGAGCCGCGGCTGACGCTTAGCGCAGTTGCCGCCATATCCAGCGTCCGCACCAGCAGCTCGTCGCGGTCCAGGGTTGTCCCCAGCTCGGTGGCGATGTTATACAGCGCCTCCACGCGCTCTTTCTCGCCTTTCAGCTCCAGGGTGCGCTGATCGACGATCTCTTCCAGCTCCAGGTTGAAGCGGCGAATCTGCTCGAAGAGCTGGGCGTTATTGACCGCCTGGCCAATCTGCGTGCTCAAAATGAGCAAGCTGGAGACTGAGCGATCCTCGAAGGTGTAGGGCTCATCCATACCGACAAACACCACGCCGCGCAACGAATTTTCCCGAATGATCGGCAGGAACACCACACCGCGAACTCCCAGCGGGGTGGTCAGCGGAGCCAGCGATGGTTCCTGATTGGCATCGTACACATTGACGATCTGGCCGTTGCGCAGTGGCCGCAGCACCTCCAGCTCGCTGACATTGACCTCGTCATTTGGTGGAAGGGGCAGGTCCATGCGGTCGCGATTCAGCACCAGCGAGTCGGCGACCCGCCAGCCATCGGTCTCCATCACAATCACGCCGCCGAAGTCGGCCCGCGCCATCTCAATCGCACTCGAAGCGCTAATTGCCAGCAGCTCGGCAATATCCAGCGAGCTCGCCAGCGACACGCTGGTCTCCGAGAGCGTCGATAGCTCGCGAACGCTCTCGCGCGACTCCGAGAACAGCCGGGCATTTTCCAGCGCCTGGGCGGCCTGGTTGGCCACCGTGGAGAGCAGCTGCACATCATCGTCGGAGTAGGCGTGGTCGTTGGCGTAGTTTTGCACACACATCACACCGACAACTTTATCCGCCGCGATCAGCGGAATGCCCAGCCACGAACGGGCCAGATCGCCGATCAGCTGAATCCCCAGCTCTTCCATCTGTGCGCCGGCATTGCCCTGCAGCAGCAAAGGCTGGCGGGTGCGAATAATGTATTCGGTCAGGCCGTTGTAGCCGCGCTGTGGCTCGAGACGAATCGGCTTGCCGTGCTCGTAGATCAGCGGGAATGAGACTTCGCTGTGGCGTTCATCGTAGAGCGAGAGATAAAAATTACCTGTATCGACCAGCAGACTAGTCTGCTCATAGATCACTCGGAGCAGGTCTTCGAAGCGCACGGTCGAGCCAAGCGCCTGGCCGATACTGCTGAGCGTGCGAAGCTGCTGGATCGAGCGCTCGCGGGCATCAAACAGGCGGGCGTTGGCAATCGAGGCGGCGGCCTGGGCGGCCACCGTCGACGCAAAGCCCATATCGTATTCAGAGAAGGCATACTGCTCATAGCTCTGAATATTGATCACCCCAAGTGCGGTTGCGCCGACAACAATTGGCACAATCAGATACGACTGCTCGATCTTCCCAACCGCCCCAACCCGACTCTCCAGGGCGTGGATCCGGCCAACTTCATCGCGATACTCATCGGCCTCGGAGGCAGTGTTGAGCAGGAGGGGCTGACGATGCTCAAGCACCCACGAGCTGATGTTAGCGCCGAGCTGGCTCGCGGAAATATAGATCCGCTCGCCCTGATCGAAGGTCTGTTCATACGTCATCGTATTCGATTGCGCATCATACAGACCAATAAACGATGTGCTCATATCGACGATTTCGTTCAGCCCGGTATGGAGGCGCGCCAGAATTTCTTCCAGGTTGATGCTGGACGTAATCGACTGGCTGATCCGGTTGAGCGTATCCAGCTCGCGGATCCGGCGCTCGCGCTCGGTGAACAACATGGCCTTTTGCACGGCGTTGGACGACTGATTAGCGACCGACTCGAGAAAGTGCAGCTGGGCCCGATCAAAGGCGCCGGCGAGATCGCTCTGCACGACCAGCACGCCCAAGGGCTGATTGACCATCATACCGCTGGTCTGGCTGCCCATTGTGATTGGCGCCGCGATCACCGATTGAATTTCCAGCGGGTTCTCAAACGGCATGTTTGGCAGCTGCGACGATAGCCCGTCAGCGCGCTGATCGCTGGCCGAGTTGAAAAGTAATGGCTGCTGCTCAAACAGCAAGGTCTTGAGGAAATCGTTGGTCAATATGTGCGGGGCAATATTGAAGAAGGCACCATCGTGAAAACCAACGGTGGTTGAGATCATATTTGATGGCGCATCGTAGAGCACAATATAGGCATTCGATGTATTGAAGACTGGCGCTAAACCAGCCAAAATCGAAGTCGCCAGCTCTTCAGGCGTCAGCGTGGCGGTAATCGATTGACTGATCGATGACAGGATCGCAGCTTCGGCGATCTGGCGCTCACGTTCAGCAAACAGGCGCGCATTTTCCAGCGCAATCGCGGTCTGGCTGGCGACAGCCTGCAGAAATTGAACCTGCTCTGGCGGGAAAGCGCGGGGAGTGTGGCTCTGGATGTTAATCACACCCAGGACCTGCTCGCCGAGCATAATCGGAATCCCCACCCAGGAGGCCATCGGCTGATCATCGCCTAAGATGATCCGGGAGGCCTGGGAGGTTTCTTCAACCGTGTTCAGCACAATCGTGCGGCGACCACGGACAACCCGGCTCAGCACCCCCTCGGCTAGTGGCAACGATTCCTGCTCCACCACGCGGTTATCATCCACCACCACTGGGAAGGTCAGAATATTGTGTTCGCTCTCGTAGAGCGCAATAAACGAGAAGCGGGTATCGACGACTGCGCCGAGGCGGGTGTGCAGTTCACGGAGCAGCGCCTGCCAGTCAAGGGTCGAGGTAATCGCCTGGGTGACATCGTTGAGCGCCTGCAGCACCGTAATCTGGCGTTCCCGCTCGGCAAACAGGCGCGAGTTCTCCAGGGCAATTGCGGCCTGGTCGGCCAGAGCGCTCAGCAAGGCAATATCATCGGCGGTAAACTCAGTGGTGGTGTTGGTCATCACACTGAGCACGCCCATCACTTCGTTGCGATACAGCACCGGCACACCCAGGAACGAGGTGAGGCCGTGCTCGGTGTTGAAGTCGGGGTACTGTGAAGGAGTTGTGGCCTGTTGCACATTAGAGACAGCCAGCGGCTGGCTCGTTTCGGCCACCGAGCCAATCAAGCCTTCGCCACGGCGCACCCGCATCGAGTCGACGAATTCGGTCGGCAGGCCCAGCGAGGCGAGCGGCACCAGCAAATCCTCGTTTGAGATTGTAGATAGCACCACGGTATCAACCCGCAGCTGCCGCGCCACCAGCCGAACCAGCGTATCGAGTACCTGGGCCGGCTCGCGGGTTGAGCTCAACGCCTGGCCAGCCTCCAGCAGCACCGAAAGCTCACCAACTTTGCTGCTCAACGCCTGGGCCTGACGCTCGGTCTCAGCAAAGAGCCGGGCATTTTCCAGCGCCTGCGAAACCTGGTTGGCGATCGTCTGACACGTTTCAGCATCACGCAGGGTGAACTCTTTGGTTTCAGCAAAGCTATCCAGCCCGACTGAGCCAATCATGTCGCCCTTGACAATCAGCGGAACCAGCATCATCCGTCGAATCTTCAGGTAGTGAAGGGTTGAGCGGAACGAGGCCGTCAATTCGCTGCTATCAATATCGTTGATAATTAGCGGGCGGCGGTGCTCCTGCAGCCAGGGGATCGTCAGATTGTTGGTAATTGGCACCTGCACGCTGAGATCGCCGGAGGGAAACTCGGCGCGGGTATAGCCGATCTGATCGTCATAATCGAAGATCAAAAGTCGCGCCTGATCGGCACCGGAGGCATGCGCCATCTCTTTGACCGCCAGATTGTAGAGCACCTGTGGATCAAAGGTTGAGGCCGTCAGGTTGGAGACATGGTTAATCAGCGCCAGCCGCTCGGCCTCGGTGCTGAGCTGCTGCAGGCCTTGCTGCGTCT
Organism: Herpetosiphonaceae bacterium; assembly: GCA_034437415.1. Taxonomy (GTDB): domain Bacteria; phylum Chloroflexota; class Chloroflexia; order Chloroflexales; family Herpetosiphonaceae; genus JACCRK01. The sequence continues at coordinate 9,477 of DAOTUS010000540.1, forward strand.
GCTCGTACAGGCGCACATTTTGCATACCCAGCGTCACCTGATAGGCAACATTGCTCAAAAAGTTCATATCCTGAGAGTCGAAGGCCTGCGCGGTATAGTTTTGCAAGGCCAGCATGCCAATTGGCTGCTCGTTGGCATCCAGCAGCGGCACGCCCATCCACGATTGCGCCGACGGACCCTGCCCGTGCTGCATCGGCGCGATCTCTGGATAGTTCTTGAGATCGGCGTCAAGGTTGGTAAACAGCAGCGGCTGGCGATTCGTGAGAATCCAGTCGGTTAGCGACCCATGCTTGACGCCGCGCACCATTGGAACATCAAGCTTCTTATCTCTGTCGATCATCAGGTTGTAGACCAGCAGATCCTGCTGCGGGTCATAGACATTCAGCACAAAGCCCTCGACCGGCAGGAAATCGGTGAGCACTGTGTACACACCCTGGGCCATCTCATTCAAATCTAGGGTCGAGCTGGTAACCTGACCAACCCGCCGAATCGCCTCAAGCTCTTTGATCTGGCGGTCGCGCTCACTGAACAGCTGGACCTTTTGCAGACCAAGGCTCACGTGCGAGACGACACTGGTCAGGAAGGCGACCGTCCGATTATCGAAGAGGTTTGGCTTGTAGTCCTGCAGTGAAAGCATGCCAATTGGGGCGCCATCTTTGGCCACAATGGGAATACCAACCCACGAGCGCGGATTCGTGTCATGGCCCTCGATTGGGTGGGCCAGCGGCACAATCCCAAGCAGCTCCAAGGCGGCGCGGTCGGCCAGATCGGGCACGATCAGCGGCAAACGTTGCTGGATAACCCACCCGCTGAGGCTGCCCTCACGGAGCGCCACGCCCCGTGGTGGGTTTGGATCGACAGTGCCATCTTCAATTGCAAAGCCGTCGGTGATAAGCTTCTTGTCGACATCATAGACCATCGTGTAGAAGATCGGGGCGCCGGTAACCTGGCGAAGGTAGATGGCGGTCTGGGCCAGCATCTCTTTCAGGTCGAACGAGGCGCTCATCAGCTGGCCGATCTGGCTAATCGCATCGAGCTCACGAATCTGGCGCTCGCGATCGTTGAACAGACGGGCATTTTGAACCGCCAGGGCAACCTGGCTGGCCACAGTTTGCAGCAGTGAAAGCTCACGCTCGCCATACATCGCAATGCGGTAATGCTGGACCGAGATCAAGCCAACGCTGGTGTCATCGCTGATTTTAAGGGGGACGCCAATCCAGGAGCGAACCCATTTATCGGGATTGCCAAAGCGCTTGACCTGGAAGCGACCCTCAATTTCCGTCGGCATGTCGCTGAACAGCAGCGGCTGGAGGTTCGCGATAATCCAGGCCGATGGTGAGTGCGGCAAGAGGGTATCGCGCTGACTTTCGATAAAGAATTCACCTTCATCGACATTGACCCGCTGCACAACCTCGGCATTCAGCGGATCGTAGACAAAGCTGAAGAAGGCATCAATCGGCAACACGGTGCGGAGTGCGAGATACACTTCCTTCAAAATATCGACCAGGTTCAGGGTCGAGCTGGTCAGGCTACCAATGCGGTTCACCAGCGCCAGCTCGCTGAGCCGACGCTGGGTATCGCCGTAGAGGCGCGCATTTTCCACGGCGACCGCCAGCTGGTTGGCCACCGTCCGCAGCAGCTCCACATCGCGCGCAGAGTAGCGATTTGGCTCATTATGCTGCAGCGATAAGATCCCGCGAATCGAGCCATCGCCTGAGATCAGCGGCATGCCAACCCACGAGCGGGGAACATCGTCGCCCCAGGGCTGCCATTTCATTCCAGTATGGGCCTGCGCCTGAACTGGCAGATCGCTGAAGAGCAGTGGTTCACCGTGCTGGATAATCCAGCCAATTAAGCTATCGCTTGGAATAATTCCGTTGGCAACGTTGCTGGCCGCCTCGCCATTATCCACCCCCCACGACTCAATCACCTGATCCATCGCGGCGTTGAACACAACCAGGAAATACGACTCAACTGGCAGGGCCTCGTTGAGCACCTCGTACACTTCGCGGGCCAGCGAGTCGAAATCGAGGCTTGAGGTTGCCGCCCGGCTAATTCGGTTGACCACGCCAAGCTCAGCAATCTGGCGTGAGCGCTGGCTAAACAGACGGGCATTTTCAACCGCAATCGCAGCCTGATTGGCAAAAATTTCCAGGGTTTCGACGATCCGGCGGGTCGGGTGTTCACGGGCGAAGGGGTCATCAACATTCATGACGCCGATGAGCTCGCGCTCGGTGCTATAGAGCGGCACCAGTAGTTTATCGCCTTTGACCCATTCAGCGTTCGATTCAGCGGCTGGCATGGTCGGGACAAAGTAGGCCCGCCCAATCCGATACTGCGGATCGAGATAGGGATGGATCGAGCTAACCGCGACTGGCTGCCCACGCCGCACCTCAATTTCGGCAAGCGCCAGACCAGCCCCAGTGACCGTGCGCAGGGTTTCAGGCTCATCGGGGTCGATCAGGCTGAACACGACTTCGCGGAAGCCAGCGGCTTCGGTTACGCTGAAGGCAATTTGCTCCAGCAGAACGTTGAGCTCCATATCGGCCCGCAGCGCATTGCCGATCTCAAGCACTTCGTTGAGCAGGCTGGCCCGCTGCTGCAGCAGCTCGCGCTGGCGAACCTGTTCGGCATAGTGCTGAGCGTTGCCAATCGCCAGCGCCGCCTGATCGGCAACCGCTCGCACGAAATCCACCGCAGCGTGACCAAAGGTGAAGGTCTGAATATCGCTGGCAATAATTGCGCCAGCCACGCGGTTTTCGTACAAAATGGGCGATAGCAATACTGAGCGCACATTAGGCCACTCAACCGATGGCTCCGCCACAGTAATATCATCAATAATCAGCGGCTCAGCACGCTCCAGGCTATGGGCCAGCGAGCCATGGGTCAGCAGCGGCACAATAATCTGGCCGAGATCAAGCGATTCGGCATAGCCAGTCTGGGCCACCACTGTAAAGGGCTGCTGATCATCATCGCGGAGCACCACCATGCCATGGGCACAGTTGGTCGCCTGGACGATCTCGGTCAACATGGCCGGGAGCAGCTGCTCCAGCTGCAATGTCGAGGTTAGTTCGCGGCTGATGCGTTGAAGCGCCAGGAGTTCACGAACTCGTTCGCGCAAAACCTCGTCGGTCGCCTCGTAGCGGCGAACATTGCGGAGCGCTTGCGCCGCCTGCGAGGCAATAATCTTGAGCAAGCGCTCATCTTCAGCATCAAAGCGATTCGTCTCGCCTGAGCCAAGCTCCAGCGTCCCGATCAGTTCATCACCGACCAGCATGGGAACGCCGAGAAACGAGCGAAACGCTGGTGCGGCCGGATCGGTGTTGCTGCGAACCGGATACACACTCCGCTGCTGCTGCAAATCCCCAATCCGCAAGGTGGTCCGATGGCGGGCCAGCCAGCCAGTCAGGCCCTGATCCAGGTGATACACGCCACTTTCACTGACAAAGTAGTTGCGTGAAGTTTCGGTCGCATAGTGGCTGTTCAAGGTTTCGGTTTGCGGATCGTACAGGCAGATTTCAATATCGATATTCGGCAGCAGCTGACGAACGCCCTCACCAATCGATTCCAAGGTTGTGGTTAGGCCACTGCCAGCATTGAGGCGCGTGCTGATCTCCTGCAGCATGGTCAGTTCAACGCTGCGGCGGCGCTCATCGGTCAGGAGTCGGGCATTCCCAATCGCGGTCGCGGCCTGGCCTGCCAGAGTTTGGGCCAGCGTAATTTCACTGCCGCTGAAGATCCGCAGCTGGGTATACATTGTACAGACCAGCACCCCGATCACATGGTCAAGCACCAGCAGTGGCACGCCAAGAATGCTGCGAACACCCCGCTCACGCAGAGCGCTACGCTGAGAATCAATCCGTGGATCAACGGCAACATCGTTGATCGCAACTGGCTGCTGGGCGTTGATAACCAGGGCCGCCACCGAGCCAGCCTGGAGCTGGGTACGAGTGCCAAGTTTTGTATCTTGCAGATTACCAGTAAACGACTCATCAACCGCCAGGGCGACCAGCTCAGTGATTGAGCGCTCCGGCTCCCACAAATAGACAGCACTTTGCTCCACATTCAGGGCCAGCGTCACATTTTCAGTCAGACGATCCAGAATATGGCGCAGATCAAGTGACGAGCCAATTGTGCGGCTGTTTTCATAGAGCACAAACAGCTCGCGGGCTTGTTTCCGCTGCGCATCGAATAGCCGCGCCGTCCGTAGCGCCAGCGAAGCCTGCGCGGCAAATGACTCGAGCAGGGCCAGGTCCGAGGGGCTGAACGAGTGTGTAGCGTCCACATGCGCCAACATGATCACACCAATGATCACATCATTATCGTGTAGTGGAGCCGCCAGAATGGCGCTGAACTGCGCACTACCGAGGAGATCGCTGGTGCGATCGGTGGTGGCGGCGGAGCTATTTACCAGTTGCGCCTGGCCTGTTTGAGCGACCTGACCGACAACGCCAGCACCAACGGCGAGCTTTGTGCCCACATTTTGGGGCGAAAAGCGGGCAACCTGACGCAGCTCCAGCAGCTGGCTCGGCAGATCGATGAGATAGACCCCGCCGCCGGCGGCAGAAAGCAGATCGGTTGCCTGCGAAATCGCAGTTTGCAGAAATTCATCAATGTTGAGCTGGCGTGCCAGCCCCTGCAAAGTATCGGTCAGCGCAGAAATAGCCCGCTCACGGCGCTGAAATTCCTCGCGGGTGATCGCATACTGCCATAACACCGAAATCTGAGCGCCTAGCACCGTTACGACATCAGCGGTCTCGTCAGCGATAAGGTTAACGGCGAGAAGCCCAGGCATAGTTGTCTCGCCCAGCTCGACCGAGCGCCATTCAGCAGGCAGCTGAATGGCGCCGGTACCCTTGGGTGATGCGGACAACAAGCGATTGGTCGCACGTTTGGTTATTCCCCATGAGGCTAGCACCGCCGGGTGTGGGCCCAGACGAAGAATCGCGCCCTGAGGACAAAGGCCACTTTCAAACAAAATAGCCTTAACCCGTTGTGCAAGGGTCGACAAATCAGCCAGTTGCTCGTGGGCTAACTGAGCGGTTGCCGCCATTAGCTGCCAAATTGAGGAAGGAGTTGTGTTCATTGTTGTCTGGCAAAGTCACGGCGCAGCCTCAACGGTTGCAAACCAGTGATCTGAAATTTAGCGACCAAATTTGATAACGCTCTTGGTAACGCCATCTTGAACGGTAACCAGTGGGCGGACACTTTCCGCAGTTTCGCTTAGCTCGCGGATATCGTAAAACGGACCGTCGCTGCTATTGAGCACGCCGATTGAGACCGTCATCAGCGATTCATGGCGTTCGCTGCCATCGCCTTGTTTAACAACGATATACCCACGTTTACGATCAGGGTAGCTATAGTGTAGCCCAATTTCCTGATCAAATCGTTCAAGTAGGCGTTCCGCAATAGCTTTGATCCGATCAGGCGCTGAGGTCAGCAGAAAATCTGGGCCAGTGACCAACTGTCCAACGAAATCCTCGGGGGACCCAACTTCATTGATCACTTCGTTGACAAGGATGGCCCCAAATTTCAGGACATCTTCGCCCACCACGGAGCCATAGACCTGGGTGAAGGTATCAAAGCCGTTGATGTGAATCATGGCCAGCGCCCAGGGGTCGGCGGAAAGGAGCCGGCGCAGCTCTTCGTTGATCAGCTCAGCCGTTGGCATGCCAGTCACCGGGTGGGTGCGATTTTTCTCACGAGCGCGGTCGAGGTTGCGGCGCACGCGGAGATGGACTTCTTCGATATCAAATGGCTTCACAATATAGTCATCAGCCTGAACTTCGCCTAGACCGATAAACTTATCCTGCTTTTCACCCCGTGCGGTCAGGAAAATAATTGGAATATGTTTGGTACGCGCGTTGGCACGGAGCGATTTACCGATATCATAGCCAGTCATATCGGGCAAGTTCACATCAAGCAGGGCCAGGTTTGGCGGCGTTTTACGGGCGATCTCAAGGGCAATCTGACCGCGCATTGCCGTCATGACCTCGTAGCCCTGTGAGGTAAAGTAAATTTTAAGCAAACCTGAAATATCGGCTTGGTCTTCGACAACGAGAATCCGTTCCTTATTCACTATTTCCTCCTACCTGCGTAAACGCAGCGGTGTTAATCACGAAATTGTTCAGCGTGAATCGGTTCCATGGGCCGCTCGGATGACGGAAGGCGACCCACACGCGGATCACGGTCGGGATAGAACACCGGCGGGCGCGTGTAGATGCCACTCGCAACATTTTTCGGAATAACCGCATGATCATCACCGTAGATGAGCGTCGTCCCGGACTCGATATTGCGGGCGGGATAAATCACAAAGCCCGAGCCAATTTTACAGTTATGTCCAATCGCTGAACCAATCACCGGCAAACCCACTTCTTCCAGTTTCCCACGATGAAGTGTTTTAATCGGCTTACCCAATAAATCAAAATCTGTACAGGTATTTCCTGCACCGATAAAGGTGTTTCGCCCAACCACACAGAGCTGCAAACAGGTATTTTGGGCAACCATCGAATTTTCCATGAGCGCGGTCATAAACAAAGCGGAGCGAAATGGCAGGTAACAGCGATCGCTAACCACGCTCAACATTATCTGTGAACCCTGCATAATAGTAACATTATTACCGATCAGGCTATTCGTAATCACCACCCCGGCCCCGATGTTAACATTATTACCGATCTCAGTTGGTCCTTGAATAATAGCACTTGGATCAATTGAGCAGTTTTTGCCAATTTTGACGACCGCTGATGATGAGAGAAAGTGTTTGCGTTCAATAAAGGAGCGGAACCCAATTTTGAGCTTCAGCCGCCAGCTTTCGGCGACATCCTTTTCTAGCTTACGGCCCCAGGCAAACACCCCGAGGGGAGAATTTGTCATAAAAACGTGAACCCAGTTTTCAATCGAACAGATTGTTCGAATGGGAACCTGGAAAACCAGATCACCCTGGTTAGGCGCCATGTAACTAGGAATATGATAGTACCCCATCTCCTGAGGTTCGGTATCAATGATCAGGGTTTGAGGATTGGGAACAACGCCGTGGGGAAAATAATAGATATCAGCAACATACACATCACCCTGCCGCCGAATACCTTCTTGCAGCCGCAGGGCATGTGCAGTAATCATTGCGTCATCAGCAGCAAAAGCCACCTGGCAGGGCTGCCCGGTGGCGCGTGCCTTGGCGATAAACGTTTCAATAAATTCTTTGTTGAAATAGAGATTATCCTTGTGAACCAGCAACTCTTCGTTGCCAGCAGGGATCCCCGACCAATCATCTATTTCGACCACACTCTGACAGTGACGCGCAAGCAAATCGCGATGTAACAGCCAGAGTGGCTTGTTGAGGATCCGCAAATCGCGCGCTGGTTCTCCAAAGGGAGCGATAAGCGTAGGATCGCGGAGAACAATCCGTTTCATAACGAGTCCTTGCAGCTCAAGACGTTTCAACCATTGAGGCCAATTGCTCTACTCTTAACTATACGTCCTCTTGCCGCAAAGGACACGCCGAGCAGATTACAGTTGGATGTCTGTGAGCGTACTGCTCGTCGCCAGCGCGATTATAGGTAGCCTCAATCCGTTTTAGTCAATCGGCTCCTTATCGATAGCAAACGCACAATATGGGTCGCCACGACGGGGGCTAGCGATTTGTTCAACTTTAAAGTTGTGCCCGCCAGTTACCCAGGTAAGTGCCTCTTCGATAATGCCTTGAGCCAAATAAAAGGTTGGTTCACTATTTCCGCGATTCCAGAAGACGGGGCATTTATCAATGTAATAAACAAACCGTCCTTTGTTATCTTCGACCCGACTTGGTTGATCGCTAAAGCGGTCGAAGGTTTGTGCCGTGGCATTCAACACAATCTTCATCTTCATCGTCATGGGCATGAGTTTGAGTGCCAAGTCTGCCATCCCAAGCAACGGCCCAAATTCTTTCAACCCCAGACTAAACGCATAGCGTCCGGCTCGCAATTCCATTCCTCGGGCGCCACGTGGACCAAACATTGTTTCGGTCGCTTCACTAATCGTAGCTAAATCCTTGAATGAGAACTCGCGCTTGAGATCATTGGGCGGATAGGTATTAACGAGGTGCTTCATCCCTGCCATGTTCAGCAGCGCATTGACCCCTGTGCGGCCCATGACATCTTCCAAACTGAGGAGATACAATCGTGCGATTTTATTGGGATAGTATAGGCGCTCAAGCTCGCCAGACGTAATGGTGCGCTCTTCTGCCATGAGTAACTCCTTGCACTATGCTGTGAGCTTCGCAGTGGGGCAACACGGCTTGGTTCGGAACGTGGCCCGGCCAGCACGCACATTGTACATTAAGGCTATACCTTCGTCAACACAAGTGCGCCTTTGCTATGCCCAAAAAAAGTATGAATGCTGATCTACGAATTATGGATTAGCGGGGCCAAAAAACGGCCCGTCCACGAGTCGGCGCTGGTGCTAACGGCTTCTGGCGGGCCGCTGGCAACGACCTGGCCACCCTCGTCACCGCCACCTGGCCCAAGGTCAATAATCCAGTCGGCAGTTTTGATCACGTCAAGGTGATGTTCGATCACGATGACGGTGTTCCCGGCATCTACCAGGCGGCCTAAGACGCCTAGCAGGCGTTCGATGTCGGCCCAGTGCAGCCCGGTGGTCGGTTCGTCCAGTACATAGACGGTGTGTCCAGTGCCACGTCGAGCGAGCTCTGTGGCCAGTTTCACCCGCTGGGCCTCGCCACCGGAAAGCGTCGGGGCGGGCTGGCCTAAGGTTACATAGCCTAGCCCGACATCGTGCAGAGTTTCCAGCCGACGAGCCAGAGCGGGTATGCGGGCAAATAGGGTGGCGGCTTCCTCCACAGTCAATGCCAGTACATCGGCGATTGAATATCCGCGATACTTAATATCAAGAGTTTCTCGATTATAGCGCAATCCAGCGCATTGTTCGCAAGGAACATATAGATCTGGCAGAAATTGCATCTCGATCTGGACGGTTCCTTCGCCTTTGCAGGCTTCGCAGCGGCCACCCTTGACGTTAAACGAAAAGCGGCCCGGTGTGTAGCCGCGCAGTTTGGCCTCGGGCGTGCCGGCAAAAAGCTGGCGCAGCGGGTCGAACATGCCGGTATAGGTGGCGGGATTGGAGCGCCCGGAGCGGCCAAGCGGGGCTTGATCGACGGCAATAACTTTATCAACCAGCTCCAGCCCTTCGATCGTGTCGTGGGTTTCCGGCGCCGTCCGGGCGCGATTGAGCACCTGGGCCAGCCGCGCATACAGAATGTCGTTGACCAGGGTGGATTTGCCCGAGCCTGACACGCCGGTTACGCAGATAAATGTGCCCAGCGGAAAGCTGACATCGATGCCGCGTAAGTTGTGGGCGCGGGCGTTGCGGACCACCAGGGCCGGGCCAGCGGCTGGGCGCCGCTGGGGTGGGATGGGGACTTTGCGCTGGCCGCTGAGATACTGCCCGGTGATTGAGCGCGGGTTGGCCTCCACCGTGGCAACCGTGCCCATCGCCACCACCTCGCCGCCGTGCGATCCGGCGCCAGGGCCGATATCAACCAGCCACTGGGCGGCCCGAATGGTCTCTTCGTCGTGCTCGACCACCAGCACCGAGTTGCCCAGGTCGCGCAGGTGCAGCAGGGTTTGCAGCAGGCGCTGGTGATCGCGGGCGTGCAGGCCGATCGATGGCTCATCGAGGACGTAGAGCACCCCGGAGAGGCCGGCCCCAATCTGGGTGGCCAGGCGAATCCGCTGGGCCTCGCCGCCGGACAGCGTCGCCGCCGCCCGGTCCAGGGTCAGATAGTGCAGGCCGACATCGAGCAGGAAGCGCAGCCGCCCGGCGACTTCGCGCATAATTGGGGCGGCGATCAGCCGCTCGCGGTTGGAGCGCAGGCCGTCGTTCAGCAGGGCGCTGGCCCAATCGTAGGCGGCCGTGATCGGCAGCGCCGCGACCTGGGCGATCGTGACCTGCTTGACCGTCACCGCCAGCGCCTCAGGCCGCAGCCGGGTGCCCTGACAGCTCGGACAGCGGGACGTCGTCATATATTGGGCCAACTGGGCGTGGCTGGCCTCGTCGGCGGCCTCACGCAGGCGGCGGCGCAGCTGGGGTAGCACGCCCTCGAACGGGGCGAAGTTGCGCTGGATTTTGCCGCCAAGCTTATAGCGCAGCTGTTTCCGATCGGCACCTGAGCCATGCAGAATCACGTCCAGCGCCCACTGCGGCAGATCGCGCACTGGAACGTCGAGGGAAAAGCCGGTTGACTCGGCCAGCGAGGCCAGGATCTCGTCCCAGTACTGGCGGGCATTTTTGCCGGTGCGGCGCCACGGCACGATCGCGCCATCGCGCAGGCTCAGGCGCTGGTCGGGGATGACCAGCTCGGGGGCGAACTCCAGCAGCTCGCCCAGACCAGCGCAGGCCGGGCAGGCGCCGTGCGGGCTGTTGAAGGAGAAGGAGCGCGGCTCGATGGCGCCGCCGGACAGCGGGCCATGCTCGGGACAGGCGAAAAACTCCGAGTAGCGCAGCGGCTCGCCAGCGACAGGCTGAATGATGATCGTGCCGCCGCTGGCTTTGAGCGCAGTCTCGACCGAGTCGCTCACCCGCACCCGGTCGGGGTGCTGCTCGGGAGGCAGCGGCGGATCGGGATGGCGCATCACCAGACGATCGACCACAATCTCAATGCTGTGATCGCTGTTCTTCTCCAGCTCGATGGCCTCATCCAGATCGAGCACCGTGCCATCGACCCGCACCCGCACAAACCCGGCCCGGCGGGCGTCGTCGAGCACTTTGGCGTGCGAGCCACGCCGATCTTCGACCAGCGGCGCGAGGACCATCAGGCGCATGCCATCGGGGAGCCCGAGGACCGCATCGACAATCTGGCTGGGGGTCTGCTGGGTGATTGGGCGGGCGCAGATTGGGCAGTGGGGCTGGCCGATGCGGGCAAACAGCAGCCGCAGGTGATCGTAGACCTCGGTGACGGTGCCGACGGTTGAGCGGGGCGAGCGCGAGGTGCTTTTCTGGTCGACGGCGATGGCCGGGGAGAGGCCGGTGATCTGGTCGACATCGGGGCGGTCGAGCTGGCCAAGGAACTGGCGGGCATAGGCCGAGAGCGACTCGACATAGCGGCGCTGGCCCTCGGCAAAAATCGTATCGAAGGCCAGCGTCGATTTGCCCGAGCCGGATAGCCCGGTGATCACCACCAGCTGCTGCTTGGGGATAATCACATCGATATTCTTCAGATTATGCTCGCGAGCGCCGCGGACAACAATCGCATTCTGCTCATCAAACGGCATAGTTTTGTTCGCTTTCGTGGCTTCACTGCGCACGGTTAGGTCTGCGCGGTGAACGTCACCCGTAATCCTGATTTCGGCTGATTGGTTGGCAGCCAGACCCGCGTCGTATCCTGCTCGGGGAGGATCTCCCAGCGATAGTGGCGCACCAGCTCGCAGATAATCACCCGCATCTCCAGCTGAGCAAGCGCCAGGCCAATACACATGCGGGGGCCGCCGC
>DAOTUS010000541.1:0-4443 GCA_034437415.1 Herpetosiphonaceae bacterium
TGAGCGATACTGTTCCCGTCTTTTTTGGTTTTGGTGCCGTTAAACCATGACATACCGATCAAAAAACGCTGTTTTGAGCAAACAATGTCTGTTTTTGATTTAGATGCGATTGCCCTGAAATCCTTACAGTATTGCTGGAGCAGGCCGGGGTCGCCGTCACGCCCGACACCACGCTGCCCAACGTCCGGCGCTTCTTTGTCGCCGACCCGTTTGGCAACCGTATCGAGATTCTCCAGGATGGCGATGTGTACTGAGGTTAGTAGCTAGTAGCTGGCAGCTCGTGGCTCGATCATTGGGCGCTAGTCGAGCCGCTGGTTGAGCCTGTCGCAGCCTACTCAGGTTGGCTTCGACAGGCTCAACCAGCGATTATTGCTCACGCGATCTTTAGGCTCCCAGGTGGCGTGGGCTGCCCGCGACTGGCAAGCGGGCCGGCTACTCCGTGCTATACTTTGCTGTAGCCGAGTCGCCCTGTCTTGCTGCTCGCACGCCTGTGCCCTGGTTGCATGTTCGCTGAGATGAGGTCGCCATGAAAGCAGTGCTAATGGCTGGCGGCGAGGGTTCGCGTTTGCGGCCACTAACCATCAGCCGACCTAAACCAATGGTTCCGATCGTGGATCGGCCTGTGATGGGCCATATTATCGAGCTGCTTAAGCGCCACGAGATCACCGATATTATTATTACGGTGCAGTATCTGGCCAATATTATCCAGGATTTCTACGGCGATGGCTCGGCATTCGATGTCAACATCAGCTACTCGGTCGAAGAGGTGCCGCTCGGCACGGCCGGGGCGATCAAGTACGCCGCCCGGCTGCTCGATGATGACGAGCCGTTTCTGGTCATCTCCGGCGATGCCCTGACCGACTTCGACCTCGGCGCCATCCTGGAGGCTCACCAGAAATCCAACGCAGTTGCCACTCTAACCCTGACCCGCGTGCCCAATCCGCTGGAGTACGGCGTGGTGATCACCGACGAGAGCGGGCGGATCAAGCAGTTTCTCGAAAAGCCCAGCTGGGGCGAGGTGTTCTCCGACACCGTCAACACCGGGATCTACGTCCTCGACCCGGTGGTGCTGGACGATATTCCGCTCAACGAGCCCTTTGATTTCTCCAAAGATCTGTTTCCGCTGCTGCTGCGGCGCGGCAATCTGCTCAACGGCTACATTGCCGAGGGCTACTGGACCGACGTTGGCACAATCGAGGCCTATATGCGGGCCTGCGCCGACTATCTCTTGGGCCTAGTCAATCTGCCCCGGCTGGGGGTCAATATCGGCGGCGACATCTGGACCGAGGGCGAGGTTGAGATCGCGCCCGACGCCCAGCTCCACGGGCCGGTGTTCCTCGGCCACGGGGTCAAAATCAAGGGCGGCACGCTGATCTACGGGCCATCGGTGGTGCGCGACTACACGATCGTCGACTCGCGGGCCACCATCGACCGCTCGGTGATCTGGCGCAACTCCTACATTGGCGAGCGGGCCGAGCTGCGTGGGGCGATTGTCTGCAAACAGTGCAATATCAAAAGCCGCTCGCTGCTGTTCGAGGGCGTGGTCGTCGCCGACGGCACGATCATCAACTCGGGCGCGGTGATCCAGCCCAACGTGAAAATCTGGCCCTCCAAGGAGGTCGAGGAGGGCGCGACCGTCAGCGCCTCGATTATCTGGGGCGCCCAGGGGCGGCGGGTGCTATTTGGGCGCTACGGCATCACCGGGCTGGTCAATATCGATCTGACGCCCGAGTTTTGCGCCAAGCTGGGCGCGGCCTATGGCGCCATCCTGCCCAAAGGCAGCATGGTCACGATGAACCGCGACGCCCACTACACCCCGCGCATGCTCAAGCGGGCGCTGATCGCCGGGATTCCCTCGGCCGGGATCAACGTGCTCGATCTTCACACCGTGCCGATTCCGATCGCCCGCTATCTGACCTGTGCGCTCAAGGCGGCCGGCGGCATTCACGTCCGGCTGTCGCCGCTGGACAACCGGGTGGTCGATATTAAGTTCTTCGACTCGAAGGGACTTGATCTGGGCAGCGACACCGAGCGCAAAATCGAAAACACCTACTTTCGCGAAGACTACCGGCGCGTGTACCTCGACGAGATCGGCCGGATCGCCGAGACCGACGGGCTGCACGACCTGTATCTCGACAACTTCATCGAGGCGATCCACCCGAGCGTGTTCGAGACCCTGTCCAACCAGTGGAGCATTGTGGTCGACTACGCCTCGTCGAATGCCGCGCCGCAGCTGGGCACGATTCTGCGCCGCCTGAACGTGGACGTGGTTGAGCTCAACTCGAACAGCGACGAGGACCGCCTGTTCCAGACCGCCGATCAGTTCAACGCCGGGATGCAGCGGCTGTCGGCGATTGTGCCGGTGATGAACGCCGACCTGGGCGTGCGCCTCGACTCGGGCAGCGAGCGCATCTTTGTCATCGACGACACCGGGCAGCGCCTGACCGATATCGAGCTGCTGGCCGCGCTGACCGCGTTGGTGCTGGAGGCCAACCCCGGCGGCACGGTGGCGATCCCGGTCACGGCCCCGCGGCTGTTCGACCGCCTGGCCGAGCGCTACGGCGGCAAGATCAAGCGCACCAAGACCGCCCTGGGTGCGCTGATGCAGCAGGCCACCCAGTGCAGCCAGCTACACCTGCTCGGCGACGGCGCCGGCAGCCTGATCTTCCCCGGCTTCTACCCGATCGCCGACGGGCTGTTTGCGATTGTGAAGCTGATGGAGCTGCTGACGCGGGCCAACGTGCGGCTCTCCGAGGTGCGGCGCACGCTGCCGCGCTCGACAATGGCCCAGACCAAGGTGCCGTGCCGCTGGGAGCACAAGGGCAAGGTGATGCGCATTCTCAACGAGCAGTACGCCGAGCGCTCGCCCGAACACATCGACGGCATCAAGATCGAGCTTGGCGATGAGTGGGTGCTCATCCTGCCCGACCCCGACGGCCCGTTTATCCACGTCATCGCCGAGGGCACCAGCGACGAGCAGGCCAAAATCCTGACCGAGAAGTACGCCGGGCTGGTGATGGGTCTCCAGTAGCTGGTTGCTGGTTGCTGGTTGCTGGTTGCTGAGCCTTTGGGAAGCCATACAACCTAGATTAAAGCTCACTAGCTGCTAGCTGCTAGCTGCCAGCTACTAAAACCCCGAGGAATCCAAACAATGTCCGAAGAGCGCATGGTCCAGGGCATCGAGCACCTGGGCCGCCATTTTGTCCAGGTGATCAAGGCCGAGCTTGATGTTGACCTGGAGTACGACGCGGCCGCCGTCAGCACGCTGGACGCCTACATCGAGCAGATTCGCGGCAACTACAGCGCCGAGACGGTGCCGCCGGGGCTGGTGCAGTCGATTGGCGCGTTCCTGGGCGCCTGCATCATCGCGGCCTACGGCGGGCGCTGGGGCCAGGAGCGCGAGACCGACGAGTGGGGGATTGCCCTCCCGGTCAAGGGCGGCGAGATCTGGGTGTTCCCCTTCAACAAGGTCTTCAAGCACTTCGCCAGCGGCCCCGAGAACTCGGTCCACGTCTTCTACACCGCCATCAAAACCCTGATCGACCCCGAGCGCGACTGGCTGGAACAGTCACCAGTGTAAGATTGTAAGCTCAATGATGTTCTGGTTCAGGCTGCTTGATCGCGCAGTACCCGAATCCAGCAAGCTTAATATGTGCTATAGTAGGGAAGCCATCGTTAGTGTCTTAGGGTGTCCCAATTATGCTGATCGTCAAGGCTGAATGGTATGAATGTGTATCGGTGCAAAGACCAACTAACAACAGGTTGGTCAAGTTTCTGAATCTACAGATACATGGATACTTGATATCGCTGTAATCTAAAGGATGTAGTATTCCTAATCCTCGCAAAATTCAAATCGACAAAGCACACGCTTATGCATCGTGATGAAATTTTACGTGCTTGGAAAAGCGAAGCTGCGCGATTGTGTCTTGACGATCCAAGATTATTGATCGCAGAGGACACTTGTGACATCCCGGATTCAAGCTTTCCTAATGAGCAGCACCTCGTAGGTATACCTGAAGCGACTGGATGGAATGAGGCAGTTGTTGCATGGACGAACGCTATCGGCGCTAGCAATGTAGTCGTCAAGGCAACCGCTATGCAAAGCGCCTCGACAGCGACCTTTGACACAAGCAACACGGTGACTGCAATTATAAAACCCCAGAGTTGCGCTGATATTCAGGCATGCCTAGCCATAGCGAATACCTATCGAACTCCAATTTACCCAATTAGTCAAGGTAAGAATTGGGGCTACGGTTCCCGGGTTCCGACTAAGGATAAGTGTACACTGCTCGACCTCAGCCAAATGAATCGTATCGTTGACTATAATAAACTACCGCGCGGCAAGCCGCGGGGTATTGACCGGCTTACACAAGCGAGAGTTGCTCAACATGAAGTTGCTTGTACTCATTGGTACGCCCTTGGTTCGCCACATAGTCTCGAATT
>DAOTUS010000542.1:0-9509 GCA_034437415.1 Herpetosiphonaceae bacterium
AATTCGAGACTATGTGGCGAACCAAGGGCGTACCAATGAGTACAAGCAACTTCATGTTGAGCAACTCTCGCTTGTGTAAGCCGGTCAATACCCCGCGGCTTGCCGCGCGGTAGTTTATCGATGCTCCAGTGTACGGGTCTTGCGCCTGCAAGTGGCTATAATAATATCGTCCAAAGTTTGTGGAACAGGAGGAGTATGCTGCATCTTCAGACGATCGCGGCGCCACGATCTACAGCTTTGACCACGGGCGGATTCAGCCGATCGCCTACGATCAGATTGAGCATGTCCTTGTGACCCGCGATTTCCTGAGCGATCCCCAGCGCTTTCTGCGCCAGCTCTAGGTCGACATAAAAACAGCCGCCCAGACATTTGCGTGTCTGGGCGGCTGTTTTCGTTGAGCTTGATTCTGGCGTTACGAAACGATCACTTCCGGGATGACCCGAACTATTGGCATCAGGGCGATCATCAGCACCTCGTCCATCGTCTCGACGGGGATGAGCTGCAGATCCTGGCGCACCTTCTCGGGCAGGTCGACGATATCCTTGGCGTTCTCTTTGGGCAGGATAAAGGTCTTGATCCCGGCCCGGTGCGCGGCCATGGTCTTCTCTTTGAGGCCGCCGATTGGCAGCACCCGGCCGCGCAGCGTGACCTCGCCGGTCATCGCGACATCGCGGCGGACCGCCCGCCCGGTCATCGCCGAGATCAGGGCCGTGGTCAGCGTAATGCCAGCTGAGGGGCCGTCCTTGGGCACTGCGCCCTCGGGAACGTGAATGTGAATGGCGTGTTCGTCGAAGTACGAGGCCTCGATGCCGAGCTCTTTGGCGCGATAGCGGGCGTACGACATTGCCGCCTGAGCCGACTCGCGCATCACATCGCCGAGCTGCCCGGTGAGCCGTAGCTCGCCCTTGCCGCTCAGCGGCAGCACCTCGAACGAAAGAATGTCGCCGCCGGTTGGCGTCCAGGCAACCCCGGTGGCCACGCCGACCTGGTCGGTGGTTTCGGCCAGACCAAACGAGAACTGTTCGGGGCCGAGGTAGGTCGGCACGTCGGCAGCATCAATGGTATAGACCAGCGGCGTGACTTTTTTCTTGCGCCGCTTGGTCTTGGTCTCGGTCAACTCCGCCAGCGCAGTGACGTCCTGGGCCTCGGCGACCTTGCGGGCGATCTTGCGGCACAGGGCGGCGATCTCGCGCTCCAGATTACGAACGCCAGCCTCGCGGGTGTACTCGCGAATGAGCTTCAGGATGGCGGCATCAGTCACCACAAGCTGATCTTTTTCCAGCCCGTGGAAATCGTTCTGCTTGATCAGCAGGAAGTTTTTGGCGATCGCCAGCTTCTCGTCCTCGGTGTAGCCACCAATTTCGATCACTTCCATACGGTCGCGCAGCGGCGCTGGGATCGGGCCAAGCTGATTGGCGGTGGCGACAAACACAACCTGGCTCAGATCAAACGGCACTTCCAGGTAGTGATCCGAGAAGGTGCTGTTCTGTTCCGGGTCGAGGACCTCAAGCAGCGCCGAGGTCGGGTCGCCGCGGAAATCCGCACCCACCTTATCGATCTCGTCGAGCATAAAGACGGTCTGGCGTGATTTGGCGGTTTTCATCCCCTGGACGATCCGGCCGGGCATTGCGCCGATGTAGGTGCGGCGATGGCCGCGAATCTCGGCCTCATCGTGGACGCCGCCGAGCGACTGGCGCACAAACGGACGGCCAAGCGCCCGGGCGATCGAGCGGCCCAGGCTGGTTTTGCCCACGCCGGGCGGGCCGACAAAGCACAGAATCGGCGAGCGCATCTTCGAGCCAGCCAGCTTGCGCACGGCCAGATACTCAAGAATTCGCTCCTTGACCTTCTCCAGCCCGTAGTGATCTTCATCAAGCACCGCGCGGGCCGCTGACAGCGAGATCGCTGGCATTGGCTCGGTGCTCCAGGGCAGAACCAGCAGCCAGTCGAGGTAGGTGCGAATCACGCCAGCCTCGGGCGAGTTCATACCCTGCTGGGCCAGGCGCTTAACCTCGTGGAGCGCCTGATCCTTGACATACTTCGGCGCGTCCAGCTCGGCAACTTTGCGGCGCAGTTCATCGATTGGATCGTCGCCGTCATCATCTTCGCCCAGCTCTTTGCGAATGACGCGCATCTGCTCGCGAAGGAAATACTCTTTTTGACCCTGATCGAGCACATCTTTGGTCTCGGACTGGATCTTGGCGCGCAGGCGCAGCAGCTCGAGCTGGCGGGCCAGAATCACCTGAACCTGGCGCAGGCGATCCATCGGCTCAACCGTATTGAGCAGATCGAGGCGATCCTGGAAGGAGAACGCCGGGCCATACGTCACCAGATCGGCCAGATGGCCGGGGGTGTTGATCCGATGGACAAACGCCACCGCCTCTTGGGGAATCTCACCGAGATAATCAACAAAATCGGAAATCTGCTGCTTGACAGTATCCATCAGCGCATCGACATCCATACCCTTGGGCTCGTGGTCGGGCACTGGGCGGCAGGTCACGCGATAGAACGGGTCGTTCTGGACACAGTCAACAATTTGAGCGCGGCTAATCCCCTCAAGCACAATCTTAACCGTGCCATCGGGCAGTTGTGAAAAATCTTCTAGACGGGCAATGACGCCAACTTTGGGCAAATCCTGGGGATCTTGACCTTTATAGCCTTCAATTTCTTCTTCGGAGACAAAAATCAAAAGCACATGCTGATCTTCGCCCATTGCCTGCTCCATGGCACGGTAGGATTTACCCTGGCCGACCTGAAGCGGCACGGTCATGTGCGGCATAATCACTATTTCGCCCAGCACCACCAGCGGAAGCGTGCGCTCGCTGCCAGCGCGGGTGCGGTTATGTTCTCGGGTCATAACAAATCCCTCATTTCTTCGTGACATATGCGGCACGAGATGGGTTAAATTGACTGCAATTCGTCCCTACAGTATACGCCATATTAGAGCATCAGCCAACACACATTGGTCCCGTCTCTAGCTTTTTAGTGCGATGTTAATATTCCGCTAGTGCAGGTGCTTCGCTGGTCATTGCGTCGAATTGCAGGTTATACAAACGTGCATACATCCCGCCGCGAGTCAGGAGTTCAGCGTGGGTGCCAAGCTCAACCAGGCGGCCGCCATCGATCACGGCGATGCGCGTGGCATTTTTGATCGTCGAGAGGCGATGGGCGATCACGAAGGTTGTGCGATTTTGCATTAAGCGTTCCAGGGCTTCCTGAACCAGGCCCTCGGACTCGCTGTCCATGGCCGAGGTGGCCTCATCGAGGATGAGAATGCGCGGATTCTTCAGCAGGGCGCGGGCAATCGCCACGCGCTGGCGCTGGCCGCCAGAAAGCTTTACACCGCGCTCGCCAACGATCGTGTCATAGCCCTCTTCAAAGCGGCTGATAAACTCGTGGGCGTTGGCGGCATTGGCGGCGGCCAGCACTTCCTCAGCGCTGGCGGTGAGGTTGCCATAGCGAATGTTGTCGCCGATGGTGCCGCTGAACAGCAACGTTTCCTGGGGCACAATCCCAATCTGCGAGCGCAGCGAGCGGAGCTGAACATCGCGGATATCGTAGCCATCAATGCTAATCGCGCCCGAGGTCACGTCATAGAAGCGGGGGATTAGGTTGACCAGCGTGGTTTTGCCCGAGCCGCTCGGCCCGACCAGCGCCAGAATCTCGCCGGGCTTCACCTCGATGTTGATGGTGCTCAAAATGACCGCGTTGGTGGCATCGGTATAGGCAAACGACACATCATCGAAGGTGACTGCGCCGACAATATTGGGCAGCTCGGGGACGCCGGGCTTATCGGCGATGTCGGGGGCGGTATCCAGAATGCCGAAGACCCGCGCGGTGGCGCCCAGGGCTTCCTGGAGCTGGCTGTACAGCCCGGTGAAGGTGCCCAGCGAGCCGGCGATCACACCGGCATATAGCAGGAACGAGACGAGATCACCGAGCTGCATCGAGCCATTCAGCACCTGGCGCCCGCCGAACCACAGCACCAGCACTAGCGCGCCAAAGCCCGAAAACGAGACAATTGGGATGAACTGGGCGCGGGTGCGGGTGCGCACCATCGAGATGGAAAACGCGGCTTCAATCGCCGTGCTGAAGCGCTCAACCTCGTAGGGCTCGCGGGCAAACGACTGGACGATGCGCACGCCGCTAATCGTTTCTTCCAGAACCGAGGTTGCTTCGGCTAGCCGATCGGAGACCTCGGTTGAGAGTTTGCGCAGCTTGCGCCCAAAGAAAATCCCCAGCACAATCAGCAGGGGAATCAGCAGCAAGGTTACCGAGGTGAGCCGCCAGCTCATGCTGAGCATCAGGGCGAAGCTGCCGACAAAGTTAATGATGTTCTGAATAAAGGCCGCCACCGCATTGGTGGTGACGCCCTGAATCACCGTGACATCGTTGGTGACCCGCGAGGTAAGCTCGCCGACCCGGCGCTCGTTGAAGAAGGCCAGCGACAGCTTTTGCAGGTGGGTGTAGATCTCAATCCGCAGATCGGCCACCGCCCGCTCGCCGACAAACGTGATCAGATAGCCCTGCACGTAGTTGAACACCATCTGAAGCACAAACACAACGATCAGGGCCAGCGCAACGGTATTGAGCAGATCGGCGCTGGCTTTGGTGCTGACCGTATTGACCAGCCAGCCAATCGATAGCGGGAGCAGCAGTCCAATCCCGCTGGAGAGCATCAGACAGAACAGCCCCAGGGCCAGCCGGACGCGGTAGGGGCGGACGTAGCGGAATAATCGGCCCCACTCAAGCTGTTTAAGGTTTATAAGCCGCTTTTTTGGTTCATCGGACATAGCTCTAGGCTCCCATGTGCGACCAGATCGAACGCAATCATTAATGCTTTCTCATTATCTCTGATCTGCATTGTACGGGCCACGAAACTTCTGTCAACGGCTAGAGGGCTTCCAATTGCGTTAGCATGTGTGAACAGCAGCGAAGCGGCAGGGTCGTGACTCTAGGTTTGTGGCGTGGCTCCGATACGATCTGGCGCGGACCAGGGTTTCACGGTTTGACGCTGTGCGGCGCAGTTTTGACGCAGCTATTCATCGCGGCCCCGGCTTTTCATCACCCGTTCGATCTGGCGCTTGGCATCGCGGTCGGCGATCGAGGCGCGCTTATCGTAGAGCTTCTTACCCTGGGCGATGCCTAGCTCCACTTTGGCGCGGCGGCCGACCATATACAGCCGGGTCGGCACCAGCGTCAGGCCTTTGGTGGCAATTTTTTGCTTGAGCTTGTTGATCTCGCGGCGGTGCAGCAGCAGCTTGCGCGGGCGCATCGGATCGTGGTTAAAGTAGGCACCGCTCTCCTCGTAGGGCGAGATATGGGCATCGTAGAGCCAGATCTCGTCGTTGATCACCCGGGCGTACGAGCCGCGCAGCTGAACGTGGCTGCGGCGAACCGATTTGATCTCGGTGCCAGTCAGGACGATCCCAGCCTCGTAGGTCTCTTCGATGAAGTAGTCGTGGCGAGCTTTGCGATTATCGGCAATATTCTGAACTGTCGTATCTTTAGCCATAAAACTATTCCTTAAATCAAGGCTAGGTATCTTTTAAAGAGTTGAACAATTATACAGGGTAATACAAAACAGGGTAGGGACGAAGCCCCACCCTGTGTCATGCGGAAAGAAAGACTGGACGTTAGCTCTTTTTCTCGGTTTTTTCGCTCGGCAAGAAGCGGGTTAGATTGGTACTGCAGACAGGGCATTTGCCTTTTGCAGCCCGGCGGCCATTATCCATCTGAACGACGTCAGCGTTTTCGATGGTGCGTTTCTCTTTGCATTTTACGCAGTAAGCTTCAACGGTCATCGGGTCCACCTCCTAAACTAAGGTTGCCATTGATGGCTTTACTATACCACGTTCCGTGCCAAGGTATTACTGTAAATATTTTACCTTGACGAATGTAGGTCGTAGGCTGCCTGGCGAGCCTGGGCGGCAAAATCGATCCCAGGGCCAGCATAGATTATCGCCCGCGAGACGCTGATGATGGTGCGATCGCCGCCCGCCGCCAGCGCCGCCGCTAGATCGCCGCCCTGCGTGCCAACTCCAGGCACCAGCAACGGCATGCCTGGACAGATCGCCCGCACCGCCGCCAGCTCACCGGGGTAGGTTGCTCCGACCACGAGGCCACAGTTGCCATGCTCGTTCCAGCGCTCGGCCGCCAGCCGGGCAACGTAGCTGTAGAGCGGCTCGCCGCTGGCCAGCAGCTGGCTCTGCAGGTCGCTGCCGCCGGGGTTGGAGGTGCGGCATAAGATGAAGCAGCCGCGCTCTTTGTGCTCGAGAAAGGGCGCCAGGGCATCGCTGCCCAGATACGGGCTCAGGGTGATTGCGTCGACGTTGAGCTCGTCGAAGGCGGCCCGCGCATAGGCCTGGGCGGTCGAGCCGATATCGCCCCGCTTGGCATCGAGAATCGTTGGAATATGGGCCGGGATGGCCTGAAGGGTGGCCTGGAGCGCCTCCCAGCCGCCTGCGCCAAGCGCCTCGTAGAAGGCAATGTTGGGCTTGTAGGCGCAGACCAGGTCGGCGGTGGCTGCGATGATCGCCTGGTTGAACTGCACCACGCCCGCGGGGGTGCGCGGCAGATGCGCCGGCAGCCGCTCGAGGTCGGGGTCCAGGCCGATACACAGCGGTGAGCGGTTTGTCGCCATCGCCGCCAAGAGTTTTCCAAGAAAGGTCATCAGTCGTTGCTCCCGCACAGAAATTCTGCGCGATTGTAAACGAAAAACGCCAGACCGCATGATCAGTGCTCTGGCCGCTCGGTCAAAAAGACCTTGACCTCGCTTTCGCCGTGCGAGGTATGCACCTCAACGGGAAACCCAGAGCGGCGAATCAAATCCATCATTGGGCGATTTTCGGCCAGCACACTGGCGGTCAGATACTCAAGCCCATGCACCAGCGCGACCTGGATCAGCAGATCGAACATGTAGGCGCCGACACCCTGGCCCTGGAAATCATCGCGGACCGTCATGGCAAACTCCGCCGAGACAGCGTCGGCGCCAGCCAGCCGGGCGACCGCAATAATGTGCTCCTGGCCACCCTCGTCGATCAGCGCCACGAGCGCATCGGCGTTCTCGGGATTGAGCGTGGCCAGATGGGTGGCCTCCTGGATCACGCGCTCAATCGGGACGTTGATCACGACGGTGGCAAAGCGCAGGGCCAGGGTTCGCTCGGATAGGCGTCCATACATTTCGACCAGCAGTGGGGCGTCATCGGCGGTGATGTGGCGAATCTTAACCGGGATGCCGCTGCGGGTTTGCCAGTGCAGGACGCCGGTGCCAACGGGGAAGGTTGTTTTTTGTGCTGGTGGCATATCGATTAGTTCCTTTAACTGGAGGGTTGGCTGTGCTGTTTCGATGCTATTCAGCTTCATTCTCTCCTCGTTGATTGATTAGTGCGCGTCACTCGCGCAGCTGGCGAATCACCAGGCTGGCGGCCAGCAGGGCCAGCGCCGAAAGGCCGAACGGTACCGCTGGCGCCAGATGCTGGTACAGCAGCCCGCCGAGCGGCGCCGCCAGCACCGCGCCCAGCGCCGCCACGATGCTGTAGAGGCTGAACGCCGCGCCACGCTGCTGCTGGGGCGCAACCGAGGTTAGCAGCGCCTGGAGCGCTGGCACATACAGGCTGTAGGCCAGCGCCTCGGCCGACCAGATCAGGGCGGTCCAACCCAGGGCTGGCAGCAGCGGCAGCAGCCCATAGACGCTGGCGCTGACCAGCAGCCCGGCGCTGATCGCCCGCCGATGGCCCCAGCGGTCCGCCCGGCGGCCAAGCGGGGCCGGGGCGAGGGTGTACAAAACCCCCGGCAGCGCATAGGCAATTGCTAGGCCACCCAGCCCAGCGCTAAACCGATCCTGGAGCAGCGGCAAGATCATCGGCACCGATAGGCTGTAGCCAATGCTAATCAGCAGCCCGGCCAGGATGACCGTGCGCAGCGAGGATTGGCCAGCCAGATCGCGCCAGGTACGCCAGAGGCGCGGGCGCGTCGGCGCTGGTGCGCCCTGCTGCCACGGCTGGAGCGTGAACAGAAACGCTGCTCCAACACAGATTGTGTAGGCGCTAAATACCAGATGGAGCGCGGTGACACGCCCCATTGCTTGAGGCAGGGAGATTGGCAAGTTCAATGCCAGCAGCAGCGCACGCACCTCGAGCTGGGTCTCGGCATCCCACAAGATCAGCAGCACCCCGGTGATGACGGCGCCAATCACGTGGCCAATCGCAGCGGCGGCGGTGATCCGGCCAAAGGCGCTGGCGCGCTGGGTGGCCCCGGCCAGCCCAACCACCAACATCTGGGTGGCCAGCCCCAGACAGGCCAATCCCAGCGAGACACCCACACGACCGACGATCAGCAGCCACAGATCGCTGGCCAGCATCCAGCAGCCCAGGCCGATCCCGAGGGCCAGCACGCCGCCCTGCAGCAGCAGCGGCGCCCGCCCGCGATCGGCCAGCCAGCCAGCCAGCGGGCGAATAACCACGCCAACCGCCGCGCCCAGGCCAACCAGCACCCCGATTAGCGTGGGGCTGCCGCCAAGGGCGCGGGCATACAGCGGCAGCAGAAACTCCAGCGTGCCAAATGGCGTGGCGGCCAGGGCCACGATAACCGCCAGGCGGCCGAACGCAGAGTTAAAAAAAGGCAAGGTGCGTCGTTGCTGCACCTTGCCTGGAACCTGTGTATTCTCCTCATTCAGCATTGGGCGGATCATCCTGGGGGCTAAAGGCGACCCGAATCTGCTCCACCAGATACGAGGTACCCAGCAGCAGCAGTCCTGCGGTCAGCCCAAGCCCAAACATCAGCCCGGCGGCGTCCTCCATGGGCGTATCCAGATATTGCAGCAGCACTATTAACCCGCCCCCCAGCAGCAGCAGTGGAATGAAGATCATGAGCAGGATTTGAATTGTCGGTCGGCGGCTCCGCCACCAGCGCCAGCCGCCCAGCGCGCCAATCACGCCGAACAGCGCCAGGACAATCGCGGCCCCAACCGCCGCCATCCACCAGTTAATCACACGAACGCCCTCCAGGCTAGATAGTCGCGGTCAGGTCTTCGACTGGGTGGTTGCCGAGATCCGCAGCAGCAGGCCGACGATGATGAAGTTGATCAGCACCGATGAGCCGCCGTACGAGATGAATGGCAGCGTGATGCCGGTCAGCGGAATCACCCGCAGATTGCCGCCAATGATAATGAGCGCCTGAATGGCGAGGATTGTCGTCAGGCCAACCGCCAGCAGCTGCTCGAAACCCCGGAAGCGGCCGGGGATCGCGAGCGCGATATGGTAGCCTCGGTAGATCAGCAGCACGTAGACCAGCAGAATGCCGACGGTGCCCAGCAGCCCCAGCTCTTCGCCCAGGCCCGTGTAGGCAAAGTCGGTGTGGATGGCGGGGACAAAGGTCGGCGAGCCCTGGCCCAGCCCGCGCCCGGCCACGCCCCCGGCCGCCAGCGCATACTGCGACTGGACGATCTGGTAGCCCAGCCCGGCGGCGTCGGCCCACGGGTTGAGCCAGATGGCGACCCGCTCCTGGAC
>DAOTUS010000543.1:0-12883 GCA_034437415.1 Herpetosiphonaceae bacterium
CAGCGGAACCATCGCGCCATCGAGGCTCAGGACGGCAGTGTCTGGCCCGGCAGGAACGGGTGGCCAGGTCTCCTGGATGTGGGCAATCTCGGCCTCGGCTACGGCCAGAGCCGCGACCCCGGTGGTTTCGGTCAGGCGCTGGACGGTGGATGCACTGATCGGCACCTGGGTAAAGGTGGTGAGCATGGCGGCGGCGCGGGCAAACGGCAGCCAGGCCCCGAGATGGGCCGCATGGTCCTGGATGCTTGGGGTGAGGGTGCCGGGCAATAAGGCCAGTTCACGGTCGAGGGGGGAAAAAGCCCCGGTGACACTGGGGGCAGCTGCCGTAGGGGCGGTGGAGGACGAGGCGTTTGCCGCCATGGGTCCGCAAGCGCCGCCGCTGCCGCCCACGGGGGCGAAGCGCCACATGGCAGGTGGGACACTGGGCGGCCGCAGAGGGGGTGGCCGGCCAGGTGGCCGCGGCGCTGTCGAGGGCGAGATCCTGGAGCATTTGGGCACGGAGGGCGGCCAGCCGCGCATCCAGGGCCTGCTCAATCTCGGTCAACGTGGCGGTGGGATGCTGGATCCGCCAATCCTGCATGCCCGTAATGACATCCTGACTGCTGATCGTCCATTGTTCGGCGGTTCGTTCACGACGCATAGCACCATCCTCCAAACTATTACTGTGAGGAGCCTAGCATGCCCAGGCGGACAAAACAAGCTGGATGGCTGCAAAATCTTGACGCGCACCCGCCCATTTGCGTGGGCTTTCAGAGCATGGTATACTCCCATTCGCTTTGGGGACGTGGCGGAATTGGCAGACGCGCTTGCCTTAGGAGCAAGTGTCTCACGACGTGAGAGTTCGAGTCTCTCCGTCCCCACCAGGATCTGCGGGAATAGCTCAGTTGGTAGAGCATCTCCTTGCCAAGGAGAAGGTCGCGAGTTCGAGTCTCGTTTCCCGCTCCACACTTAAACAATCAACGCCCACGCGGGCGTTGATTGTTTTTAGCCCCACTCGGCCGTATAATGCCTGTACAGCAAGCTACGAAAGGAACCCACGATGAAATTTCTGGTTGGTATGATACTTGGCGTTGGCGCCGGGGTGGCCGCCACCCTCCTGCTCTCTAATCGCAGCGAGGAAGAAGGATTGCTGCATACCGTGCAGCATAATGTGCAGGGTGTGCTTGACTCGGCCAAAGCCGCCGCCTCGCAGCGTGAGAAAGAGCTCTGGGTCGAGTTTCACGAGCGTGTCCCCAGCCCGGATCAGCCAGCATTAGGTTAATTCACGAGGGATAGGGTGTTGTGAACGCAGAAATTATTGCTATCGGCACCGAGCTAACCCTCGGCACAACTGTGGATACGAATAGCGCCTGGCTCGCCGGCCAGCTGGCGACAATCGGCGTCGGCGTAAGTCGGGTGACCTTAGTCGGCGATGACCTGGCGACGCTGACGGCGATGATTGGCGAGGCCTGGACCCGCGCCGAGCTGGTGGTTTGCACCGGCGGCCTTGGCCCAACCGCCGACGATCTCACCCGCGAGGCTGTGGCCGCCGCCACCGGCCGCCCGTTGGAGTTCCACCCTGAGCTGTTCGAGCAGATCGAGGCGCGCTTTCGGTCGTTCGGCCGCACCATGAGCGCCAGCAATCGCCAGCAGGCCTATGTGCCCACTGGTGCCCGCGCCGTGCCCAACGCCCGTGGAACCGCCCCGGCATTTATTGTTGTCGAGCCCGAGCGGGCCTTGATGGTGCTGCCAGGCGTGCCCTCGGAGATGAAGTTCCTGACCGAGACCGCGCTGCTGCCGTTTCTGCGCGATGAGCGCGGAATCACGGCGGTGCTCCTGGTGCGCTCGGTGCGCCTGAGCGGCACCAGCGAGGCCGAGGCCGGCGAGGCGATCGCCGATCTGATGACGGCGCCCTATCCAACGGTTGGCATTTCGGCCAAGGCCGCCCAGTATGAAGTGCGGATCTCGGCGCAGGGCGAGGATCGCCAGCAGGTTGAGGCGGATCTGGAAGCGGTTGTCGCCGAGGTCACCCGGCGCCTGGGCCGCTACATGCTGAACAGCGCTGGCCTGGTTGCCCACGTCGCCCAGCAGCTGCACGATCAAAACCTGTCGCTGGCCCTGTACGAGGGTCTGCGCGAGGCTCCAGTCTACGCCGCTCTGCGCACCGCCCCGGCCAGTCTGAAGGCGCTGCGGGGCGTCACCATTCACCCGCTGGACGAGCCAGTCGATGCCGAGGCCGCCAAATCCCTGGCGCGGGCCGCTGCCACCGAGGTGCGCAATGACTGGCAGGCCGACTATGGGCTGGCGGTTATTCCCGCTCAGGTTGGCGCCGATGGCTACACCGATATCTGCCTGGTGCTGACCGATCGCCACGGCGAGCGCATGCACTGTCGCCGCATCGATATGGCCAGCACCGAGGCGTTTGGTTTTATTGGCAATGGCGCCCTAGAGTTTGTGCGGCGTGCGCTCGAACCCCTCCAGCGCGCGGAATAAGGATGCCACCATGGCTGAAACAGCCAGCTTCAATGCCTATCAAGCCCTGCGCCAGGCGCTGACCACCGTTTTCTCCGACCGCCAATGGCCGCTTAAAATTGCCATTGGCGGCGGTTTTATGCTGACGATCATCGGAATTGTGCTGCCTCAGGGCTTTTTAATCGAGCATCTGGATAATAGTCGGCGCGGCTATCGCTCCCCGTTGCCGGGCTGGCGCCAGTGGAGCGATAAAGCGGTGATGGGCATGCTGGCGACGATGTTCGACTTTGTCTACTTTCTGCTGCCGATTATCGCTGCGATGATGGCGCTCTTCTGTGCGATTATCCCCCTGGTGTTCAGCGACTCGATGGCCTCGGTGTGGACCACCCGGCTGATTGTGGCGGTCTTAAGCGGCATTATCCTGCTCAGCTTTAGCCTAAGCTTCTCACCCCTGGCCAAAATCTACTTTGCGAAAGATGGCGATGTTGAGCAAAATGTCGGGCGAAAAATACTCACCCGCGCCCGCAATCCGCTGACCCGGCATCTGTATCGCCAGGCCCGTGTGGCCAGCCTGCCGGCCTATGTCCCCGCCGCGCTCAGCGCCGCCGGACTGTTTATGCTGATTCAGCGCAGCACCAGCAATGTCTGGCTCACTCTGGGCGTGGCCTGGCTGACCGCCAGCCTGTTTTTTGCGGCCTGGCTGATCACCGCGCAGATCTATCTGGCGGCGGTGGAGATTGCGGACGATCTTGAAATCGATGCCCGCCTGGCCGCCCGCCGGGCCGCGATCAACAATGAGTAGTGTGCAGCTCCCGCCAACCGTTGGGCTAGCTGGTGGACGATAATATGGAACGTGCGCGTATTCTCAAATGGCGCCTGGAGCAGCAGGCCGCCCGCGAGCAGCAGGCCGAGCAGGATTCACGCGCCCGCGCCACCGCCCGCGTCGTTCGCCCGCTGATGGACCAGCCCCTGGCCCAGTTTGCCCTGGCGCTTGGCGGCCCGCTGCATTCCACGAATGAGATTCCCAGCAGCAAAATCGAAAACGATCGCCGCTCGATCCAGACCGTCCACGCGATTCGCGACCACCTCACCTCCAAAGCCTTTACGATCGACTCGATCAACGGGGTTTTTCTGATCACGGTTGGCGATCGCCAGCTCGAGCTTGATCTGATCTGTCGCCACTATCGCCACCGCGGCGAGTTTACCGGCCCGGACGAGCAGGGCCAGTGGTTCCCGCCAGGCGATTACACCGCGGTCCACTTGGTCGCCCAGGTTGCGTGGCCGGACGATGCCGAGGCCACCGCGGCGCTGGCGCAGTTTTTTGCCACGCTCCAGCAGCAAATCCCCACCATTCAGGCCCACTCGGCCACCGCCGCGCAGCGCGCCCGCTACCGGAGCCGCATGCTGCTGCGGCGCAAAATCACCCTCTGGACCGTCGCCGCAATCTACATTACGGTGGTTACCGCGCTGATCGTCTGGTGTCTGCTGACGATGTACGTGATTGTGCGCTACGGCGCGTATGGCGTCCGCTAATTCCTCCTCCACGCCCCACCGGCCGCTTTTGACTTCTCTGCACCATCCTGCTACCATAGCCTACGGTACCAAAAACGAACCCTTTTCACGCTTCATTTTTCTGATTTTTAGACTTTAGTTTGGAGGTGCGATGAAGCTCCACGAATATCAGGCCCGCGATATTGTCGCTCGCTACAATATCCCCGTAACCGGTGGTGGCGTTGCCAGCACCCCCGCCGAGGCCCGCCAGATCGCCGAGCAGATTGGTGGCAAAGTGGCGGTTAAGGCCCAGGTTCACGTCGGCGGACGCGGCAAAGCCGGCGGCATCAAGATCGCCAGCACCCCCGCCGAGGCCGAGGCCGCCGCCAGCCAGATTCTGGGCATGGATATCAAGGGCCTGACGGTTGAGAAGGTGCTTGTCGCCGAAGCCATCACCTACGAAAAAGAGATCTACCTCGGCGTGATCCTCGATCGTGCCAGCAAACGGATTGTGATGATCGCCTCCTCCGAGGGCGGGATCGAGATCGAGGAGGTCGCCAAGACCAACCCCGAGGCGATTATCAAGATTGCCGCCGATCCGCTGCTGGGCCTCCAGCCGTTCCAGGCTCAGGAGCTGGCGTTTCGGATTGGCCTGACCGACGGCAAACAGGCCCGTCAGTTCGCCAGCATCGCCGCCGGCCTCTACAAAGCCTTTATCGAGACCGATGCCGAGCTGGCCGAGATTAATCCGCTGGTCGTACTGGCCGACGGCAAGCTCCAGGCGCTCGACTCGAAAATCGTGCTCGATGACAGCGGGCTGTTCCGCCACAAAGAGATGGAGTCGCTGCGCGACCTGGCCGGCGAGCCAGCCTCGGAGATCAAAGCCCGCGAAAATGGCCTGACCTTTATCAAGCTTGATGGCGATATTGGCTGTATGGTCAACGGCGCCGGCCTGGCGATGGCCACGATGGACGTGGTCAATCTGTTTGGTGGATCGCCGGCCAACTTTCTCGACATCGGTGGTGGCGCCAACGCCCAGAAAGTCGCCGCCGCCCTCGACATCATTCTCGACGACCCCAACGTCAAAGCGGTGATGGTCAACATTTTCGGCGGCATCACCCGCTGCGACGAGGTCGCCAAAGGGATTGTCGAAGCCCAGAAAATCATCAAGCGCCAGGTGCCGATGGTCGTGCGGCTGGTCGGAACCAACGAGGAAGAGGGCCAGCGCATCCTGGCCGACGCCAGCCTGATCCCGGCGGCAACCCTGGCTGAGGCGGCCCAGAAAGCGGTCGATATCGCCAAAGCCGCCGCCTAAATGGCTGCGTCTAGCGCTGCTTGCTGGTGAGCTGCGCGATCGCGGCGACAATTGCCGCCCGCTCGCGCTCATCAGCGCTGCCAGCGTGGACCCGGGCCAGCTGGGGCAGCCACTCGGCCCGCAGCTCGGCGCGCACGCTGGGCAGCTGGGCGAGCCAGCCCAGATCGCGCTCGAACAGCGCCAGCTGTAGCTCCACCTCGGTGTAGCGTGGGGCGATCGGCGGCAGGCGCAGCGCTTTGCCGAGCGGATAAAACGTATCGGCGACCAGCTCGTGGGGCTCGCAGCGAAACAGCCCGGCCAGCAAAATAATCGTGCGCTCGGAGGGCACCGCCTGGCCCATCTCGAAGTGGGAGATCGCCACCCGCGAGAGCGCCAGGCGATCGGCCAGAGCTTGTTGGGTCCAGCCGTGCTGAACCCGCAGGCGGGCCAGGCGCCGGCCAAGCGAATCAGGCATTGGGTGTCTCCCGAACTGCAAACATAGCCTGTTTAATCGTGAGCAGTATCTATGTTCTCGAAGGTTGATCCTGCTAAGCCACTTAGCAGCTACAGCGTGGATGGAGTGCTACACTCGCTGAATGTGTCAGCTGACATACTTCTTCTCAGAAGTCATCGAGATCGATCATCTGATGATTAACTTCTGACTTTCACAGAGGATACCATGACCAAGGTTGCATTAGTTACCGGCATTACCGGACAAGACGGCTCATATCTGGCCGAACACCTGCTCACCCTCGGCTACACCGTGGTTGGCATGATTCGGCGCTCGAGCACGGTGAACTTCGAGCGAATCAAGCATATTCAGGATGACGTTGAGCTGGTCCCCGGCGATCTGCTCGATGAAGTCTCGATGATCAATATCGTCCAGACCTATCGCCCGACCGAGGTGTATAATCTGGCGGCCCAAAGCTTTGTGCAGACCTCGTGGAGCCAGCCGGTGTTTACCGGCGAGGTGACGGCGCTGGGCGTCACCCGCATGCTCGACGCCATTCGCACCGTCGATCCCTCGATTCGCTTCTACCAGGCCTCCAGCAGCGAGATGTTTGGCAAAGTGCTGGAGGTGCCGCAGAGCGAAGAGACCCCGTTCTACCCGCGCTCGCCCTACGGCGTCGCCAAAGTCTACGGCCACTGGATCACGGTCAACTACCGCGAGAGCTACAACATGTACGCCTGCTCGGGGATACTTTTTAACCATGAAAGTCCCCGCCGAGGACGCGAGTTTGTGACCCGCAAAATCACCGACGCGGTCGCCCGGATCAAGCTGGGGCTGGCCAAAGAGCTGCGCCTGGGCAATCTCGACTCGCAGCGCGACTGGGGCTTTGCCGGCGACTACGTGCGCGCAATGTATCTGATGCTCCAGCAGGACACGCCCGACGACTACGTTGTGGCGATGGGCGAGACCCACTCGGTGCGGCGCTTCTGCGAGATTGCGTTTGGCCACGCCGGGCTGAACTATGAAGACTACGTGGTGATGGACGAGCGCTTTATGCGCCCAGCCGAGGTGGATCTGCTGATCGGCGACCCGACCAAAGCCCGTGAGAAGCTGGGCTGGCAGCCCGAAACAACCTTTGAGCAGCTGGTGACCTCAATGGTTGATGCCGACCTTAAACTGTTGAAAGACGAACATCGAATGTAGAACAGTGCGCAGGCTGGCGGATCAGCCGGTCCGCAGCCTGCCTGCTTTTTTGGAGGTTCCCTTGAGTATTCTGGCCGATAAAACAACGAAGCTGTTGGTCCAAGGCATTACCGGGCGCGAGGGCGAGTTCCACGCTCGCCAGATGTTGGAGTACGGTACCAATCTGGTTGGCGGCGTGACCCCAGGGCGCGGCGGGCAGAAGGCCGTCGATGGCCGGGTGCCGGTGTTCAACACGGTCAAAGAGGCCGTCGCGGCCACCGGGGCCAACGCCAGCGTCATCTATGTCCCGGCGGCGTTCGCCCCCGATGCGATTCGCGAGGCCGCCGACGCCAATATCCCGCTGATCATCTGTATCACCGAGGGCGTCCCGGCGCTCGATATGGTCGCCACCTACGAGTATGTCAAATCGAAAGGCGCCCGGCTGATCGGGCCAAACTGCCCTGGCCTGCTGACCCCTGGCGAGGCCAAGATTGGGATTATCCCCGGCGCCATCGCCAAGGCCGGCCCGGTCGGCGTGGTCTCCAAGTCGGGCACGCTGACCTACGAGGCGGTCGATGCCCTGACCCGGATTGGCCTCGGCCAGACCACGATCGTCGGTATCGGCGGCGACCCGATTATCGGCACCAACTTTATCGATGTCCTGGGTCTGTTCCAGGCCGATGAGGCCACCAAGGCGATTGTGCTGATTGGTGAGATCGGTGGCAACGCCGAGCAGGATGCCGCCGCCTTTATCAAGGCCAATGTCACCAAGCCGGTCGTCGCCTTTATCGCCGGCCAGTCGGCCCCGCCCGGCAAGCGCATGGGCCACGCCGGGGCGATCATCGGCGCTGGCGGCGAGGGCACCGCGCAGGAGAAAATCGAGGCGCTCGAGGCCGTCGGGGTCAAAGTCGCCCGCCTGCCCACCGATATCGCCCAGCTGGTGGCCGATAGTCTGAAGTAAACCGCAACCGCTAGCTGTAAACTCCAACCGAATGTCGCCCGCCGTCAGAAACTCTGATGGCAGGCGACATTCGGCTTTTAGGCGCGGTCAAGATAGCTGTGAATGCGCTCCCCAAGCCATGATTTGTTACACAATCGTTACACACCTATCAGCTTGATCGGCGCCGCAGTTTGGTAGAGTGATGCTGCTGCCTCGGCGGCAGAAAGGAGGGAGCGCATGTATCACGTTCCATGGAGCCAGCGCCGATCCGGCCACGCCTGGACAGCCTGGCCGCAGTTCGTTCTCAGCTCATCAATCATCATCGCCATGCTCAGCGCACTGCTGTTGACGGGACGCTATATGTGGCGCTATAAGGATTCCGTCGAAAGATGCTCTTTCTAGCCTGGAGGCGCGCTTGAATCTGTTACACCGAGGAAGCTGGTGGGCGACGCGCCTGGTTGTTGGCGCCCTTGGGACCGCGATGCTGGTCGCGCTGTGGGCCGCCATTCCGCTGCTCCACGAGCCGCTGGCCGGAGTGGCGCTGGGCAACGATGGCTACTCCTACACCTCTGTCACCTCGTTTCAGACCGACTGCGCCAACGAGCCAGCGCCCAGCCTGTTTTTCGAGTGTACCTTTCCGCTCGAGGGCGAGTCGCTGCACTTGCGCCTGAAGTACACCGACCCGATGCGCAACTACTGGACCGGCTGCACGGCAACCTACCAGGGCGCGACCTTCCGCTGCCAGTCCAGCATGCAGGCACCTCAGTTTGCGCTGATCGATCCCGAGGCGGTGGGCCTCAGCGCCGAGCGGGTTGCCCAGCTGCGCCGCCAGCATGCAATCATCAATCTGCACGAGGCGCAGTGGATGTACGTGGTTCAGGGTGGCGCGTGGGCGCTGGCGCTGGTGGCCGGGCTGCGCACTGTGCGCCGCGAGCTGACGCCCTTCAGCGTCGCTGGTGGCCTGACAATGGCGTTTTTTACCTACTGGGTGGCGCTCGTCGGCCTGTTGATCTACTTCGGCACCATGCAGATGCTGGATTAGCTTATGTTAAAAGCAGGTGGAGTCAACCGTCAATCCCAATCTAGCGAACGCCTGCATGATCGAGATTATGCGTGGCGACGGCGCCATTATCGAAAGCAGCCCCATCCACTCCACCGATAACGCTGGCAGCTGCGAGCAGGCGAAGCCCTGTCATTGACTTAACCCGCTTCGCAGCAGCGCCGCCAGCCCGCCAAAACTCGGTGGGCTGGCGGCGCTCGGCTTTAGGCGCATTCAGGCGGCAAGCTCGGCCAGGGTTTGCCACTGCGCCGCCATCTCCTCGGCGGCGATGGGGTTTTTGTGCCAGCGGGCCACACACTCGGCCCGGTAGCCCACCCCGATGGCCTCGGCCACCCAGGCTTCGTAGCGGCCGATCCAGCGGCAGCTCTGGCCCAGCAGCTCGCGCACCCGCGCCCACTCGTGGCCCGAGCGCGGCAGCTGGTAGGTCGGCAGGTCGTTGAGCGACCACACGCTGCTCGGCGCGGCCTCAACCGCCATCAGCCCAGGGCGCAGCGTGTGGCGGGGCAGATACAGGCTGGCGCTGCCGCCGTCGCTGTACCACAGCCCCCAGCCCCAGACGATCACCGTCGCCGCGTTTTCCTGCAGGGTGTAGGCGCTGCTGCCGTGCTGCTGGGCGGGAACTCGGTGGCGGGTGAAGCCGTAGCGCAGGAGCAGATTCTCACCCTGCCGAATATCGCAGCCCCAGCACCAGCACTGCTGGTTAAACAGCCTCCCGCCAAGTTTGCGGGCCTCGGCAGGTAGGCCAGGGCGTCGATGTTGCGTCTGTGGCATCGTCAGGGCAGCCGCAGGGTTACAGCCCGCAGCCCGCGCTCCGATTCCTGCACCGTCACATACAGCGCGTCGCCCTCGCGGATGCTGCCGCCCACCTGGGTGAAGAGGCTGCTGTGGACATACACGTCGAAGCCGTACTCGTCGACCCGTGCAAACAAAAAGCGCCCGTTCGCGTCGATCCGCTGGACAATCGCCAGCACCGCGTCGGTTGGCACCACCCCGCGATACGGCTCGCGCTCACGGCGTGGTCGCGCCGCTTGGCTTGACCCAGGCGATCCGTACTCGCGGCGATAGCCCGCCGGATCGGTCTGCTGGCGCTGCGTGTAGGCCGCGCTGCGCGGCGAGGTGGCGACATCGCGGGTGACCTCAACGTGGCTGGCCTCCGGCCCTTTGCTGCCCTGCTGAACCGTTAGGCGCACTTCCTGGCCTTCGATCAGCCACTCGCGCTGCTGGCCGAGGGCGCTGCGGTGGACGAAAATATCGCGGCCGTCGGCCACCGCAATGAAGCCAAACGCTTTCTCCGGGTTGTACCACTTGACCGTCCCTGTGTGCTGTTCGCTCATTGAAAAGTTCCACCCTGTAAATTTGATACTATGTATCAATAAAAATGAGCCAAAGTGATGGCTTTGTTTGCAGTAAACAAAGCCATCGTCGATCACTGTCCCCTAGTGAGATACAGTATCACTAAGGATAGTATTTGTCAAGCTGGGCTTAGGGCACCGGCTCCCAGAACAGCGCCCCGATCCAGATGCCCTGATTGCCGAGCGGGGTCTGGTTATCCAGCTCAACCCGTGGGTCGTTGGCGGGATCGAAGTCGTAGGTGCCCAGATCGGCCCACTCGTTGGCAAACACGAACTGGTTGATCACCACCTCGCTGGCGCCGCCGCTGTGGTGGACGACATAGCGCACGGCCGTTGCGTCATCGTGGCCGTTGAAGTAGTAGGGAATATACGCCCGCACCCGATAGCGGCCTGGCTGGGTCAGCGGAGCGCGCCAGGTGGCGGTGGAGGGCGGCGGCGGCGGGTTGGCCGCATCGAGGGTTGGCAGCGGCTCGGCCACCCCGGCCAGCTCCGAGATGGTCTGGGTGATCGCGTCGGTGGCGGGAGGCAGCGGCTGCGAGACGATCCAGATCGACTCGTCGTTCACGCCGATCGGGGCGGTCTGCCAGCCCTCGCCGGTGCGGCTAAACCCCGGCGAGCGATGGGTCACCACCAGCGCGTTATCCGGCAAACTGCACGGATTGGGGCGGTCGGCCCAGAGCCAGCGCGAGGCGGTGCCGACCGGATACTTGCTCCACGGGTCCTCGGCGTCCGAGCACCAGCCGTAGGGGTCGGTGTTGCGGCCGAGATACTGGGTCTGGAAGTGCAGGTGCGGGCCGATGGCGCAGCCGGTTGCGCCAACAATCCCCAGCTGATCGCCAGCGCTGAGCGTCTGCCCAATCGCCACACTGATCTCGCTGAGATGCCAGTACAGGGTGCGGTAGCCATTGCCGTGATCGATGACCACGCCGCGGGCCGGAATCCCACACCCATCATCAGAATTACCGGCCCAGACCACGGTGCCCGCCGCCGCCGCCAGAATTGGGTCGGGCGGCCGCAGACCGTAGTCCCAGCCATCGTGGCCATCGTACGAGACCTTGGTCTCGCGGCGGCCCCACCAGCTCACCAACGAGCCATTCGGGGTCAAAAACGGCAGGTCGTGATCGAAAAACGAGGTCACGTAGGTTGGCTTCGGCAGCGGCGAGCGCAGGAATGGCTCGGCGGGCGGCGGCAGCGGGCCAAGGGTCTGGCGCGGGTCCTCGAACAGATTGGCGTAGGTGCTGATGAACGCGCCATCGGCCAGCACCTGCTCAAGCTCCTCGGGCGTCATCGTCTGGGCCAGGACGCGCACCACAGCATACGAGGCCGCGTTGAGGCCGACCGGAATTGGGCCTTTGACATCTTTATCTTTGTACTGCAGCTCGGTGACATAGGGATAGTCGCGGACACCCCGGCGCAGCTCGCGGGCGGCCCAGCGAATCTGGCCGTACAGACCGCGCCATTTCTCGTTCTCGCCGCGAAAATTCATGGCCCATTCGATCTGATCGACCGCGGGGGCGGCGTTGCTCAGCAGGCCCTGCTGAAACTCCAGCAAGGCCAGCAGCAGCTTCGGGTTCATGCTGTACAGATAGGCCTGGCCAACCACCACCTCCGCCACGCCGTGGTTGCGATCGCCAACCGTCATCAGGGCGCTCTTGAGCGTGCCGGGCTGGGCGTCGAGCAGCGCCTGCACGGCGGGCACGGTCAGATTCGGCTCCGAGGTAAAGCGCAGATCGTCGAAGAGCGGCGTGTTGCTAGGCGCGACGGGCAGGACATCGCGCGGCTCGACCGGGGCGCCACCGCCGACCGGGGCCAGCACCGGAACCGTCGGGGCCGGCTGCTCGGCGCGGTCCACATCGGCCTGGGTGACCGGCTCGCTCGGCCGAAAGATCACGGTCTGGGGTGGGCTGGCCCGCAGCACCGCCGTCACCAGAAAAATGCTGAGCAGCACGCCGCCGCCCACGATGAGCAAACGCTGATTGTGGCTGGAAATCCCCCCACGCAGCGAGAAATAACCTTTTCGATTGGGACGAATCATGGGTCTCCTCCGCAAAAACCATGGGCCAGTATACCCACATGCGCCACGCCACGCAAACCTGGTGGGCGGGACGGTTGGGCATGTGCAAAGTCCATTGGCACGGCTGGATTCTGACCTCACCCCCGGCCCCTCTCCATTGCGATGGAGAGGGGTGGACGCGCAGCGGACGGGGTGAGGTGTGCGCATGGCAGGCAGCCCCGAACGACTTTGCACATGCCCTAGGCGGGACGGTCGGCCTTTACGGTCGCGGCAAGCGGTGTTAAAGTAGCGATCCACGAACTATACAAGGAGCGAACGAATGTCGATCACGACCACCGATTTGATGACAGCCCTGCGCCAGCGCCGCTCGTTTGGCCTGCGCAGCGTCCTGCCCGACCCGATTGATCTCGGTGATGTTGCGCTGATTCTGGAGGCGGCCAACTGGGCGCCCAGCCACGGGAACACCGAGCCGTGGCGCTTTACGGTGTACAGCGGCGCGGCGCGCCGGGGCCTGGGCGCAGCCTTCATCGCGGCGGCCAGAGGCGACCTGAAGGCCGAGGTCAAGCAGCGCGACAAGATTTGGATGGCGCCGGTGTGGATTAGCATTGGCATGCTGCCGAGCGCACTCAACCCCGAGTGGGAGGAGCT
>DAOTUS010000544.1:0-1940 GCA_034437415.1 Herpetosiphonaceae bacterium
GCTGGCCGCCGGCAGCGCGGTTCCGCCCACGCAGATCGGCCTGCTGATCACCGTCGCCGCCAATGCGACCGCCCATCCGCAGGGCTATCGCCTGAGCATTGCGCCGGAGCTGGTGCGGATCACCGCCAGCACCGCGCAGGGGGCCGGGTACGCCACCCTGACGCTGCGCCAGATCATCGCCCAGTCGGCCGGCCCGCTGCCGTGCCTGGAGATCGACGACTGGCCCGACTTCGACCAGCGCGGCGTGATGCTGGACATCAGCCGCGACAAAGTGCCGACGCTGAAGACGCTGCTGGCGCTGATCGACGAGCTGGCCAGCTGGAAGATCAATCAGATCCAGCTGTACACCGAGCACACCTTCGCCTACCGCCAGCACCCCACGGTCTGGGCCAAGGCCTCGCCGCTGACCGGCGACGACGTGCTGCTGCTCGATGCCTACTGCGCCGAGCGCGGGATTGAGCTGGTGCCGAATCAAAACACCTTCGGCCATATGCGCCGCTGGCTGACCCTGCCCGCGTATCACGATCTCTCCGAGGCCCCCGACGGCTGCGATACAATCTGGGGCCGCTTTGACGAGCCGTTCACGCTCAACCCCGGCGATCCCGGCAGCCTAGCGCTGGTGCGCAGCCTGTTCGACGAGCTGCTGCCCCACTTCCGCAGCCGCCAGATCAACGTCGGCTGCGATGAGACGGTCGATCTGGGCCAGGGCCGCAGCCAGGCGGCGGTCGCGGAGCGCGGCAAAGGCCGGGTCTACCTGGACTTCGTGCTCGACATCTACCGCGAGGTCACCAGCCGGGGGCGGACCATGCAGTTCTGGGGCGATATTATTGTCGAGTACCCGGAGCTGGTGGCCGAGCTGCCGCGCGATACGCTTGCGCTGGAGTGGGGCTACGAGGCCGAGCATCCCTTTGACGAGCACGGCGCGCTGTTCGCCGCCGCTGGCATTCCGTTCTACGTCTGCCCCGGCACATCGAGCTGGAACAGCGTGGCCGGGCGCACCCACAACGCGCTGGAGAATCTGCGTAGCGCCGCCAAGGCTGGGCTGAAGCACGGCGCGATCGGCTACATGATCACCGACTGGGGCGATAACGGCCACTGGCAGCCGCTGCCGGTCAGCTATCTGGGCTTTGCCTATGGCGCGGCGCTGAGCTGGTGCGGCGCCAGCAACGCCGAGCGCGACGTTGTCGAGCTGCTCGACACCCACGTGCTGCGCGATCAGACCGGGCTGGTCGGGCGGATTCTGCACGATCTGGGCGATGTCTACCGCCAGATTGGGCCAAAGTTGCACAATAGCTCGGTGCTGTTTCTGGTGCTCCAGGCGCCGCTTGACAAGGTTGGCACCCACGCCGGGCTGACGCTCGACGGGCTGCAGCAGGCCAGCGCCAGCATCGCCGACATTCTGGCGCCGCTCGACCAGGCCCGGCTCCAGCGGCCCGACGCGGCCCTGATCGAGCGCGAGCTGCGCTGGGCCGGGGCGCTGCTCCAGCACGCCTGCGCCCGCGCCACCTGGGTTTTGCAGGATCAGCCGGAGCCGACCCGGCGCGAGCTGGCCCGCCAGGCCGCCGCGCTAATCGCCGAGCATAGCCTGATCTGGCTGGCGCGCAATCGCCGGGGCGGGCTGGTCGATAGCCAGGCCCATTTGCTGAAGCTGCAGCAGGATTACGAGGTCGCCAATGCCTGATATGCTGGTCAAGCTGTACACGCTGCCGCCGCTGGCGCCACTGGTCGTCGGGCAGCAGGCCGCCGGGGTGACGATTCGCCGGGCGCTGGCCCCCGAGCAGCATGGGGTGCTGGAGTGGGTGGCGCAGCATTTTGATGCCGGCTGGGCCAGCGAGTGCGCGGTATCTTTCGCCCGCCAGCCAATCGCCTGCTGGCTGGCGGTGAGCGACGCGGCGCTGCTGGGCTTCGCCTGCT
This sequence comes from Herpetosiphonaceae bacterium, assembly GCA_034437415.1. Lineage (GTDB taxonomy): Bacteria > Chloroflexota > Chloroflexia > Chloroflexales > Herpetosiphonaceae > JACCRK01. The sequence continues at coordinate 1,915 of DAOTUS010000544.1, forward strand.
ACGACGTGACGGCGCGGGGATTTTTC
>DAOTUS010000545.1:0-11365 GCA_034437415.1 Herpetosiphonaceae bacterium
GTCTATGCCGGCATCGTTGGCTCGGCTGAACGCCACGAGTATACGGTGATGGGCGAGACGGTCAATCTGGCCGCCCGGCTGTTCGAGGCGGCCAAGCCTGGGCATCTGCTGCTGCCGGCGCTGACCTACCAGGAGGTGCGCCATCTCGTCGACGCCGAGCCCTTGCCGGATCTACATCTGAAGGGTTTCACCAGGGCGGTCGCGGCCTTTCAGGTCCAGCAGCTGCGGATCGAGACCGGCCACACTCCCGACACTCCGTTTGTCGGCCGCACCCAGGAGCTGGCCCAGATCAGCGCGCGGATTGAGTATGTGCTCCAGGCTGGCCAGCAGGCTGGGCAGATTGTGGCCCTGGTTGGCGAGGCCGGGATCGGCAAAACGCGCCTGGCTGAGGAGATTGTGAACGTCCTGCAGCCGCCCAACCTGATTCGGGTGCTCTGCCAAAGCTACGAGCAGACCACGCCGTATGCCACGATTAGCCAGGTTGTGCGCGAGCTGCTGCAGCTCAACTCCAGCGTCGACCGCGAGGTGCAGGTGATCGGCGTCGAGGCCCAGTTTGCCGATCTGGTGCCGGCCTGGAGCCGCTTCGCGCCCCTGCTCGGCCCAATTCTCAACCTGCCCTTTGCCGAGACCCCGCTAACCCGCAGCCTCTCGCCAGCCCAGCGCCGCGAGCGAACCGACGATGTGCTGGTCAGCGTGATTCTGGCCGCCGCCCGGCAGCAGCCAACCCTGCTGCTGATCGACACCCTTCATCTAATCGACGCCTCCAGCCACGCGATCCTGCAGCAGGTGACCGCCGAGCTCGATCAGACCCCGCTGGTGCTGCTGCTGACCTATCGCAGCACGCCGACGCTGGCCGAGCCGTGGGCGGGCCTTTCTTACTGCACGACCTTGCAGGTGCCGCCGCTCAGTCGGGGCGAGAGCACCGAGCTGCTGGCGGTGCTGCTTGGTGGCCCGCCGCCAGTTGAGCTGCTGCCGCTGATCGAGCGCACGGCGGGGATGCCGCTGTATCTTGAGCAAACGGTGCGCTACCTGCTTGAGACCAACGCGATTCAGCGCGCTGCCGACGGCACCCTGATCAGCACCGACCCCAGCGCCATCACCAGCGTTCCCAGCCAGATCGAGCAGCTGATTATGGCGCGCCTCGACCAGTTCGATGAGGAGACCCGCACGCTGGTTCAGGTCGCGGCGGTGATCGGGCAGCAGTTTAGCGCGGCCCTGCTCGCCAGGGTGCTGGCGGTCTCTGAGCTGCGGCAGTCGCGCCTGCACGATCTGGTCGAGGCCCGCATGCTCGACTATGCCGACGAGACCGCCACAACCTACCGTTTTCGGCAGGCGCTGATTCGCGATGTGGTCTACGATAGCCTGCTGTATGCCCGGCGCCAAAACTTGCACTCCACGGTTGCCGAGGCCATCGAGGCGATCTACGCGGCCGATCTCGCTGGGCAGCGGGTGGTGCTGGCCCAGCACTATCAGCGGGCGGCCCAGCCCCAGCCAGCCTTTACCAACTATCTCGCGGCGGCCAGGCAGGCCCAGGATCGCTACGCCAACCAGGAGGCGCTGGCGCTGTACGAGCAGGGTCTGCTGCTGGCGGCCCAGCTCGAAGAGCTGCAGCTGCTTGGCTCCGGCGCGGCGCTTGATGTCTACGCCAACGCTGGCGATGTGCTGGCGTTTACCGGGGCATTCGATCGGGCGCGGACGCAGTACCAGCATGGCCTGACCACGATTCCTGATCTGACCCTGGCCCAGCTGGCGACGTTGCAGCGCAAAATTGGCAACACCTATGAGCAGCAGGGCGATTGGGAGCAGGCGCTGACCTGGCTCGCCACCGCTGAAGAAAGCGTCGGGGCCGAGATGCCCGACTTTGATGTGATGCGCGAGTATGCCCAGGTTCTGAGCGCGATCGGCTGGGTTCAGTTCCGCCAGGGCAACATCGAAACCGCCGGGTATCAGCTTGGCCAGGCGCTCGATCTGATCAAGCCGCTTGGGCTTGATGCCGAGGAGTCCCGGATTCTCAATCAGCTTGGCGGGGTGGCCTACACCAACGGCGACATGGCGCTGGCGCGGTCGTATGTGACCCAGAGTCTGGCCGCCAGCGAGCGCTGTGGCGCCCTGATTGCTCAGGCGACGGCGCTGGGCAACCTGGGCAACCTCACCGCCAGCCAGGGCCTGACCGATGAGTCGATCGAGTTCTATCAGCACGCGATGTCGCTACACGAGCAGACCGGCTCGCGGCGGCTGATGGCGATTGTGGCCAATAATCTCGGCTGGGCCTTCTACGATGCCGAGCGCTATACCGAGGCGATTGCCGAGCTTCAGCGAGCGCTGGCGCTGGCGATGGAGCTGCGTGATGCCTTCACCCACCCGATCGCGCTCTCGAATCTGGCGATTGTAACCATGGCGATCGGCGATCTGGCGGCGGCGGAGACCTATCTGGAACATGGCCAGCTCCTGGCCAGCGAGACCGACACCTCGCTCACGATCGAAAACACGATCACGCTGGCCAACATTGCACTGCAACGGGGCAATCTGGCGCAGGCTCAGCGGCTCTACGATCAGATCATGCTGCTGATTGACGATCTGGCCAGCGAGGAGTATGGCAAGCTGCAGCGCTTTGAGGGCCAGCTGCTCAACGCTCAGGGTAAACAGGCCGAGGCCCACGCTGTCCTGACCAAGAACTATACATTTTTTATGGAGCTGGATAAAATTCCTGAGGCCCGGCGCACGCAAAAAATTCTCGATTCTATTCCGCCAGCCGCATAATCGCGGCGAGATTGGCGGTTAAATACAACGGGTGACCTGGAGTTTCCAGGTCACCCGTTGTGGCTTTTAGCGCAAACTGTCTATTCGGCGTCAATCAATGTCTGGACGTATGTGGCATTGTTGAGCGAGGTATTCGGTGTGGTGCCGGCCCAGATCCGATGATCGCCAGCCCACAGCGAGTCATTGGTGGCCCAGGTGTTGACGCTGCCCCAAATGGTGTTGCCGCTGCCCCAGATGGTGTTGCCGCTGCCCCAGATGATGGTGCCGCTGCCCCAGATGGTGTTGCCGCTGCCCCAGATCACGGTGCCGCTGCCCCAGATGATGGTGCCGCTGCCCCAGATGATGGTGCCACCATTCCAGACCGCCACCGACTGGCCGCTGACCGGATCGATCAGGTGGAACTTGCCAGTCGCAGCATCCCAGGTTGTGTTGCCCCAGTAGTGGGTCTGCTGGGTGCTGGTGGTGTCAAGATCCAGCGCAATGTTCATTCCAGGGTTGGCCAGATTGAGCGTTGTGGTGAAAATTGCGCCATCTGCGCTGATGAGCCCGGCGCCCTGCTCCCAGGGTGAGTAGACATTTTCCCCAGTTGCCGCAGCAACAGCGGGCTGGGCGGTGGCCAGCAGGCGATACTTGATCTGGTCGTTGGTCAGGGTCGGGTTGGCCTGAACCATCAGGGCGACCACGCCGCTGACCTCGGCGGCGGCCATCGAGGTGCCGCTCAGCTGATAGTACGAGTGGTTGCGGTTGGCCGAGGCCAGATCGAAATCAAGCCGTTTATTATTTTCGTAGCAGTAAGCGGCGACCTCCCGCATTGTGGCAGCTTCGGGCTTGACCACTTTGCCGTTGACGGTACATTTGTCCGGGTTGGCGGCGCGCAGATTGCGCAGCGTGGTCGCCAGGGTTGAGCTATTTGGCATTGGCGCGATGGTGCGCGAGGCCGGCACCAGGATGTCGGGCTTGACAAAGGCCGACTCGGTTGGCCCCCGGCTGGAGTACAGCGCCAGCTCATCGTAGGTGCTTTCGGTATAGCGACCGCTCTTGATCGCGCCGACCGTAATCACGTAGGGCACATTGCCTGGGACGGTAATCGATCCGGCGTCTGGGCCTGCGTTGCCGGCGGCGGTGACCACAATCAGCCCGGCCTGCCAGGCGCGCATAACCGCCTGGTTCAGCGGGTCGGCCCAGTATGGCCCGGTCACCGGAGCGTATAGGGAAAGATTGACCACGCGAATGTTGTAGCGAGTCTTATTTTGGACAATCCAGTCCAGCGCCGCAATCACGGTGCTGTAGGTTCCGGCGCCATTGGCGTCGAGCGCCCGGGCGATCACCAGATTGACATCTGGGGCCACGCCAACAGGGGTGCTGGAGCTGCCAGCGGCCATGCGGACCTCGCGGCTATCCGCGATGGTGGCGATGACGTGGGTGCCGTGGCCGTTCTGATCGATGCTGTTTTTGGCGGCGCTGCCGCTATTGCTGTTGGCCGCGTTGCGGGGCAGGAAATCCTGATAGACAAAACAGCGCCCTGACTCGGCGGCGAACAGCTCGCCGGTGCTGGCGTTGCGCTTCCAGTCCTTCGATTTGGCAAAATCAATCAGCCCTGAGTCAACCACGGCGACGGTCACGCCGGATCCCTGCAAATCCCGCTGGTGGGTGCCGCTCGACTGGACAACCCGCCAGTCGTTGTTGCCAAAATCTTTACATTCCTGTTTGGCGGTGCTGACGGTTGTATCGTGCAGCAGGTTTGTTCCGGTCGCGCTGGATGGATACAGGGCATAGCCTTTGGTAACCGTCTCTCGGTTGGCAACATCAGCGGTGTCGCCACGCTCGATATCAGCGGTGTCGGCGGTGTCGAGATCAGCGGACAGTTCAGTTTCGCCGCTATCCGTTTTTAGCACGGTGGCATCGGGGTAGATCGCCACGGCAGCGCTTGCCTGCAGCTTGCTAAACGCTGCGCTAGACAGCTCTGCGCTCACGGCGTTGATCAGCCCCAGCGGCTGTTTGACCTGTCCGCCGGCCTGGGTGACCGCCGCCGCCGCCGCCGCGCTGCTCTGGGCCTGAACAATGTAGGAATAGGTGGTTGCTTCAGATTGAACTGGAGTCTGGCGGGCGGTCAATGTGGCGCTGCTTAAAATTCCAATCAGCAGAAAAATAGCTGTCAGATGTCGTACAAGGTGGATTGGCATGCTGTAATCCCCGCAATCTAGAAGACCTGAAATGATAAAACCGCTTTTTTCTTTACTTGTCACTGGTGTGCTCGGATTGAATGAATTGTGTTTACGCTGAGTGGTTTTTTTATTTAAGGGAATTTTTGGGCTGGATATGACTCGATGCGTATGCTACTACAGGTTATAACATTAACCGATCGGGCTGCGCAATGAACTGTGTTCCTATTTGTCTGGCCATTTATGGCCCTCGATTGCGGGCTGGTACTAGTACTTGCCGCTTCAAGGGGTGAACAGAGCTGAATTAAGCCCGCCCAAAAGCTATGGAGCCGCAGGTTTTATCCGCAACAATCCCCCGCCAGCCAGCTGCGATCTCCTGGCGCCGAGGTGGGATATTAAGAGCTTTTAACTATAGCTGGTGGGCCTTAATCCATTCAACGCCAGCGGGTCTCATCAATCGATCTCAGCCGGTACTACTGCCTGGATAGTCCCAGGTTAAGATTTAATCCTTTGTTTCTTGTCACACCCTAGCCGTTCGGGTACAATACGCTGAGATATGGAGTATAAAAACACCCCTTATTTGATTAATTTTGCTAGATCAGAAGAGATACATATGGTAGCTACTCCACAGCGAAAAGTTATCGCCGTCAGCGCCCGTCGTGTTTTCACTGTTGAGCATCTTGCCTACGTTGCGCTGGCGGCGTTGGCAGTGGTCTTGCATCTGTGGGTGCTTGGCGGACGCGCTCTGCACCACGATGAGACGATCCACGCGTTTTACTCCTGGACGCTCTACAAAGGCCAGGGCTACTTGCACGACCCGTTGACCCACGGGCCATTTTTATATTACTGGACCGCATTGCAATATATGCTGTTCGGCGATAATGAGTTCACGGCCCGGCTTGGGGCCGCCCTGTTCGGGATCGCCCTGACCCTGCTGCCCTGGCTGCTGCGCTCGGATCTGGGCAAGGGGACGGCGTTGCTCACGGCCACGTATCTGCTGATCTCGCCTGTGGCGCTGTATGTCGGGCGCTTTATTCGCCACGATATTTTTGCCGTCACCTGGGAGCTGCTCTGCCTGATTGCGATTTTGCGCTATGTGGCGACCAGGCGGGTGCGCTGGCTGTACATCTTCTTCGCCGCCTTTGCGCTGATGTATGTCACGATTGAGACCTCGTATCTTTTCACCCTGACCCTGGGCACATTTATTCTGCTGGTGACGATCTGGCAGGTTAATCGGCGGCTGCTGCTGGCGCTAGGTATCTATGCGCTGCTGGCGGTCGGCCTGCTGACGCTGTTGCCCGCCCACAATGGGCTGGTCGTCAACCAGGGCGCCGACGGGCAATATGTCCCGACGCTCGATGCTCAGGGCCAGCAGCAGTGGCTGCCGCTGCCGCTGGTGACCGAGCAGCAGGCCCTGGTTGTCCGCCATCAGGGCATGGACGATCTGCTGTTGAATAAAACCGGCCCCAACGGCGAAGTGATCGCCGAGGGCTATTTCTCCAAGCTCGGCAAAACCCTCTTCGGCAGCGAAACCCAGACCATTCATAAAGTTAACAATCAGACCTTGCAGGGCCGGAACGGGGTGTTTCTACACGATTCAATCACCGGCGTGACCGGGCTGACCGTGGTTTTTCTGGCCGTGATGATCTGGGTGATCTGGCTGCGCCGCGATGCTGAGCGCCAGTCGATGTGGAAGCGGGCGCTCAAGCGGGCCGGGCCACGCACGCTGCTGCCCGCCCTTGACTCGCTCTGGAGCATCCACGGCGCGCTGGCGCTTGGGCTGGCGTTCGTCATCTACGCCCTGTTCTTCACCAGCTTTGGCACCCATCCGGCCGGGGTTGTCTCGGGGATCACCGGATCGCTGCTGTACTGGGTTGCCCAGCACGATGTTCAGCGCGGCGGCCAGCCCCAGCACTACTACATGGTCCAGCTGCTGGTGTACGAGCCGCTGCTGCTGACGGTGGGCATTGGCGCGATGCTGGCTGGATTTGGCCATCTGGCGGTGCAGATCAAACGCGGCGCGGACCTGACCGCGCGGCGTATGGCGCCCGGCCTGCTGGCCTGGTGGGCGGGCGGCTCGGTCGCCCTGTACACCTGGGCTGGCGAAAAGATGCCCTGGATCACCCTGCATATTGTGGTGCCGCTGACATTTATCGCCGCCTGGGGCGCGATGGTGGTGCTGCGCTGGGCCTTTCGTCCGCTGCGCAGCCGTCTGCTTGGCCGGCAGGCGGCGCCAACGCCCCGGCAGGAGCGCCAGCTGCTGTGGGCCTACCTGGGGGCATTTGGCCTAGTGGCGCTGTTTGGGCTGGTTCAGCTGACGCGGGCGTTTCGGATTACGCCCGAGGCCCCAACTGGCAGCGCCTCAACGCCCTGGCTCGTCCTGGCGCTGCTGGTGAGCTGGCTGGCCCTGACCGCCGCCTACGCGCTCTGGCACGGGCCACGGCGGGCGATTGGCGGGCTGCTGATTGCGGTTGGCCTGCTGTGGGGCGCCTACTCGTTTCGCTCGGCCTGGCGCCTGAACTATCAGAACGGCGACATTCCGGTCGAGATGATGGTGTATGTGCAAAGCTCGCCCGATGTGCGCCGGGTGCTGAACGACCTGGGCGATATCTCGGTGGCCGAGACCGGGCGCATGGATCTGCCGATCATGTACGACAACGAGCAGATCTGGAAATGGTATGTGCGCAACTATGCGGTTAAGTCCGAGTTCAGCGGCGCAATGGCTGGCCCGGCCGCCGAAAACATTCAGGCGATTCTGATGATCGACAGCAACTGGAACACCAACAGCGGCAATGTTCAGGGCTTTGTAGAGGGCCGTTTTCCACTGCGCTGGTGGTTCCCCGAGCAAGAGTTCTATCGCCTGGCCACGATGGCTAAAGTCGATGCGAACGGCGTCCCGCTGAAGGATGCCGATGGCGAGATGCTGATGGAGCCAGCGCCGTTCGAGCAGGACTCGACGATCGGCCGCTTTATTCGGCGCCCCAACGATGCTGAAACCTTGAACGAGCTTGGCCGCTATCTGCTGTTCCGGCAGCCGCCCGCTCAGCTTTCATCGGTCGACTTCAAGGTGTATGTCCGGCCCCGCTATGCCTATATGCTGGGGCTGCCCGCCAACACTGTGCAAAATCCAGCCCAGGTGCCCTAGCTTAATGAGCAATTTCCAACTCGTAATCAAATCCGCTTTTTTCGGTGCTTGGGGCAGCCAGCCGCCTCGGCACCGCTGTCGGCTGCCTCTGTGATTCGCTGATTCTTAAATCTGTGCTTGATTGGTACCCTATGACAACACCAGACATTACTCGTTCACGAAACCGCCGCCTCCGGCCTGGCCGTGCCGCCGCTCCGTCGCGAGGCCTGCTGGCGCAACCCCTCACGCTCGATCGGATCAACACTGAGCTGCTGGGCTATGTCGGTCTGGTGCTGCTGAGCCTGATGCTCCATCTGTGGATGCTGGGCAATATGGCGATGCACCACGATGAGTCGATCCACGCCTACACGAGCTGGAAATTTTATACCGGCCAGGGTGGATTTAGCTGTGGTCTGAACAATGCCACGGCCGATACCTACTGCTACAACCCGGTGTTTCACGGCCCGACGCTGTATCTGCTCACCTATCTCAGCTATTTTCTGTTTGGGGTCAGCGATGCAACCGCCCGCCTGCCCATGGCCCTGGCCGGGGTTGGTCTGGTGGCCTCGTGCTGGATGCTGCGCCCGCTGGTTGGGCGCCGCGCCGCGCTGTTTAGCGCTGGCCTGATACTGATCTCGCCAACAATCCTGTACTTCACCCGCTTCGCCCGCCACGATGCCCTGGCCCTGCTGTGGACGTTCTGGCTGATGGTCGGGCTGTTTCGCTTTATGCGCGACCGGCAGGGCCGCTGGCTCTATCTGGCCGCCGCCGCGCTGGCCCTGCTCTGGGCCACCCACGAGCTGGTCTTTATCATCATGTTCATTGCTGCGACCTTCCTGGTCCAGCGGCTCCTGTGGGAGAGCATCTCGAACCGCGTCTTTGTGATTGTCTCGGGTATCGCGATGGCGGTCGGCGGCGTGCTGATGCTGTTCAATCCAACCATCAGCCTGCCAACTGCGGTGGGCCAGACGGCGAATGTGCTGCACTTTGGCGGCATGGGCCTGATTATTTTTATGACCCTGCTGCTTGGCCAGGTGATCAGCCTGCGCTGGACAACCACACCGCTGGTGCGCAACGCGCTGGGCTACCTGCACGATAACTCGCGGGTCTTCTGGATTGCGATGGCGGTGTTCTGGCTGGTCTTCACGGTCTGTTTCACGACGTTTTTTACCTACCTGCGCGGCTTCGGCGATGGCCTGGTGGCTGGGATTAGCTACTGGCTGTTCACGCAGCATTCGTATGCCCGTGGCGATCAGCCGTGGTACTACTACTTTATGCAGCTCGGGATCTATGAGCTGCTGCCGATTGTCCTGACCTTTGTCGGGCTGGGCGGCTGGCTGGCCCGGATCGCCTGGCGCAAGGCTGTGACCACCTCCACGCTGTGGGATGAGGACGATGATGCCGCGGTGGCGGCCAATAGCGCGGCCGGCGAGACGGGTAATCTGGCCAGAGTCGATCTGGACAGTCTGCTGGAGCAGAATCCGGTCGTCTATAGCGCCGAGGCGCTGCCCGCTGCTACCGCTCCCCAAGCCGCGACCGCCGTAGTGAGCCTGGCCGAGGTTGAGGAGATTGCCGAGACGGTGCCGGATCTCTGGCTAGGCTTTGGGTTTTACTGGTTTTTCCTGGCCTTTACGGTGTTCTCGTGGGCCGGTGAGAAAATGCCCTGGCTGACGATTCACATGACCTTGCCGGCGGTTCTCTGCGCCGGCTGGGCGCTCAGCCGGATCACCAAGAAGATCGAGTGGCCCGCTGTGCGCGAGCGCTGGGGCTGGCTGATCGTGCCGCTTGTGGGCGGGGCGGTCGTGCTGTTGATTACGGCGGCCTCGCTCCTGAGCGATGCGGCGGGCGCCGCCCAGGCCGCGCAGCAGTCCCGGCTTGGGCTGTGGATGCTGCTCCTCTTTGTTGGGCTGATCGGCGTGGGGATCTGGCAGATTGGTAAACATATGCGCCGTAGCACGACGCTGCGGATGGTGGCGCTGGGTCTGGTTGGCATGCTGGCGCTGTATACCGTGCGCTCGAGCGTCAACGCGGTCTACTATCAGCCTGATGTCCCGGTCGAGTTCCTGGTCTACACCCAGACCGCCCCGGATGTTCCGCTGATTGTGCGCGAGGTTGAGCAGATTGCGATCACCCAGACCCGCAACACCCGCTCGATCAGCGATCCGATCGGCGGCAACACCATGAAGATTCTGTTGAGCGCTGGCGATCCGGCGACCGGCAACAGCGAGGGCAGCCTGCGCCAGCCGCTGGAGTGGTACTTCCGCGACTGGACGAACATTCAGTGGCGCAACAAAGACCAGATCGTCAACTTGCCCGAGGCCGATCTGGATGCGCCGGTGGCGATCTTCGCCCGCTCGAATATGGCCCCGGATACCGTGGAGAAGATGGAGCAGGCAGGCTATCTGCAGGCCTACGACACCTACTTCAACTGGTGGTTTCCCGAGGGCAGCACCGATAGCCTGGCGGCCTACAAAGATCGTCTCTACGATCCCGCCTATGGCTGTAACCCCGAGCTGCGGGGCCAGAAAGATGTGAATGGACGGGCGCTGTTTGACTGTACGGCGGGCGGGGTCGGGATTCTGACCTGGCCGCTGCGTCCGGCGAACTGGAACACGCTGCGCCAGTATCTGCTGTCGCGCAAGCTGCCTGATGCCGCCCCGATTAGCGGGCGCGAGATGGTTGTGTTTATTCGCCGCGATGCTGCGCCGCTCCCCAGCGGGCCGACTAGCGCCAACTTTGGCTCCAACACGCCGCTGAAGCTGGTCTCCGAGGGGCCGCTCAGCGGCGAGTCGCCGGTTGAGCCACGGGGAATGGCGACCGGGCCGGATGGCACGCTATATGTCGCCGATGCGCCGAATAATCGCATTCTGGTCTACGCGACCGACGGTCAGACCCGCAGCATCAGCGGGAGCGGGCCGGGCGCGCTGCAGGAGCCTTCTGGCGTTGCGGTCGACCTTGAGGGGAATATTTATGTCGCCGACACCTGGAACGCGCGGATTGCTAAATTTGGCCCCGATGGCACGTTCATAACCTCCTGGGGCAGCGGCGACGAGGAGCTTCAGGCTGGGACGGGCAAGCGGGTCTCACGCACTGGCGGCACCGCCGAGGGCAATGCCGCCAAGCCGCTGGGCTTCTTCGGGCCACGCAACGTGGCGGTCGATAAAAACGGCCATGTGTTTATCGCCGACACCGGCAATAAGCGCATTGTCGTTACCGACCTGAACGGCGCGTTCCTCGGCCAGATTGGCACCGCCGGGTCGGCGCCTGGCCAGTTCAACGAGCCGATTGGCCTGGCGGTCGACGACAGCGGCAATCTGTT
>DAOTUS010000546.1:0-6307 GCA_034437415.1 Herpetosiphonaceae bacterium
AAGCCATGGACAAAAGCACGTAGATACGAAATTGGCACCAAACACCCAGAGACCTCTTTTGGCCTTCCTGATGCGGAATACCGCATCTGGCACCCACGGCAAATCCTGAAGAGCCAAAACTCTTTGGCCTGCGGCTTCCACGTTTCCCACGGCGGATTCGCAATAATCACATCAAAGCCACCCCGACCCAGGACCTGATCGAACTCATAGCCCCAATGAAAAGGATCGAGCACGGTGAGATCTGCCCCGCTGACCAGCCGTTTTTTGGGCTTAGACTGCTTGGTGGTTGTGGGATCGAGAATTGAGTCTTCAAAGCGAATATCCAGCTCACGAAACTGATTTTCGAGCAGCGTATTCAACTGATTGGCTGCCTTGGCACGGTTTTGGGCGATGGCATCGCGCACCACTTCGAGGTCGGGCATATAGTCACTCAGATTGCGATAGCTCGCGATCATGCGGTTTTTCTCAGCCACAATCTCGGCATAGGGGCGATCCAGCAGCGTGTGATAGATCTTTTGGGGGTCGATCTCCAGCAAGCCAATCAACGAATTACCAGCAAAGATATTGAAATCAATGTTGGGCAACGGCTCCAAATCATCAACGGTGCGGGCGGCGGATACCAGCGCCAGGAACAAACGCAGGCGAGCGATCTCCATGCCTTCGGCCATTAAATCCACGCCAAAAATATTATTGGTAATAATCGAACGCTTGATCCAGTAGCCGAGAGAACGATGGGCTTTGCGCTGAGTATCCAGCCATTGCTGAAGCGCCTTATCCTGCAAGAAATCAATTCGCCCAACGACAGCGGTATACACATCAAACAACGTCTTCATTGCCGCGACCAAAAACGCACCTGAGCCGCAGGCTGGGTCGAGAATCGAGAGCGTAGGCAAAACCTCATTGAGCAAAACCCTGCATGTTGGTGCATCCAGCTTCAGCAGCAAATCCGGCAAGGAACTGAAAGCGAGGGCAGGCGGGTAAAGCTCTTGCAGCGAGGCTAAAATCACCGGGTAGATCGTTTGTTCGCATAAATATTCAGTAATTTCCACCCGCGTATAATACGCGCCAGCAGATTTTTGATCGTTGATGTATTTTTCAAAGATATACCCAAGTACATCAGGATTGATCTGATCATCGACACCATCGGATGTATCGCTTAAGTTCCACGAATAGCGACTAAACAGGTCAAGTAATTGTTCAAAAGCCGCATCAGGAATATTAATGTTTGGATACAACTCCTCAATCTGATGGTGCAGAAACAAACCGCCATTGAGGTAGGGAATTTCACCGAGCAGGGTTTGGGTTGCTGGTTGGCGATAGCTCCTAGGCTTGGCAAAGCCCTCAAAAAATAGTGGCAACAGAAACTCGCGGTAATAAAGGTCTGGGGCGTTTTGTTGGCTGGCAGCGAGCTTTGCAGCAAGATAATCATAGCTTTGCTGATCGATAAAGCCCTTACGCTGCAAGAAATACACGAACATCAAGCGATGGAGTAGCACCGACGCATACCAGCGGCGATGGTGCGGATTATCAATCCCCTGAATAAGGTCAACAAACGCCACACGTTGGGTATCATATTCGTGATAGAACTTTTTGATTACCCGTTCGACATCAAGGGCCTGCTGGACGCGACGAGCAACTTCACCAACAGTGGTATTGCCAAACTCATCAAAATCACTAACATCAAAAAACATTGCAGCAATTTTTGAAATCAGTAAATCGCCAGTTTGTCCCCTCACATACATATGATCACGGGGACAGCTTTTCTTGTTCTGGCGTTTGAGCCAAGACCAGACGCTTTGGGTCCGCCGTGACCCAACAAAAATTAAAATATGCTCCAGATGGAGCTTTAGGACAGAATCATGGATTTTGACCCGCTCTTTAGCCAACGGGATCGTATCATCAGCGGTGGTAATTTCCAGAACCACAACACCAGCTAACTGGGCAATTTGCTGCTGATTCCACGCTATATCACCAACCTGCTGAAGAACAGGTTTGCGGACTCCTGGCTGCGACCAACCAAGCTCCTCAATAAAAAGTTGAGCAAAATCAAACGTACCCAAATATTCGCGTACCTGCGCCACATTAAGTTTCATCGTGTTGGTTGCTCCATTAAAACAATCCTAGTGAACAAATCAGGCGTGGCTCGTGCTGTTCATCATTATCATCAATAATACACAGGCGATTCTCATCGCGCAGGGCCAGCACCAGCTCGGCCAACGGCTGGTCGCGAATACCAGCGCGCAGCTGCCGATTGAGCGTATCGGTCGCCGTCTGGCGCAGCGGAAAGCGATAGATCTCATCGAGCGCCCGCAGCAGCTCCGGCGAGTCGAACAGCGTTCCGCGCACCGAATCGAGATAGTGCTTCAGCCGCTCGTAGGTGCGGAAGCGCGCACCGCTGGGCCGCCCCAGACCACCGCCGAGGCTCTGCTCCTCGCGCACCAGCTGCTCGACGCCCGCCTGCACCAGCGTGTGGTGCTCCGGGTGACGCTCGATGGCGGGCGTCTCCGGGTGACACGCGGCGGCCTGCAAAATCGTCAGCTGCGACTGCGTCACGCTGCGACCCTGCTCGTCAATCCAGGCCAGCGAGTCGTTGCCATCGGCCGAGCGCATATACACCAACACGCCCTGGGGAAAGGCACGGTGCGGCGTATGCGCCCGCGTGCTATAGATCACATCGGGCAGATTGGGAATGACCTGGGCCAGGCGCGGATCGGCATCGGTGGCATTCTTCCAGATCTGGTAGGCATATGACACCAGATCGATCTCGCCATCCTCCTCGCCTTCGAGCACCGCCGCGTTCTCATTGTAGAGATCCTGCAAGGCGGCATCGTTCTCGTCATCCTCGAAAAACACCTCATCGGTGCCGACCACCTCGGCATTTTGCTGTAAGCGAGCCCGCACCCGCGAGCGCAGGCGGATCACCCGCTCGACGCCATCGGCGGGCAGAAACGAATAGCAGCGAATCTCGCTGGCCTGCTGCCCAATTCGGTCAACGCGGCCAGCCCGCTGGATCAGGCGAATAATCGCCCAGGGCAGATCATAGTTCACGATGATATGGGAATCCTGGAGATTCTGCCCTTCGCTCAACACATCGGTGGCCACCAGCACCCGCAGCTCATCGGCCGGGCCAATCCGCTCGCTGACCTTGTTGCTGCGCGGGCTGAACCGCTGCGCCAGCGCCGTCGGATTGGATGCGCCGCCCTTGACACCCGCGACCGACGTGACCCCACGGGCCAGAAGCTGGGGCAACAGATAATCGACCGTGTCGGCAAACTGGGTAAAGATCAGCACCTTCTCGGTGGGATGCTGCACCTGCAACAGATCGACCAGCGCGTTCAGCTTCGCATCGGACGTAGCATCCCACAGCCCACAAAACTGCGCCACATCGAGCAGCGCCCGCGCATCGCGCAGCAACCCGGCTTTCAGCTCACGGGTGAACAAGCTGGGACGCAGCCATTTGAAGCGGGTGCCATAGCGGGTCGTGTACTCGGCATAGACCTGCGCGGCCCGCTCGCGAAACTGTGCCTCCGACCAGCCCTCACTGTGTTCCCCAGCGACCTGCTCTGCCGCCTCGCCCTCCTCGGGTGCGGGCGTTGATAGATCGTTATCGGCATCGCTCTGGGTCAGGCCGAGCAGCTCAGCACCCTGGGTTCCGAGTGGGATCGGCGCATCGTGCTCAATGGCGTGCAGCACCACCCAGTTGCGCAGAATATGGCGCTCCAGCGATTGGAGGAACGCCGGGCCACCGCTCTCCAGCCGTTTGAACAAGTTCGTGCGACAAAACCCTACCAGCCGATGCCGCGCCCGCTCCAGGCCCTCCAGGATCGTGGCCTCAGCAGCGGTCGGTGTGACCCCGTGCTTTTTGATATAGCTGCCCAGGCGATAGCGCGGCAAGGCCAGGTTGGTAATCGTCTCCACAACCTGGGGTGCAGTCATGCGCGCATAGGAGTCGGCGGGGTCATCATCACGCACCGCAAAGCGCACCGTCCGCGCCAGCCGATCAGGAAAAAACGACAGCTGTCCATCGGCAAAGCGCAGAAAGCGACGACCATCGGGGGCCGTCTCGGCATAGTTCGTCTTGATAAACGAGCGGGTGCGGCGCACCAGATAGCGGCGCATCAGCTCACGCCAATCGTCGGGGTGCGGGCTTTTCTCAAAGGCGGCCAGCGACGTTGGCGAACACTGGTGGAGACGCTCGAACTCAAGCTCGCCGATGTCCCGCATGAACTGCTCCGGGCGGAGGCCAAGATTGGCATCTTCCGGCACAAACAGGCGCAGCTGGGCCGACAGATCGAGGTAGCTTTTATTGTAGGGCGTGGCCGAGAGCAGGATACATTTGCTATCACTCTGGGCAATATAGGTATGCAGCGCCTTGTAGCGTTTGCCCTCGCGGTTGCGCAAATTATGGCTTTCATCGATCAGCACCAGTCGATAGCGGGCGGGGATCTGCTGCATCTCGTGTTCCGTAACCCGGCTAATCGACAGAATCCGGGCACGTAAGCCATAAGTATCGCGATACTGCTCCCACATACCAACCAGGCTTTTCGGGCAGATAATCAACGTGCTATAGCCATAGGTGTCCTCGAACATGCGCGCCAGCGCGGTCGCCATCATCGTCTTGCCGAGGCCGACCACATCGCCAATAATCACGCCGTTCCGATGCTTAAGATGGCGGGCGGCAATTTTGACCGCCGCCGCCTGAAAATCAAACAGCTCCGCCTGGAGCTGTGGCGGCAGCGAAAACTCCGCCAGGCCCGCGCGGGCCTCCTGGGAGAGATGGTAGGCCATTTTGAGATAGAGATAATAGGGCTGGAGCAGATTTTGGCGCGCCCAGCTCTCATCGATAATCGCCGCCAGCTCGGCCGAGATATCCAGACACCAGCGATCCTGCCAGCGATCGGCAAACCATGTACTGAGCTTCAGACAGGCATCGCCGTCAAGCACATCGACATTCAGCTCGCCCTGCTTCACCAGACCAGAAAAGGTCAGGTTGCTGCTGCCCAGATAGCCGACGGTGGGGTTGATCGGGTCGTGGCGATGCAAGAGATACAGCTTGGCGTGCAGCGTGTGGCGCAGAAACAGCTTGACGACCAGCTTCCCGGTCTTCAGCTGCTGGCTCAAGCGCCGCAACCCGGCCTCATCGGCATTGGTCGGAGCGCCGACCATCAACTGCTGGCGAAACTCCTCGGCCATGCGCTGCTTCAAGCGAATGACCGTCTGCTGATCGATCGTATCGCTCTGGATCAGGCTCAAGGCCGAGCGCAACAGATCCTGGGGCGCTGGCTGCATGCCAACGAGGAGGCGACAACAGTGGCCCTCGCCACCGAGCCACGGCTCAATGGTGGTGTCGATTTCGCGCCAGCCACGCAAATTGAAGTAGCCCACACAAAAATCAGCCCGATAGGACACCGCCAGCGTATCGCGGAGGGCGGGCAGCAAGCGGTGGTCAATATTGTCGAAGATGCGTGGCATAGGCGCGTCCTTGTATAGACAGGGCGAGGATCATCTCTCGGGAATACGCTGCCCATCATACCAAACGATGGACTCTCGTGGGTATCAGAAGCAGTATACACGGAGGGGTTTGGCCCATATGGTAGGTGTACCAACGGTGGTGGTTAAGCCCGTAGCACCTTGAAAAATGATGCGCGTTCTGGCAAACTTCTTGAAGAACCACCAACAAGGAGCCGTCCATGAACGCGCAATCCCTATTTTGCCCCAATTCCGCATGTTCCGCAACTGGTCAGGTGAATCAGGGCACCCTGTGGATCCACGACCGTCAGCGGAGCCGTTATCGCTGCACGGTCTGCCAGCGGACGTTTACCGACCGGACCGGAACCCCACTCGCGTACAAGCAGACCGCGCCGGAGATGATCAGTCGGGTCGTGGCCCTCGTCAGCCATGGTTGTCCGATCGCCGCGATTGAAGCAGCCTTCGATCTCGACCGCCGCACCGTGCGCCGCTGGGTCACGGAGGCGGGGCAGCACGCCGAACGCATCCATCAGCACCACGTGCTGCAGCCGCGTGACACCCAGCACGTTCAGGCCGACGAGGTGCGGGTCAAACTGCAGGGTACCATCGTCTGGATGGCGCTGGCGGTTGTCGCCACCACTCATCTGTGGCTGGGCGGGGTCGTGCGTCCGAAACGCAATCTGGCGCTGATCACCGCGCTGCTGACCCTGATTCAGCGGAGTACGGTGGCGATCACACGGCGGCTGCTGGTGACCGATGGGTTGCGCCACTATCGGACGGCGGCCCAGCGGGTGTTTCGGCTGCCGCAGCGTCGGGGGCAGCGCGGTCGCCCGCGCAT
>DAOTUS010000547.1:0-3513 GCA_034437415.1 Herpetosiphonaceae bacterium
TCACGGGCGTCGCGGTTGGCGTCACGGGCGTCGCGGTGGGAACTGCCGCCACGGTGTAGCTGTAGTCGTCGGGATCGTTGATAAAGTCCCGAATATGCTGGCCCAATGGGTTGACGTACTGGCCGTTGGCGAGTTTCAGCACCGCCGTGGCGCTGCCGTCCTGCAAAATCACCCGATAGTAGATCGTGGTGCCATTGGGGTAGGCCGGAATCGTGCCGCGCCACAGATCGTAGGTGTGGCTGGGCTGGCTGCGAAACGCCGCGGTCAGGCTTTTGATCCTGGTCATCGCCACGAAGGTCTCCTGGGTGCCGTCCCAGTAGCGAATGCTGGCGCTCTGGGCATCCAGATTATCGGTCAGGATTGAGATCTGCGGGGTGGTGGAGGAGTCGATCACGCCGCCAGCGCCTTCGAGGAAGGCGAATGTTTCGCCCGGCACCAGCTCGGTGCGGGGGTTGCTGGCCGTGGCGCTGTGGTACAGCCAGTCCCACAGCAGGTTGTTGTCGCCGCCGGAAACCTGGGTGGCGGTGGGCGTGACTGGCGTGGCCGTCGGTGTCACCGGGGTGGCCGTCGGCGTGACGACACACACATTCAATGGTAATGATGCTTTATTGCGTGGTGATGGCGCGGCAGTGCTGAAGTTAGTGCTGTTCTGGTCGGTGTCGGTGCAGCCGCCGCCAGCTCGGTAGATCGCGGTTGTGTTGCTGGGAGCAGGCGTTGGAGCCGTGCCTTCAAAGCCGTTTGCTGTAGCGCCATAACCAACTAGATCAATAACCGAGCTGCCAGTTGGATTCGTCGTCGTCAATGGAGTTGTGGTATTCACGAGGGCGACTTTGCCCGCTGTAGCGCTCATCCCTATAGATCCAGTAGCATCAGGCGATGATAAAGCCACGCCGCCAGCGCCTGCTGATGCTTCTTGCACCAAAAAATATTGCCCTGGTGCAATCGAACCATTTAAGGTTGTTGTTTGCCAGCTGGAGCCAGTGGCCGACGCATACTGAACCGACCAGTTGGACATCGTGACCGTCGTGCTGCCACGATTGAAGATCTCGATATAGTCATTGGTATAAAAATTACCAGCACTACCACCCGCGCCATAGATCTGGCTAATCACGAGGGTGGTTGAGATGGCGGCGCTATTGGTGGAGCCGAGGTCGATCTGGGCGGCGCTGCTGGTGCGCAGGGCCAGGCCGGCCAGGAGCGCGGCGACCAGGACGATGGTCCAGATAAAGCGGCTGCGGGTGGATTGCGGGGTACGGCGAGGCTTCATTGGGTTCTCCAGTAAAAAATAGATCTCAGGATTGGGTGCGAACGGGCGAGGCAGTTGCCGTGGGGTAGCTGCGGTGAACGAGAAGGATTGCTTGGTCGCCGCGCTGACAGCGAGCTGAGCAGGACGAAAATCCAGGCTATCTGCGACGGTGTAGGGTTGATCAGGGCGCCTCCATTTAGGTTGACCAACCAAGAGATGAAGGTGCGCTGGATTGATTTCAGCAAGTGATTTGATCGCCGAATTGTAACAACTTTAGCTCAAAAGAGCAACATTTCAGCTGCACGCAATCCCACCTCTCGGCGCCGCAAAGGCCACCCGCTCCCGGCGCGATTAGGCTGATAGCAATGCCCCAATCAGCAATTTTGTCAACATATTAATTTCAAATTAAATTCACTCGACAGTGGGGTTTTATAGCTTTGTATAGGCATAAAACCCTATTTTAGCATGAGCCATCTCGCAAAACAGGCAGATTTTTGTGTCATTTTTTATGTCAGTTTATCACTATCAGCCAGCTAGATAGGATGGTGTAATACCACTCACGTAGCCAGCGCCCGCACGGGGCCGCGCGGCCCCAAAGAATTTTTTGCTCCGACGGAGCGGCTACGTTTACGCACGCGCCAATTTTTCAGAAACATTTTATTTAGCTGAGGTGTCATCATGGTACAACCCCGCCTATCGTTTACCCACCGACGGTATAGCTGGCTGCTGCTCGCGCTGCTGGTCGCGCTGCTCGGCGTTTTTCAGCCCACGACGCGCCCGGCCCACGCAGCAGGACCAATCACCGTTACCAGTATAGCTACAGGCAATGATAATGCTGGCACCTGCACGCTGTACGAAGCGGTTCAAACGGCCAACGATGCCAACGGCAATAACCTAAACAATGGCTGTGGAACTGGCTCGACCTCGATCCCCGACCTGATTGTCTTCAGTGTGCCAGGAGTTATCGTCGTAGATAATGCGCTGAACATCAACTCGTCGATCGCCATCCTTGGCCCAATCGCCATCAGCGGCAACAACAGCAGCCGGATCTTCAACGTTGGCGCGGATGACACCTTGAGCATCAGCACCATGACGCTGCAAAATGGCAAATCTGGCGGTGGCGGGGCCATTGAGGTCAACACCAACGGCACCCTCAATGTTGCCGGGGTGCTCTTCCAGGGCAATGTTGCCGAAGGCTCTGGCGGTGGCGCGATCAACAATAGCAATGGCACCGTGCGGATTGCCGCCGGCGTGTTTATCGGCAACCAGGCCAGTTCGGCCAATGGCCAGGGCGGGGCAATCTGGAACGGCGGCAGCGCCTCGCTCACGATCGAGGCCGCCGATTTCAATGGCAATACAACTGCGGGCAGCGGTGGCGCCATCTACAATGTTGGCAAAGACGCCAGCCTGGCCGACGTGATCTTCGCCGGCAACATCGCGACCGGCGACGCTGTCAGCAAAGGCGGCGGTGCGGTTGCCAACGGGCAAAACGGCACCATGACGATTGTGCGCAGCTCGTTTGCCGGCAACCTCAGCCCCGAGGGCAACGGCGGCGCGATCTACAACAACATCCAGACCACCATGGTCATCAGCGACACCTCGTTCAATGGCAACCTGGCCGGCACCCCGCCGTCAACCAATCGTTTGGGCGGCGCCATCCTCAACATGGCCAATCTGACCCTCAACCACACGACGTTTCTGAACAACGGCGTGGTTGGCGATGGCGGCGCAATTGCCAACGACCGCAGCGCGGTGCTCAAGATCTACAACAGCGGGTTTACCGCCAACCTGGCCAGCGGCAAGGGCGGCGGCCTGCACAACTTCAACCCGGGCAGCGGCGGAACACCAAAGACAACCGCCGTCAACAGCACGTTCTCGGCCAACGCGGCAATTCAGGGCGGCGGCGGCGGGATTTTCAACGGCCACGCGATCGGGCAGGTCACGGTGAGCAACACGATTGTCGCCACCAGCGCTGGCGGCAACTGCAACACGGCCCTGACCAGCCTGGGCCACAACCTCGACAGCGAAAACAGCTGTGGGTTTAGCGGCACGGGCGATAAAATCAACGCCGATGCCAAGCTCGATATCCCCTTCTTCAACGGCGGGGCCATCGCCACCTTCCTGACCCAGAAGCTCAACGAGGGCAGCGCGGCAATCGACGCTGGCGACCCGGCCATCTGTGCCGCCGCGCCGATTGGCAACGAGGACCAGCGCGGCAAGCCCCGCCCGCTCGATGGCGACGGCAACGGCACGGCGGTGTGTGACAT
>DAOTUS010000548.1:0-27473 GCA_034437415.1 Herpetosiphonaceae bacterium
CCATATATGGCGTCCCTCCCGCGAATACGTGCGCTTTTTGGGTTTCCCGGTCATCGCGCAGGTCGGTGCGAACGCCATACATGGTGTCCATGGGCCTAATCTAACATTGTCAAAGTAGATAGGGTCGTGAATACGCATCTGGTGCAAACCCATCCACTGAGCAGAATAGCACTGACGAACATTGGACGTTGTGATCTAAAGCACATGGTGAGACGCTGGCAGTCCTGGGCGGCACAACTATCCCCCACCAAAAGGTAGGGGAATCCAGATCATCTGGAGAGCATTTTTGAGACTGAAACCGAGGATGTGGCCTGAAACTGACCTACACCAGCCAGCGCTCGGCCACGACCATTCTGCGCGATATCAATCATGGTGACCCACGATATCGACGAGGCGATCTACCTGAGCGACCGCATCGTGGTGTTCACCGACGGCCCCGCCGCGACAATCAAAGAGGTGCTGGAGGTCGATCTGCCCCGCCCACGCGACAAGCGCACGCTGATGGGTAGCCCGCAGTGGAACGCGCTGCGCACGCGCCTGCTGCTGCACTGCTAGGGGTGAGCGTCCTGTGAGGATTATGTATCTCCGTTGGTTGAGCCTGTCGAAGCCACATGACGGGCTTCGACAGGCTCAACCAACGATCGGTTTGCGCCCCAGGTTAGCGCTTGACCTGATCGCAGCAGGCGGTATTGCGATAAAGCAGAACTCCACTATTCGTGGCGACCAACTCAAACGCAGGCAGCTGCGTCAGCCGATCGGCCAGCTCCGCGGTGTAGGCAGCCGGAATATTCCAGCCAGGATGCACAAGATCGATCACAACATACTCATACTGCGCCAGGACATCATTGGTTGTCGTTTCAGGTCGGATCACGTCAATCCTGGTGCGGTGACTTAGGTGCGGCACAATATAATCGATGGCGAGGGTATTGGCGTTGGGCGGCACCTGCTGAATGGTCGTGCGGATCGGCGTGATCATGGCGCGGGATTCCAGAAACCCGGGAACCTTGCCCAGGTTCGCAAGCAGCAGCCACGCTCCAATCACCCAGATCCCAATTCGCAGATGGCTCCGAAACCAGCCTGGGCCGCCCCGATAGGCGTATGAGTCGATCACCGCAACCATTAAAAAAGGGATCAGCGGGAGCGAATAGTGCGTGTCGATCGAGTGCTGAAAATCATATTGGGCCAGCACATTGATCGCCAGGAGCGGCACGGCGGCAAGCAGGCAGGTGCTGCGCTTTAGGGCTAGCGCCCAGATGAGCGGGAGGAACACTGCGGCCAGATACAGGAAGATCTTAACGGTCAGGATTTGACCTAAAACGAGCTGGGGCTTGACAATAAGATTTTTGATGACAGCAGCTGTTGTACTGCCTAGATACTCATACCGTCCATCAGCCGCATAGACCGACGCATCGGCGCCCGTCTGAGCGGGGATAACCACCCAGATCGCGATCCCGAACCAGATTAGGCCGGCCAGCAGGGCCACAATGCCGTAGCGCGGGCGCTGGTCGAACAGCCAGAGCCAGGCTCCCACGCTCGCCACCGCCAGCGCCGTAATCTCCTTGCTCCCCAATGTCAGCGCCAGCGCCAGGCCAAACCAGACTGGATGATTTCCCCGCGCCGCAAAAACTGCCAGCAGCAACCCCGCCACTACAATCACATCGGGATGAAAATCCTGCAGCAGGTTGTTCCACACCACCGGGTAGGCAAAATAAACGCCCATCATCAGCCATGCCTGGCGCTCGCTGAGTGCGGCTTGCCGAGCCAGGAGCCAGACGAGCAGGCCGCTGCCTCCCAGCGTGACGGCCTGAATGAGGAGGAGCCACTGAACGCTGGGATAGATACGATATAAAAGGCTGATTGGGTAGAGAATATAGGCAGCATGATCGCCGATAATGTGAAACCCCAGGAAGGACGAGATCGGCGCCTCTCCCTGGCTAATCAGGTAAATGCCCTGGTCGAAAATACCCAGATCCCACGCTAACGAGTGGAAGAAGAAATGGCGGAAATTTACAATCCCAAAGCACACAAGAATGGCCCCGGCAGCTGCCCACCACACCGACCGCGGGACAGCGGCCGTGGAGCGCTCAGGGCTAAATCGTCGTCGAAGCATAGTTCTCCCAATCGCTAGAATGTGGATCGATAGCCATAGATTGGTGCGCCGCCACAAGCTCGTAAAACTAGATTGTACTCTATCCACCAACCGCCAAGTGCGCCGATCCGGCCCTTTCGTGGATGATCCTCACGAGCTGCCAGCTGCCAGCTGCTAGCTACTCGCTACTCGTCTGCCGACCGCGCACAATCGGGTATACTGTGCCAGCGTGCGCAACGCGCCGGAGTTCTGTGCTTTCTAAGAAAGGTTTGTATGGTTGGACGTGACTTATTTCCGCTGCTGCAGTGCCCGACGTGCAGCTCGCGCAGCCTGGCGGTGCTGGAGGGGGCGGTGCTGTGTGGCGACTGCCTCAACGAATACCCCATCCACCAGGGCTATATCGATCTGATGCCGCGTGAAACCGAGTTCGACTATATCTCGAAATATGTCTCCGAGGAGGAGCATATGGGCGAGGAGCTGGACTATCGGGCGATGGCCCCGCCGCTGCTGGCCGCCGGGGTGCGCCACCGCCAGGTGCGCCGGATGCTCCAGCTTAAGCCGAGCGACATCGTCTTTGACAACGCCTGTGGCAACGGCCGCTTTGGCCTGTGGAACGCCGACGCCGCCCGCCTGATTGTCGGCAGCGACCCGGCGGTGCTGTTCGCCGACCAGGCCCTGGCCGAGATGACGCTGGCCCAGGCCGACTCGCGGCGCCTGCCGTTTATCGATGGGGCGTTTGATAAAGCGCTGTCGGTCGACGTGCTCGAACACTTCCCCCGCGATGTCATCCACGCCTACCTGACCGAGACCGCCCGCGTCCTGCGGCCCGGCGGGCGGATCGCGATCTTCTCCAACACCAAGGAGCTGTCGCCCATCCAGCCGCTGATCAATGTCTCCAAGCGGCTGGGCCGCTTCTTCGTCAAGCGCGGCGTGTACGACTTCGACCGCGAGGCCCGCCGCAAATCCGACCACATCAAGGCCCTGGAGACCTGGGACGATGTCGAGGCGGCCCTGGTCGAGGCCGGCCTGAAGCCGGTGCGGGTGGTGTTTTGGAACAGTCTGTTCACCTCGTTTGTCGAGCACGTCCTGATGAAGCTCGGCGAGGCGATTATCGTCGGCCTCAGGAGCCGCCAGACGGCCGGCCAGCCCGCCAAGGGCGCCATCGCCGACCAGGAGCTGGGCGCGGGGGCCTCGGCAGGCGCCCAGCGCGAGATTGTGGCCCGCCGCGCAATGCGCCGCCACCTGACTAAAACCTCGCCGATCTACTGGGCGCTCTACGCGATCACCCTGCTGATGGAGCTGGATCTCTGGCTGTTTGGCTGGATGCGCACCGGCCCGTATTTTGTGCTGGCTGAGAAGGCCGAGGGCCGCTACATTCCGGCCCCGCTGCCCACCGAGGATAATCCCTAAGTTTGCTGTTTAGCGGATTGCCAGCGACGGGGAAAGGCGCTCCTACGCTGGCGGCTCAGCCGCCGCCGGGCTGTCGCTGACTGCGAGTGGCGGCATGGACAACACAAGGAACACCAGCAGCCCGGCCAGCACATAGGCGCCGCTCTGAAAAGTCAGCATCAGCATCGGCTCGACCGCGTTGCCAACCAGCCCGGTGCTGAGCAGGTAGAAGATTGCACCTATTGTGCCGTACGCGCCAAAAACCCGGCCGCGGAAGCGGTCCGCCACATGCTCCTGCATGATCGTGGTCTGCCCGGTGAAAAAGCCGACGGCGGGCACCCCGACCAGCGCAATCAGGGCTAGCCCCGGCCAGATCCCGCCGAAAAAGCGCGGGTAGTTGAACAGCAGCAGATCGATCAGGCCGAACAGGATCCCGCTAAGCCACAGGAGCCTGATCGGGCCGAGTCTTTTGCCGACCTGCGTGACGATTAGGCCGCCCAGAATGCCGCCAAGCGCCTGCGCGCCCATAAATAGGCCGATCTCCTGGGCGCCGCCAGCCAGGACCTTGCTCACCCACAGGATAAACATCACCGCCATAATCCCCTCGCCAAAGCTACAGATCGCCGCGACCACAAAGATCACCAGCAGCGCCCGGCTGTGGACAATCATCGCCAGCCCGGCCCGTAGCTCGGCCCAGAAGCCGCTCGCCGATTCTGGGGCTGCCCCGCTGTCAGCGGCGGCCTCAGCTTTACCCGTAACTGTCACCAGCGCGACCATTGCGCCGGCCAGCCCAAAGGTGAGCGCGTCAATCAGTACCACGCCGGGAAGGCTGAACGCGGCGGCCACTAGCCCGCCGAGCGGCGGCCCGATCAGGCGCGCCAGATTGTTGTTCAGCGCGTTGAGGGCGTTGGCTGCGACCAGCTGATCGGCCGCGACAATTCGGGGCAGCAAGGCGTTTTCGGCCGGGTTGGAAAACTGGCTGATGCTGTTTTGTACAAACACCACCACGTACACCAGCCAGACCCGCTCAGGCGTCGCGACCAGTGTCAGGGGCAGCAGGGTGGCCGCGAAGAGGCCGTTGCTGATCACCAGCACTTTTTTGCGATCCCAGCGATCAATAAAGACGCCTGCCAGTGAGCTGAACGCCAGCCCCGGCAGCGTGGTGGCAATAAAGGTCAGGCTGGTGGCTAGCGCCGAGCCGGTCAGCTGATAGACATAGATCGGCATGGCGATGAACAGCATCCAGTTGCCGATCATCGAGATCAGCCCGCCGGTCCAGAGCAGGGCAAAGTTACGCTGTCGCAGCAGGGCAATCAGCGCACCTCCTCGTGTTCGCCAGTGGCTGCCGGTCGATCGCTGCGCTGAACCGAGCGCACCGCCAGCGTGTCCAGATCTGAAACCACCTCGATCGCAGCGGCGCCATCGCTGCGCTCAAAAACGGTCAGCAGCGCCGCCTGATTGGCGTAGGTGATCGGCCGGGTGGGCTGGATGCGCATGCGCGGATGCTCCCGCCAGAAGGCGCGGGTCGCCGGAAGATCAAGCACCAGATAGCTTAGATCCGTGCGATCACAATCTGAGCGCAGTCGGGGCAGTCGATGGTTAGGCCATAGCTACCCTCAGCGCCGCGCACATGCACCGGCAGGCTCAGGCCACACTGCGGGCAGGTGACGATCCGCCGCTCCAGGGCCGCCCGATAGAACGTATTGCACCCATCCAGGGCATGGCCGAGGATGGTCTTGAGATTTTTATAGCCCTTGCTCGCGTGCGGCCGGGTGTTGACGATCTGCGGCGCCAAGCCCGCCGCCGCACAGCGGGGACACTGGAAAATCCGGCTGCCGCTGGGGTCCTGGCGGCAGCGAATGCAGCTCGCGCCACAGAATGGGCACCATACGCGCAGATCGTCCCACTGCTCCGCCGCCAGATCGACCAGCCCATAGGCGGCGGCATCGTGTTTAAGCTCGGTGTCGAGCAGCTGCCGAAAGGCCCGTTTGCTGCGCTGCAGCCGCATTGCCAGCGCCCCCTCGCTGACCTGCATGCGGGCGCCGATCTCGGCGTAGGGAAATTCCTCAACATAGCGCTGGATTAACAGGCTGCGGGCGGCGGCGGGCAGCAGCGCCAGCGCCCGGTCAAGCAGGCCCAGCAGCTCGTGGCGCTCGAACTCGCTCTCCAGATCATAGGGGTCGGCCATGTGGGCGGGCGATTCCTGGCTTGGGCCGGGAGTGGGCGCAACCTGCTGCGCCCACTCCCGGCCGTGCTGGCGGCGCCAGCGGAGACAGATATAGCGGGCAATCGCCGCCAGCCAGTGATACGCCCCCGACCAGTCCACCAGCCGGTGCTGCTGCCGGATAGCCGCGCGCACAGCCGCACCAGCCCGGCGCGCTGGCTGCCAAGCAATTCCGCAAAATCCGTCGTGCGGGTATCTGGGTCCTGTTGATTCAGCATAGCTGTTGATCTCCGATCCTGGTGAGTGAATATTTCACTGCTTTCAGATCGCGCCTGAGCGCCAAAATCTCACGCCGGTTTTCTCTCAAGCCGCTCTGCGTGGGGCCGAGGGCCAGGGACGGCGCTGGGTCGGGTGAAATTAATCCCCGAACGCGTATCTAAGAGTATGGTTAACTGGAATGAAGTGGTATCATCATGTAGCCTGATTGTCGATTCGCGACTATACCATTGGCCTATTCCCATTCAAGCGCACATATGTGAACCTAGATATATGGTTATATATTAATATAGCCAGAGCATCTACGCTCGGATCGGTTACACCCCCCGGAATCATTGAGGGATTGAAGGTCCCAGAAGGAATGTACCAAATGAATATCGTTCAAGGCCGGACACCCCGTGCGGTAGGCGCGACTTTGCGCATACTGCTCCTCGTCGTGCTCGTGTGCGGATCGAGCCTCTCTGGCCGCACCGTGCTGGCGGCCGCCCCAACCGCCACGATTGTAGTTTCACCAACCAACCTCAACGGCTGGGGCTTCTTCCAGGAGACCGCCACCGGCAGCGGCGGCTTTGTGGCCGGCCCCGCCACAGCGCCGCTGGGCATCGGCTCGGCCCAGCTTGTGGTTGATGGGCTTGGCGGCGTGTTTCTTGGCACGGCCGAGTTTCGCAACACCCGCCTCGATGCGCTGACAGGGTTGAGCTATAGCACCTACCGCACTGCCGGGGGCGCGGCGCAGGCCATCGCCCTGCAATTGGGGATGGACTATAACCTGACCGATGCGGATACGAGTTTTCAGGGGCGGCTGGTCTATGAGCCAAGCACCGCTGGCCCGGTCGCAGACGCCACCTGGCAGACCTGGAACCCGCTGACCACTGGCACCTGGTTCGCCACCCGTGCCCCATATAACGAGGTGTGTCCCCTGGGAGGCACCTGCACCTTTGCGCAGGTGCTGGCCGAGTGGCCGAATGCCGGAATCAACGCATCCGAGCTTTTGGGCGGCGTCTTCCTGAAGGCTGGCGGTAACTGGGCCGGTGGCTTTACTGGCAGCGTCGATGCGCTGACCATCGCGACCGCTGCCTCCAGCACAACCTTCGATTTCAACCCGGAGCCGCTCTGTACCACGCTGTGCTATGTGAATGGCGCGAGCGGCAACGATGCCAATGGTGGCGCCAGCGCCGCCGATGCGAAAAAGACGATCCAGGCGGCGGTGACCCAGGTTGCCGTTGGCGGAACCGTCGAGGTTGCCGTGGGAACCTACAACGAGAACATTACGATCGCCAAGAATGGCGTGACCCTGCGCGGCGCGGGCGCTGGCAGCGATCCGGCAATCCATACGATTGTCAACAACGCGGCCCCGGCAGTGGCAGGCAGCCACGGCATTCGCCTGAACAATGGCATCACCGGCGTGACCATCACCCAACTGCGCGTACAGGGATTTGCCTCATCGGGCATCTTTGGCACCGGCGGCAACAATAACTTCACCGTCGATGGCGTCCACCTGTTCAACAACGCGGCTGGCGGCAGTGGCGGCGGCCTGTACCTGAACGGCCCGGTCTCCACTGTGGTGATCACCGGCTCGGACGTGCAGAACAACACCACGCGCGGCATCGTGATCTGGAACGGCTTCAAGCAGAACATCACGATCAGCAACAACATTGTGCGCGGCAATAACTGCTGCGGTATCGAGCTGCAGGATGGCACCGCCTCGGGCGTGACGATCACCGGCAATACCATCGCCAACAATGGCGATAACGCCATTGGCGTGACTGGCCTGATGGCTGGCGCCGGGCCAAACCTGATCGCCAACAACACCCTCAGCGACAACGGGCGCTTTGGGATTGAGGTCAAGCTGCCCAACGGCACGGGCCTGGAGACCGGCGATGGCAGCATCGTGGTGCGCAACAACACCATCGCCCGCACCGCCGTCCCCAGCGATCTGCGCGACCTGGCCGGGATTGCTGTGATGCGGCGCGGCTGGGTGACCGGCAACAACAACGTCGATGTGCCGACCGGCGTGATCGTGCGCAATAACACGGTCAGCGGCTACCAGCAGCCCTCCACCAGCGAAGGCTTTGGCATCGTGGTTGAGGGCAGCAATATGACGGTGGTGAACAACACGGTCTCAGGGTCGGATGTTGGCATTCAGCGCCAGGCGGGCAACCTGCCCTACACGGCCAACACCAACATCGACGGCGATCAGACCAACAAAGTTGATGAGTATTTCGGGCGCGGCAACTCGCCCTCGGTGTGCGCCGTGGTGCGCAACAACACCTTGAGCCTCAACGGGGTCAACACCCGCGATATTGGCCCGGTCAATCAGCCGGCGCCTGGGCTGAACACCGTCACCAACACCACCACGGCCGCGGCATTCTGCTCGATCCAGAGCGCAATCGATGCCGCCGCCACGCTCGATGGCCACACGCTTAACCTGAGCGCTGGCACGTTCCGCGAAAATGTCGTCGTCAGCAAATCGCTGACCCTGGTTGGCGCCAGCCGGGATACGACCATTCTCCAGCCAGTGCTGCCGGGCGAATGCCCGCCATTCGACTGCACCGACCCTATCATCGTGATGACCGCCGCGCCAATCGTCGCCCTGCGCAACCTGACCCTTGACGGCGATAATCCGACGATCAGCGGCACAGTGAACTACAACGGGGCCAACCCCGATGCTGGATTTGGCGTCGCCGGAAACGTCCCAAATCTGTCGCTGCGCTCGCTGACAGTCGATAACCTGCGGGTCAAAAACACGAAGTTCGTGGGGATTGGCCCCACGTATCTCCAGCCCTACACAATCACCAACAGCATTTTCGAGAATATCGCCGAGGTGGCGATTGTTGGCGAGGGCGATGGCCTGATCAATACCAATACCTTCACCGGGAACAAGCAGGCGATTATTATCTTTGGCGGGAATACCCTGGTGAGCAACAACACTGTGATCAGCTCATCGATTGGTATTCAGGCATCGGCTGGTCTAGACCATGCGGTCACCCTGACCAACAACACGATTAGCGCCTGCACCGGCGGCACGATTGGTATCAGCGCTTGGCAGGTCAGCACCGAACCAATGCAGATCAATGCGAATCGAATCTCGGGCTGTGCTGAGGCGATTGTGCTCTATGGCACGGAGCAGATGACCCGGCCGACTCTAGTGACCAACAATGAGATTGATGGCGCTGGCCTCGCCAGCTCACAGGGTATTGTGGTTAAAGCGCGGACCGAGGGTTCGGTCTCGGCCGCCCCCAACAGCGCCATCGTTCGCAACAACACGCTTACGAATGTTAATCGCGCTGTGGTCGTGGAGCGCTCATCCGGCGTCACCAACACGGTGGTGATCTCGGCCAATGCGTTCCTCAACACGACGGTTGATGGTGTCGTGCTGACCGGCTCAGGCCCGTCTGCGGTCTCGGCGCAGCTCAACTGGTGGAACAGCGCCAGCGGCCCAACCACCGCCGCTAACCCTGGCGGCAGCGGCGTCACCGTTAGCGCTGGGGTGGTCTTCTCGCCGTGGCTGTGCTCGGGCACCGACACCAGCCTGGCGATTGGCTTTCAGCCCGATCTGACCGCCTGCTCGGCCCCTGGCAGCCTGGCCACAACCGCCGGCACGCCCCAGAGCGCCACGATCAACACCGCGTTCGGCACCAATCTCCAGGTGACGGTGCGCGATCTCAACAATAATCCAATCGCCGGGGTGCTGGTGACCTTCACCGCCCCAGTCAGCGGTGCCAGCGGAACGTTCCCCGGCGGCGCGACCACGGTCACGGCCACCACCGATGCGGCGGGGGTTGCCACCGCTGCGGTGTTCACCGCCAATGGCACCCTCGGATCGTACACCGTCGTGGCGAGTGTGGAGAATGTCGCGACAACCGCGAGCTTCGCGCTGACCAACACAGCAGCTGTGTACACGCAGTTCTTGCCGCTGGTGATGCGGAGCAATTAGTTTGACATAACCAATGAGCAGCCCAGCGTGGCGCTGCCCGCGCTGAGCTGAGCGCCCAAAACGGCGGATAATCTTGCATTCTCCGCCGTTTTGGTGTCTCCAGACCTGGATCGAATCTTACTCATCGTAGGTGTCGTTGGTCTGGCGGCGCTTGATCTTCCGGGCACGGGGTCGCTACTACACCCTATCGAAACGGGCGACTATATGGTACGCTGGCAGCTCCTGAACTATTGCATCACCGAACTGAGGCTGCCTATGAGTTCCGCCGATAGCTCCGCCGAGCAGCGCCGAGTTGCGGCCCTGCTGGAATATGGGGTTTTAGGGACCCTGCCGGAACAGAATTTTGATGATCTGGCCTTCCTGGCGGCGCAGATCTGTCAAACGCCCATCGCCCTGATCAACCTCATCGACGCCCAGCAGCAGTGGAGCAAATCCACCTACGGCATTGCGGTGCCGCCCACGCCCCGCGCGCTGACCTTTTGCACCCACACGGTCGAGCAGCAGGCGCTGCTGATCGCCCCCGACACCCGGCTCGACCAGCGCTTCCAGGACTATGATTTTGTGACCGGCGCGCCATTTCTGCATTTCTACGCCGGCGCCCCGCTGGTTACGGCGGACGGCTTTGCCCTGGGCACCCTGTGTGTGCTCGACCACCAGCCGCGCCAGCTTGATGCGGCCCAGCAGAGCGGCCTCGTGCGCCTGAGCCGCCAGGTGGTGGCCCAGCTGGAGCTGCGCCGTCAGATCAGGGCGCTGCACCAGAGCCAGCAGGCCGCTTTTGAAACCCAGCAGGTGCTCCAGTCTAGCACCAGCCTGCTCCAGACGATCATTCAGAGCACCACCGATGCAATCTTTGTCAAAGACCTGGAGGGGCGCTACCGCTTTATCAACCAGCCCGGCGCCAGAATTTTCGGTACGTCGGTGGAGGAGGTGCTTGGCAAAAGCGATGCCGAACTGTTTGGCCCCGAAGTCGCCGAGCAGATGGCCGTCACTGAACGCGCCATCATCGCCTCAGGCTGGCCCGAGACGGTTGAGGAGCGGCTACAGGTCAACGGGCGCGAGTATACGTTTCTCGGCACCAAGACCCTGTATCGCAACCGCGCTGGCATGCCCACCGGCATTATCGGCATCGCCCACGACATCACCGAGCGGGTGCAGATTGAGCGCGCCCTCTGGCGCTCACAGCAGCACATGGCCGGGATTGTGGCCCTCTCCACCGATGCGATTATTTCGATCGATGCGCAGCAGTGTATCTGCCTGTTCAATCGGGCCGCCGAGGAGATTTTCGGCTACAAAGCCGCCGATATTCTCGGCCAACCGCTTAACCTGCTCATTCCCGGCAGCCTGCACGCTGCCCACACCCGCCATGTCCAGGAGTTTCAGGCGGGGGTGAATACTGTCAACGCGACAGCGATGCGGGGCATCGTGCCAGGGCTGCGCCGCGACGGCACCGAGTTCCCGCTGGAGGGCTCGATCTCGAAGATTATGGTTGACGGAGCGGCGATTTTAACGGTGTGTCTCCGCGACATGACCGAGCCGCTGCGGGTCCAGGAGCAGCTACGCCTGCTTGAGTCGGCGGTCCACCACACCACCGAGGCGATCGTGATTACCAACGCCAGCCTGGCCCGGCCCGGCCCGGAAATAGTCTTTGTCAACCCGGCCTTTCTGGCGCTGACCGGCTACAGCCAGGCCGAGCTCCTGGGCCAGACGCCGCGGATTCTGCAAGGCCCCAACACCGATCGGGCGGTGATGCAGCGCCTGCGTGAGCAGCTCGCCAGCGGCCAGGTCTTTCACGGCGAGGCGATCAACTACCGCAAGGATGGCAGCGAATATCACCTGGAGTGGAACACCGCCCCGCTGTTCAATGCCAACGGTGAGGTCACCCATTTTGTGGCGGTGCAGCGGGATATTACCGAGCGCCGCGCCGCTGAGCTGCAGATGCGCTCCAGCCAGGAGCGGCTCCAGCAGTATGCCTATCGTTTGCAGAATCTGTACGATATCAGCCAGTGGGTGCTCAACGCGACCTCGCTGGAACTGATTGCCCAGGGCGTGGTGCGCTATATCCAGGAGCTGATCCCGTCCTCGGGCGCCTACGTGATGCTGTTCGACGCGACCTCGGACCGCGTGCGCACGCTGGCGCTGTGTCGGCGCGGAGCCTTTGAGACGCCGGTCGAGTCAGACCAGCCCTTGACGATCGGCGATATCAGCGCGGAGGTGCAGGCGGGCGGCATTCTGCTGAACAACCGTATTCGCGCTGACTCGACCCTGCCACGCTCGCTCCAAATCCACCATGGCAGCCTTGGGCCGATCGGTTCCTATCTCAGCGTGCCCTTTATTTCCCAGGAGCAGGTGCTCGGGGCGCTGAACCTCGCCGCCGCGCCCACCGACGCTTTTACGCCCGAACATCTGGAGATTGCTCGCGAGGTGACCAGCCAGCTGGCGGTGGCGATTCGGAACGCCCAGCTGTTTGAGCAGATTCAGACCGGCCGCGACCGCCTGGCCACCCTGTCGCGCAAGCTAATCGAGGTGCAGGAGAATGAGCGCCGCCACCTGGCCCGCGAGCTGCACGATGAGATTGGCCAGGCGCTGACCGCGATTAAAATCAACCTGAACAACATTGATGGCGCAATTACCAATCCGGCGGTGCTGGTGCATCTGGAGGATACCAATCGGATTGTTGACCAGCTGGTGCAGCAGATTCGCACCCTCTCGCTCGATCTGCGCCCGTCAATGTTGGATGATCTCGGCCTGATCAGCACCCTGCGCTGGTATCTGGATCGGCAGACGCAGCGCAGCGGGGTGCGCTTTCAGCTCAGCAGCGCCGGGCTGGATCTGCCGCTATCGCCCACGGTTGCCACGGCCTGTTTTCGGATTGTGCAGGAGTCGATCACCAACATTCTGCGCTATGCCAAGGCCAGTAGCGTGGTGGTGGAGGTTCGCGTGCGCCAGCAGCAGCTTTCGCTGGTGGTGCAGGACGATGGGGTTGGGTTCAATCTGGATATCGCCCAGCAGCAGGCGCTGGCCGGCCGCAGCTTTGGCCTGCTTGGAATGCAGGAGCGCGCGGTGTTACTTGGCGGTAAATGTGTCATCACCTCCACGCCAGGCGCCGGAACCAGAGTGCAGGCCGATTTCCCCCTGGGGGATCATCCGTTAGATCGGCGCAAAAACCGCCGCTAAATTGAAGGGAATGAGGAGTTGTATGAAACCGCTCAGCATCTTGCTGGTGGAGAACCACGAGCTGGTCCGGGCCGGCATGCGCGAACTGCTCTGCAAACTGGAACAGGTTGGCGCGGTCCACGAGGCCAGCAACGGCCGCGATGCCTTGCTGCTGCTGGAGCAGCTCCAGCCCGACCTGATCTTTATGGATATTGCGATGTCAGAGATGAACGGCCTGGAGGCGACGGCGCAAATCCACAAACAGTATCCGCACATTCAGGTGATTATGCTGTCGATGTACGCCAACGAAGAGTATGTCATGCAGGCGCTGCGGGCCGGGGCGGCGGGCTATCTGCTGAAGGAATCGGGCAAAGTGGAGCTGGCCCTGGCGATTAGCGCGGTGACCGAGGGCCAGCAGTATCTCAGCCCAACGGTGGCAACCCACCTTGCCGACTATATGCGGCGGGTCGAGGATCCTGACGATGACCTGCAGGCGGTTGCGCAGCTGACGCCCCGCCAGCGCGAGATCCTGCAGCTGATCGCTGAGGGCCACACAACCCAGGAGATGGCCCAGGCGCTGGTGATCAGCGTCAAGACGGTGGAGACCCACCGCGCCCAGTTGATGCAGCGGCTGGGGATTTTCGATATCGCCGGGCTGGTCCGCTATGCCCTGCGCACTGGGGTGATTGTCGACGGCAATTAAAAATTCCCCTCACGCCTCACTGCGGCTCCTGCGCCCAAGGAGCCGCATTTTGTTGCCCAAAACCTCATGACTATTCGGCCTAAATCTCAGGGATTCCCTGATAGCGCCGAACGCTAGAGGTCGTTATAGTAGCAGAAGAGGAAAAATTACTCCTAACGTCAATAAAATTCAACCTGAATGGACTATTTTGCTAATAGATATCTTTATTAATATATATTCAGAATATTAAAATAATTTATTAAATTCTATTTAGACACGTCAATAAAGCACGCAATACGCTAAATCCACTTTACAGTAATGCATCTAGCTCAGGAGATACGATTATGGCTTTAGAAGGCACCCTTAACGATATGCCCCTTATTGACCTGATGCATGTGTTTCAGAGTGGCCGCAAAACCGGGCGCTTGTTGCTTTCGCAGAGCCCCTACAAAGCGATGCTGTGGTTTTTGGATGGCGCGATCATCAATGCGGTGGTGTTGGCGCAGTCCACCAATGCGCCGATTCACGCTGGCGAAGAAGCGGTCTTTACGCTGCTGCACTGGGAGGATGGCGTCTTCAAATTCCTGCATCCGCAACCGCCGGAATCATATCAGATTCACATTACCCATTCGACCGACTGGCTGATTATTGAAGGTCTCCGGCGCCACGAGCAGCAATCTCGGCTTCCGGCCTGTCCTCGGATTACCGGAAGCACGGCGCTGCGGCTGGTGCCGCGGCTGGCCGGAGAAGAAACCCAGATCTCGCTGACGCTTGATGACTGGCGCGTGCTGAGCCAGCTGGTGCTGGAAACCACGGTGGACGAGGTTGTGGGTGCCATTGGCTTGTCCTTCGACCAAACCATCGGGATTATCAATCGGCTCCTGGCCCTGAACCTGGTCGAAATTCGAGCGGATATGGTCCTCCCCGAGGCCAAACCGCTGATTATGCTGCCCAGCCCGACCGACGCCAACAAGCTGGTTCCGCAGCAACGAATGCGCAGCCTCGTCCAATCCATCAAAGATCGCCTGCGCCGCGTGGCAGTCTAAGAGGAGCGTATGGGCAACTATAAAATAGTGATAACCGGCGCCTATGCGGCTGGCAAAACCCAGTTTATTCGCAGCGTGAGTGAAGTCGAGGTGATTGATACCGAGGCGATTGTTACCAATCTTGAAGAGAAAATGATTAAGACCCACACCACCGTCGGGCTGGACTACGGGATTTTGACCATCGATAGTGAGCATAAGTTATTTCTTTTTGGCACCCCTGGGCAGGAACGCTTTGATTTTATGTGGGAGGTGCTGGCCGAGGGATGTCTGGGCTATATTGTGCTGATGGATAGCTGTCGGCCCGCCCATTTTGTTGAAACCGCGCACCTGGTCCAGCGCTTTGCCAGCATTACCTCGGCCCCGTTTGTCGTGGCCGCCAACAAACAGGATGACCCCAGCTCGCTGCCGCCAAGCTATATTCGGCGGCGCCTGGGCATTCCGTTGAGCATCCCGGTTGTTCCGTGTATTGCCAGCGATCCCGCCTCGGTGCGCGATGTGTTGCTGACGCTCCTAGAGCGCGTCGATATGGTGTCCGCTACCGCTGAATAGTGTTTCATAGTCTGACTTTAGAAATGTAGTAAAGGAGTCCGTCAATGGCTAGTCGTTCTGAACAAATTAACAGCGCCCTCGATCTCTTGATCGCCAACAACTCGTCCGATGTCACTGGCGCCGCCGTGATTAGCAGCGATGGCATGCTCCTTGGCTCGCGCATGTCGGCGGATGTCAACGCCGATCGGGTGGGTGCGATCTCGGCCACGATGATGGGTGTCACCACGCGGGTAGTCAACGATTTGAAAATTGGCAAGGCCCAGGAGGCGATTATTCACGCCGATAACGGCTATCTCGTGGTGGTGCCGGTCAATGCACAGATTGTGCTGGCGATTATTCTGCGACCCCAGGCCAACCTCGGCATGATTCGGCTGGAGGCCCGCGATACCGGATATCTGATCGCCGCCGCAATGGGCGCGTAGGCCGACACTCTTGGCCGCTGTTGTATTTTTGAACATAATAAGGAGCATCGTATGAGCGGGAACCATGCCAGCTGGGCGATCAAAGGGACCGATATTTTGACCGAGCTTGTGGCGATGATGGGCGTGACGGCGGAAGAGTCCGCCGCCCTGGCCGCCCTCCAGCCGCAGGCCAAGGCCGTTTCTCGGCAGATGACCGCCGATTTTTATGTCCGGCTGCGGGCGCACTCGGCCACCCTGGAGTATCTGGAGGGGGCCAGCGACGAGCGGCTGAACTCGATGCTGGCGGACTGGTTTACCGATCTGTTCAGCGGCACGTATGACGAGACCTATGCCAATCATCGGCTGGGGATCGGCGCGATTCACGTGCGGATCGGGCTGCCGGTCCGCTATCCGCTGGCGATGCTCGATGTGATTATGCCCTATGGCGAGGAGACTGCTGCGAAAGGCTCGCAGCCGGAGCTGGCGCTGCGGGCCTTTCGCAAGGTTCTGGCCCTCGATGTGGCGCTGTTCAATCAGGCCTACGAGAATAACCAGCTCCACCATCTGTCGGATCTGGTCGGCGGCGAGCGGCTGGCCCGGCTGCTGTTGACCGGGGGCATGTAGACCTACCGAAATCCTAGCGCCGAAGGCGGCTGACCGAAGCACGATCGCCCATGGGTGCTCCATGGGCGATCGTGCTTTTCTCTACTACTCGGCCTAGATCTCAGGGATTCCCTGATAGTGCTGAATGGTAGAGAACGCTATAGTAACGGCACGAATCAATCGGCGTGAGGTGGGGATCGATGGATAGTGTGGATGCTCAGAGCGCGATCGTTCAGCGGATTCTGGCCGAGCGGGCGCAGATGCTGGCCCAGGAGCAGGTGCAGACCGATCAGCAGGGCGGCGAGGAGCTGGTGGTCTTTTCGCTGGGCGAAAGTCGCTATGCGGTCGCGGCCCGCTGGGTGCGCGAGATCTATCCGCTGCGCGCCTACACCCGCCTGCCAAGCACCCCTAGCTTTCTGGTTGGGCTGGCCAATGTGCGCAGCCAGCTCCTCAGCATTATTGATATCCGCCCGCTGCTGGACACCCCGCAGACCCCGCCCCACCCCGAGGCCATCGGGCTGATTCTGCAGATCGACGGCTGCGAGCTCGCCCTGCTCACCGACCGGGTCGATGAGGTGCGGCTGGGCGACCACGAGCTGATGGGCCTGATCTCACAGCAGACCGGGCGGGCGGTGGCCTGGGTGCGCGGCCTCGACCACACCATGGCCATCGTGCTGGATGCCGCGCGGCTGGTCAACGATCCGCGACTTGTTGTTGATGCTGATAGCACTGGCTAGGAGGGCCCATGCTTCCCCACAACGCCGATATTTTACTGATTGAAGATAGCCCAACCCAGGCCCAGCAATTTCAGCTCTGGCTGAACCAGC
This sequence comes from Herpetosiphonaceae bacterium, assembly GCA_034437415.1. Taxonomy (GTDB): domain Bacteria; phylum Chloroflexota; class Chloroflexia; order Chloroflexales; family Herpetosiphonaceae; genus JACCRK01. The sequence goes on from DAOTUS010000548.1 coordinate 17,117, forward strand.
TTGGCTACAGCGTCGATGTCGTGCACGATGGCGCCGAGGGCCTGCTCCAGGCCCGCCACTCAAATCCGCGCCTGATCCTGCTGGATATCGAGCTGCCGACCATCAGCGGGTTTCATATTCTGGCCTGCCTGAAGCGCGAGCAGCGCACCCAGCACACCCCGATCGCCATCTTGACCAACCACGCGGATGAGCAGAACCGCGTGCGGGCCATGCGCCTGGGCGCCGAGTGCCTGATCAGCAAATATACCGATCGGGCGCAGTTCTGTGCGTTGGTTGAAGCGGCGCTGCCGCTCACGAATGCGCTGAGATAAGCCTTTAAGGAGCCACCAATGCGCCTGTCCATCCGAATGAAACTGCTGGCCGCGTTCGCCTTTTGTGTCACCCTGCTGGTTGCGATGAGTATCTTCGCGGTGATCGAGCTGGGCCAGATTCAGAAGCAGGCTGATTTTCTCGGCACGAATATTGTGCCAGCTCTGAATATCGCCGCCGAGCTTGATGCTAAAGTCCACGAGCACCGCGCCCTGCAGGTTGCCCATATCGCCAGCACCGATGCCAGCAACCGTGGCCTGATTGAACAACAGATCACGCAGATTGAACAACAAACTACCACGCTGATCCAGGACTATGAACAACTCCTGGTCGAGGACGATGAGCGGGCAATCTACAGTGCAATCAAGCAGCAGTTGCCGATCTATATCAATCGTTTTAGGACTGATGTTCTGCCGTTCACGCGTGAAAACAATGTTACGCAGGCGCTGGTTGAGTTCAATAGGTCGGAGGATAGCTACAATCAACTAGACACTGAGCTGAATAACCTGATCGAGGAAAATCATCGGCAGGCCAACGATGCCCTCCAGCAGGTCGATTCGATCTACAGCTCCTCACGCTTTCTGCTGCTGGTGCTGGCTGGCGTGGCGGTTGTGTTTGCGCTGAGCGTGGGCTTCATCATCTCCTCGGTGCTGGCGCGCAACATCGGCACGATTGCGGCGGGCACCAATGCGGTGGCCAACGGCGACCTGACCAGGATTGTGAGCGTCAGCAGCGGCGACGAGCTGGGGGCGCTGGCGAACTCGTTCAACCTGATGACCGATAACCTGCGGACGAGCCAGGCCAACGAGGCCAGCGCCCGCCAGGTCGAGAGCGATCTGCGCCAGGCCGAGGTATCCAGCCGCGAGAACCTGGAGCGCACTGTCGCCGAGTACCTGAGCTTCGTTCAAAATGTGGCCCAGGGCAATCTCGTCGGGCGGATTGCCGTGACCCAGAACGGGGCGCTGGGGCAGCTTGGCAGCGGCCTGAACGAGATGGTCGCCGACCTCCAGAAGATCACCTCGCAGGTGCAGCAGGCCGCCAGCAACATTGGCGCAATGGCCGCCGAGATCCTGGCCGCCACCACCCAGCAGGCCGCCTCGGCCAACGAGCAGTCGGCGGCGATCTCGCAGACCTCCACGACGATCGAGGAGATCAAGGCGATCGCCACCCAGACCGCCCAGCAGGCCTCGCAGGTCGCCCGCGATAGCCAGAATGCCCTCAGTGCCGCCCGCCAGGGCACCCAGGCGGTCGAGGAGACGGTCAGCGGGATGGGCCAGATCCGCCAGCGGGTCGAGAGCATCGCCCAGACGATTCTTGGCCTGGCCGAGCAGACCCAGACCATCGGCGACATTATCACCACGGTCAACCAGCTCTCCGACCAGAGCAACCTGCTGGCGCTCAACGCCGCGATCGAGGCCGCCCGCGCTGGCGAGCAGGGCAAGAGCTTCGCCGTGGTCGCCCAGCACGTCCGCGACCTGGCCGAGCGCTCCAAGGCGGCCACCGCCCAGGTGCGCGAGATTTTGGGCGAGATCCAGCGGGCGACCAACAACGCGGTGCTGGTGACCGACGAGGGCACCAAAGGCGTCGAGGTCGGCGCCCGGCTGGCCCACGACGCCGGGCAGGTGATCCATCGGATCGCCGCCGAGGTTGAGATTGGGGCGCAGTCGAACGTGCAGATGGCGGCGGCGGCCCAGCAGCAGACGGCGGGCATGGACCAGATCGGCCAGGCGATGACGGCGATCCAGCAGGCCACCACCCAGACGCTGGCCAGCACCCGCCAGGCCGAGCAGGCCGCCCAGGAGCTGCACACGCTGGCCCGCTCGCTCCAGCAGGCCGTCGCGCTGTATCGGCTGTAGGGATGGATACCGGGAGTTTCCGTTGGCTGAGCCTGTCGAAGCCACATGACGGGCTTCGACAGGCTCAGCCAACGCTGATCAACGCACGGCTGACGAACTACTAGCCACTAAAAGGTAGCCAATGCTGACAGACGCCCAAATTATGGTTCAAGTGCTGGCGGCCTTCCAGGCCGAGCAGGCCGAGCATCGCGAGGCAATCGCCCAGCGGCTGCTGGAGCTGGAGCAGCGCCCGGCCGCCGCCGAGCGCAAAGCGCTGATCGATCGGCTGTTTCGCGAGGCCCACAGCCTGAAGGGTGGCGCCCGCGCCGCCGGCCAGATCGAGGTGGAGCAGATCGCCCACTGTATGGAGGATCTGTTCAGCGCGGTGCGCCAGAACCAGCTCGAGCTGACGCCGTCGATCTGCGACCCGATCTATGCGGCGCTCGGCGTGATTGGGACGCTGATGGCCCAGGTTGCCGCCGGCGAGCCGGTCAGCATCGCGGCCTACGCCAGCGTGATGGTGGCCCTCGCCGATGTGCTGCCCGAGCCGATCACGCTGGCGCCAACCAACGCGATTGAGCCGCTCGCAGCGCCGCCAGCCATCGAACTGGCGGAAGATCAGCCTGCGCCAGCCGACGATACGGCCGGGCGCGCCAGCGATCCGAGCGCCGGGGCCAGCCTCGGCAAGCTCGATCTGGTGTCGGTGCGAATTCCCGTCGCCACCCTGGACACGCTGCTCAACGAGACTGGCGAGCTGCTGGCCTACACCGTGCGGGCGCAGCAGCGCACCCGCCAGACCCAGGCGCTGACCGATGTACCGGCCCGCTGGCGCCGCACCGCCCGGCAGGTACGCCCGATCGTCACGCGGCTGGAGTCGCTGCTGGAGACGCTTCAGCCGACGGTCCACTATCTCGAGGGCCGCCAGGGCTTTACCACCAGCCGCAGCGCCAGCCCGCAGCTGGCCGGCCTGTTCGCCGAGCGCGATGTCAACGCCCTGGTCGAAGCGTTCCGCCACGCCGATACGCTGATCAGCGACCTGGAGCGGCGGCTGACCGGGCATATCCGCGACAGCAGCGAGGATCAGGCCCGCCTGGTGACGGTGACCGATCGGCTGCACGACCAGATTCGGCGCACCCGCATGCTGCCCCTGACCACGATTTTGAATCCGCTGCGGCTTCAGGTGCGCGAGATGGCCCGCTCGGCGGACAAACTGGTGCATCTGGTTGTCGACGATGGGGCGGCCGAGGCCGATCGGCAGGTGCTGGAGTCGTTGAGCGACGTGCTGCTCCACATTGTACGCAACGCGGTCGACCACGGCATCGAAACGCCCGCCGCCCGCGAGGCCCAGGGCAAGCCGCCGGAGGGCCGCATCAGCGTGCTCAGCCGGGTCAGCGGCGATCGGCTGCGGGTGGTGATCGAAGACGATGGCGCGGGCATCGATCTCGCGGCGGTTCGCGAGCGGGCACTGACGCTGGGCCTGTATCCCGAATCCGAGCTGAGCGTGATGGGCACCACCGAGCTGCTGGATATCATCTTCCTGCCGGGGTTTTCCACCCGGCCGACCGTCAACGCGCTGTCTGGGCGGGGCGTGGGGCTAGATATTGTCCGAGCTCAGATCCAGCGTATTCAGGGCCAGATCAGCCTGCAAAGCGTGCCTGGGCGCGGCTCGACCTTTGGGCTGAGCGTACCGCTGTCGCTGACCAGTGCCCAAAGCCTGCTGCTGCGGGTTGGGCAGGCCCAGTATGTGCTGCCGCTGGATGCGGTGCAGCAGATTATGGCGGTTCAGCCCCGCGATGTATTTGTGGTCGAAGGCCGGCCAACGATCAAATATCAGGGCAAGCCGACCTTGATCATTCACCTGGCCGATGTGCTGGAGGGCTCCGCGCCCCGGCCGCTGGCGAAATTGCTGGCCGCCCAGGCGGGCCTGGCGGTGCTGCTCGGCACCAACGAGCGCCAGGTCGCCTGTATGATCGATGCGGTGCTTGGCGAGCAGGAGCTGGTCATCCATCGGCTGCCGACCCCGCTGCGCCGGGTGCGCTTTATCTCCAGCGCCACCATTCTGGCCGACGGCGCGGTTGTGCCGATTATCGACGTCGTCGATGTTGTGCGCGGCGCGCTGGGGCTGCGCCACCCGCTGCTGGCCCACCCCGAGCCGCAGGCGGCCGCGCGGGTCCACCGCGTGCTGGTGGTTGACGACTCGCTGACCACGCGCACGCTGCAAAAAAACATTCTCGAGGCCGCCGGGTATGTGGTCACGCTAGCCGCCGATGGGGTCGAGGCGCTGGCGACCCTGCGCGTCATGCTGGCGAATGGCGGCTGCGATGTGCTGCTCAGCGACATCGATATGCCCCGGCTGAACGGCTTTGAGCTGACCAGCCAGCTGCGCGCCGACGAACACATGGAGCACCTGCCGATTATCCTGGTCACATCGCTGGATACCGCCGCCGATCGGGAGCGCGGGATCGCCGTCGGCGCCGATGCCTATATCGTCAAACGCAACTTTGATCAACAGGTTTTGCTGGATACCATCAAGCAGCTGATTTAGAGGAAGGGATTGGATATGCCCAAGCATGTTTTGATCGTTGAAGATAGTCGCACCCAAGCGATTCGCATTCAGCTCGAGCTGCAGCGCTATGGCCTGGTGGTCGAGGTGGCCGAGACCGGCACTGCGGGCCTGAAAGCCGCCCAGCAGCAGCGGCCCGACGCGATTGTGCTCGATGTCGAGCTGCCCGAGATGAACGGCTACACCCTGTGCCGGGCCTTGAAAGCCGACCCCCAGACCGCCCATATCCCAGTGGTGATGCTCACCCGCCACGATCAGGCCGCCGATACGCTGCAAGGCCTACAGGTCGGCGCCGATGACTACATCCCGAAAGATGCCTTTGCCGAGCGGAATCTGGTCGAGTCGTTGCGCCACTTAAATATTTTGTGAGGATTGTATGCACGTTTTAGTATTTCAAAGGTGCGAGCGATGATGATACGTACTGACGATCAGGAATACATCGTAAATAAAGAATTTGATGTGGTGGTGCTGCGCCAGGCGATTCGCGAGGTCGCCCGGAGCCTTGAGCTCAGCCTGGTCCAGCAGGCCCGAATTACGGCGGCGATCAGCGATATCGCCCGCGATCTGCTGACCCACCACTGGAGCATGGTGTTTTCCATTCTGGTTCACCCGGTTGGTCTGCGGCGCGCCATGGATGTCGTCTGTCAGAAGCCCGACCAGCAGCCGCACCCGTCGTATGTTGAGTTCGAACGCGAGATCAGCATTGATTCGGCCCGGCAGCTGCTCGACGAGGCGACGTTTAGCCACGCCGCTGGCCACCCCCTGCTGACCTTGCGGATCTGGATTTGAGGTAGCTATGGCGCTTGCTGAAGCCCAACATCCGCCTGCGGCCCGGCCGGCCCAGCCCGCCGCCAGTGGCCCGACCATGCAGCTGGTGGTCTTTGAGATCGGCCCCCAGCGCTATGCGCTGCCGGTCGATCTGGTGCGCGAGGTCGTGGCGCTGCCCGCCCTGCTGGAGCTGGCTGGCGCCGCCGTCGGGCTGTGCGGTCTGCTCAACCGCCGGGGCACCTATGTTGCCGTCATCGATGGGCGGATCATGGTCGGCCTGCCCCACTCCGCCAGCCTCGATAGCCAGGTGCTGCTGGCTGGCGCAAATCAGCCCGAGCTTGGCCTGCTGGTCGATCGGGTCACCGGGGTGGAGCAGCTGGCGGTCAGCCAGGCGACCAGCCTGGATCGGCGCTCGGTCGGGACGTTTTTAGACCAGGTTGTCTCGACTGCGGCCGGCCCGATTCTGCTGCTCTATTTTCCAGCGCTGCTCGCGATGACTCCGGCGCTCGATCGGCCCACCCAGCTATGAGACGAGCCGATCCGAGCGTGCCAGTGCGGGTGCTGCTGGTCGAGAGCATGCACTCGCAGCGCCATCTGCTGAGCGCGCTAATCGAGACGGTCGGCTATCTGACCCTGGCTGGCGTCGTCAGCAATAGCAGCGACGCGCTCGACGCGGCGACCCGGCTGCGGCCCGACGTGATCGCCATGAACACCCAGGTGCTTGGCGCCGATGGCTTTGCGGTCACTCGGCAGGTGATGCAGGTCTGCCCGGCCCCGGTGGTCCTGTTCTGCGCCGAGGTCAGCCCGGCGATCACCGCTGCCGCTACGGCCGCCGGGGCGCTGACGGCGATCCAGGCGCCTGGGGGCCAGACCGCGCTCAGCTACGAGCGCGACTGTGGGCTGTTTTTGAAAACGCTCCAGGTGATGGCCGGGGTGCCGGTGGTGACGCGCTTTTCCAGCCGTCCGCCGATTGCCAGCGTGCCCGCCAGCCTGGCGAAGGGCCAGGGCTACGAGCTGCTGGCGATCGCCGCCTCAACCGGTGGGCCGAGCGCGATCCAGCGGGTTGTGAGCGCGCTGGGGCCAGCGTTTCCCCTGCCGATCGTGCTGGTTCAGCATATTGCCCGCAACTTTGTCCAGTCGCTGGCCGACTGGCTGAGCAGCGTCACCGCGCTGCTGGTGACGGTGGTCCAGGGCGAGCAGCGGCTGCAGCCTGGGCAGATGTACGTCGCCCCAGCCAACCACCACCTGATCGTCGGGCGGCGCGGCTGGGTCACGGTGCAGAGCGGCGATTCCCAGGTGGCGGCCTACTGCCCCAGCGCCGATCTGCTGTTTCACTCGGTGGCCCAGACCTATGGGCCGCGGGCGATCGGCCTGATTCTGTCGGGCATGGGCGATGATGGCGCCCGCGGGCTGGCGGCAATGCGCCAGTCGGGCAGCCAGACTCTGGGCCAGGATGAGGCCAGCTGCGTTGTCTATGGAATGCCTCAGGCGGCGGTTCAGGCCAACGCCGTGCAGCAGGTTGGCGCGCTCGACGAGCTGGCCGCAATGATTACTCAGCATATTTCGCGCAGGTGAACACGATGGATTTTCAGATCGATGACCAGCAGTATGCACGCTACCAAACCTTGTTGCGGGAGCGCTGTGGCCTGGCCTACCCAACCAACAAACGCGCCGATCTGGCGCAAGGGCTGCGGCTGACCAGCCAGGAGAGCGGGATCGCCGACCTCGATCAGCTCTATGCCGAGCTGGCCAGCGGCAGCTCAATCTGGGACACCCTAATCACCCATCTGACGATTGGCGAGACCTATTTTTTTCGCAACCAGCCTCAGTTTATGGCGCTGCGCCGCGCGATCCTGCCCGATCTGATGAGCCGCCGCGAGATGAGCCAGCAGCTGCGGATCTGGAGCGCCGGCTGTGCGACCGGCGAGGAGCCCTATTCGATCGCCATCGAGCTGAGCGAGGTGTTCAAGCAGCACACCGGCTGGCAGGCGAGCCTGCTGGCGACCGATATCAACCCGGCGTTTCTGGCGCGGGCCCAGGCGGCGGTCTATGGCGCGTGGTCGTTTCGCGACACCCCCGAGGCGGTGCGCGACCGCTACTTTCAGCCCGAGCAGAATCGCTGGCGCTTGAAGCCAGCGATCAGCCAGATGGTCCGCTTCGCCCGCCTGAACCTGGTCGATCCCGGTTATCCCAGCGTGACCAACGGCACCTGCGCGATGGACCTGATTCTGTGCCGCAATGTGACGATCTATTTCGATGAGGCCACCACCCGCGAGGTCGTGCAGCGGCTGTATCACGCCCTAACCCCGGGCGGCTGGCTGATTGTCGGCCACTCCGAGCCGCAGGCCAGCATCTATCGAGATTTCGAGGTGCATAATTTCCCCGACACGGTGGTGTATCGCAAGCCGATCAGCGCGCCGGTGTTCTTTTCCGGGCTGCCGGGGCTGCCGCCGCCGCTCAGCAGCCCGGCCGCCAGGATCGCGGAGATCCCCGCTCTCCGCGCCGCCCAGCGCGCCGCGCTCGCCCCCGCGCCGCCCCCGCCACGGCTCCCAATCGGCCCAGCCAACCTGCCGCCCACGCCGCTCGCCGAGGCCGCCGAGCTGGTCTCGCTGCTGGAGCTGCTCACGGAGGCGCAGCAGGAGGCCAACCAGGGGCGCTGGCCGGAGGCCGAGGTGCTCTGCGAGCGCATGCTCAAGCGCGACCCGCTGCTGGTGCGGGCCCACTATCTGCTGGCGCAAATTCGCGAGCACCAGGCCGATTTTGACGGGGCGCTGGCGGCCTACCGCCGGACGATCTATCTTGACCGCACGTTTGTGATGGGAACCCTTGGGATGGGGCATATCTGGCGGCAAAAGGGCCGCATCGCCGATGCCCAGCGCTGCTATCGGAATGCGCTGGCCCAGCTCACCCAGCTGCCCGCCACCGCCCGCCCGGCTGGGGCCGAGCACATTAGCGCCGCTGAGCTGATTGAGGTTGTCAAGCAGCTGCAAAGCATTCTGGAGCAGCCCTAGCGTCGATCAGCGATGGGCGACAAGGCCGAGCTGCAGGGCCAGCACCGCCGCCTGGGTGCGGTCGGCCACATCGAGCTTGGTCAGGATGGCGCTCACATAGTTGCGCACTGTGCCGTCGGAGAGCTGCATGCCGCCGGCGATCTGGGCGTTGCCATCCGTGAACGCCTTCGTGAGCGTGGCTTTACCGGCTCCCTCTCGGCCGTGTATCGCTTTCTCACGCAGCTCACGCCCACCCAGCCCGACGTGACCGTCCGCGTCGAGACCCCGCCCGGCCAGGAGGCCCAGGTCGATTTTGGCTACGCCGGGCGGATGATCGATCCGGCCACCGGGGCGCTCCGCAAGGCGTGGGCGTTCGTCATGGTGCTGGCCTGGAGCCGCTTTATGTACGTCGAGTTTGTCTGGGATCAGTCCGTCGCGACCTGGCTGCTACTCCACCGGGGACCCTCTGGGTGACGGCTTCGAGTTCTTTGGCGGCGTCCCCCACCGTGTGGTGCTCGACAACCTCAAGGCGGGCGTCACCCATGCCGACGTGGACGATCCCCAGATCCAACACGCCTACCGCGAATGTGCCGAGCATTCACCCAAAGGGTCCCCGTTTTCTCGTTGCACCGTGCCGACCACGCACGCCGGGGTTCCCTCTGGGACACAAGGGCAAAGTTGAGAGCGGGGTCCACTTCGTGAAGCGGAATTTCCTCGGTGGCCGGACGCCGACCACGCTCGGCCAGGCCAACCAGGACGTGCTGACCTGGTGCCAGACCACGGCGGGGCAGCGCACCCACGGCACGACCAAACACATCCCGCTGGTTCAGTTCCGCACCACCGAACAGCCGGCCCTCCAGGCGCTGCCCACCAGCCCCTATGACCTGGCGGCATGGAAGGGGGCCACGGTGGCCCGCGACTGCTACGTCGTGTTCAACCAGGCCTTCTACTCGGTGCCCTTCCGCCTCGTTGGCCAGGCCGTCCAGGTGCGGGGCGGCGCCGCCGATGTGCGGATATACACGGCCGACTGGCAGCTCGTAGCCACCCATCAGCGGGCAACCACGGCCGGGGAGGTGGGCCAGCAGGATGCGCGGGCTGACGGCGGCGGCGGGCGTATGGAGCGCAAATGTATCGGCGATCTGGGGCGTCACCCCTGCGGGGTCCCCGGCGGGGTCCTCGGGGTCGGCGGCGTCAAGGGTGGCGAGGACATGATCAAACAACGCGGCCGGCTGGTGGGCGGCGAGCCAGGTGTGGAAGCGGCTGAGGGTGGCGTGGTCGGGGGCGGGGGCGAGGAGCGGCAGGCCGACAAACCAGCGGCAGAGCAGGTCGGTGGTCAGCAGGCGTTCGAGCTGGCGGTCAGAGCAGGCCGCATGCCAGGCGCGGACGATCTCGGCACGCACGAGCAGGGCGACGGGAAAGGTCGGCGGGGCACCGGGGCCGGCCTGATGGTGGAAGGCGGCGCAGGCCTGGACGACCGGGGTGGGGTCGTAGACCTGGGCGAGGGCGACGAGCGGATGGTGACGACAGCGGGCGAGCAGGCGCCGCTCCATGTGGGCGGTCAGCCAGGCGAGGATGGTCGCCCACCAGCGGCCGAGGAGCAGCAGGATGAGCGGCGGAAGCGGCGGCAGATCGGACGACTCCATTGACGGATCGGACGACTCCATTGACAGATCGGGTAGAATAGCCATGACAACCCCCTGGTGTGTGCTGGTTTGTTTTTAATACCCACATCATGCCATGCCAGGGTCTGGTTGTCGAGATGCCCCGTCTATTCTGCCAGGGCAATCGCATCTAAATCTATAGTGTCCATTTTTGAGCAAAAAAGCCCCATGATAGGCGAGCAAATGCTTATTTTTAGCATGAATGAGCGATACTGTTCCCGTCTTTTTTGG
>DAOTUS010000549.1:0-3668 GCA_034437415.1 Herpetosiphonaceae bacterium
ACCCGCTCCTGGACTTTGCCAATGAACTGGTACATTACAAACGCGCCAACCGCGAAGGCGCCGAAGCTGAAGGCGGCGTACCAGGCCTTGCCAGTGGCGACATACAGCATCGCGACAAAGATCCCAAAGAGCAGCAGGGCCGCCCCAAGGTCGCTTTGCTTGACGATCAGGCCCATCGCCAGCAGCCAGATTCCGCCCATTGGCACCAGGTAGGGCAGCGGCGGCACCGTAATCCGGCCAATCCGATAGCCCGCCGCCACCACCTCGCGGTGCTCGACCAGATACGAGGCCAGGAAGATCACCAGAATGATTTTGAGCAGCTCGGCCGGCTGAAAGAGGAAGCCGCCGGGGAGCTGGAACCAGACCTTCACGCCGCTGCCGTTGGGGTCAACCCCGATCGCAAAGGTCAGCACCATCAGGCCCACGCCCAGAATCATCCAGGTCCAGCGGTGATTTTTGAGCCAGTCCATCATGCTGGTGCGGAAAAAGCGAATAAAGATCCAGCGATCCCAGTCCACAAACACCATCAGCACCAGCAGAATCACGCCCATGGTGACAAACAGCGACTGTTTAGCCGCGATTGCCCCATAGATTGGATCGCCGTTGCGGTCGATAAAATCACGATTAAGCACCGGCTCGATCCGAGCGGTAAACATCAGCCCCAGCCCCGAGAGTAGGGCGACCAGCGGCAGCAGCAGCTGATCGGCGTTGGGGCTGCGGTACGACAGGCCAGCGCTGACCATCAGGTACAGCAGCAGCGGCAGCGACGAGGGCCAGAGAATATTCAGCACGCTCGGCACCGTCAGCACATCCAGCCGGGTTCGATTTTGGCCGGTCGCAATCACCAGCACATAGCCGGCGGCAAAAAACAGCAGTACGGTGATCAGCAGTTGCACTTCAGTCAGGCGCACCCGGCGCAATGTTCGCAGCATAGTTTCCTCCCAACCAGAACGTGTGAATATTGTAGCACAGTGGTTTGCCCGCGTTGGCTGGCCGCGCTGCGCTGGCGACGATCGGCCTGATCGCCCTCTGCTATAATGCGCGCAGACGTTCACTTTCCACAAGGAGATTTCGTGCAATGCCGCACCCTGAGCTGGATTCGATCACCCAGAACACTATTCGGGCCGCCCGAACCTACCAGAATGTTCCGCCCGACCAGCATCTGGTCGAGTGGCGCTCGTTGGCCGAGCTGCTGACGACGCGGGCGCAGCAGGAGGGCGAGCGCGAGTTTTTGGCCTACTTCAACGATCATCCCGCCGAGACCAGCCGCTGGACCTATGCCGGCCTATTTGCCCGCGCCGCCCAGATCGCCAATCTGCTGGTGAATGAATATGGCGTGCAGCACGGCGAGCGCGTCGCAACCCTGGCCTACAATCACCCCGATACCGTGGCGACCTATATGGCCTGCTGGCTGATTGGGGCCACCGTCGCGCCACAGAATGTCGGCGAGGACGACACGCGGATCGCCTATATTCTGCGCAACACGGCGGCGCGGGTGCTGCTGGCCCGCCCGGAGTACGCCGAGCGCGCCCGCTCGCTGCAGGCCGAGGCGGCCAACCTGGAGCATATTCTGGTTCAGGACGCCGGGTTTGATCAGCTCCTGGCGGCGCAGTCCAGCACCTTTAACCCCGCCCACGCGCCTGGCCTGGAGGATGAGGCGCTGCTGGTGTATACCTCGGGCACCACCGGCGCGCCCAAAGGCGTGCAGCTGAGCCACTACAATCTGCTGGCCGACTGCACCGGGATTGTGCGCTGGCATCAGGTTGGCGCAAGCACCCGCATGATGTGTATTCTGCCGATCCACCACGTCAACGGGATTGTCGTGACGCTGATCACGCCGATGCTGGCGCGCAGCTCGGTGGTGCTCAACCGGGGCTTCAGCGCGGGCACGTTCTGGCAGCGGGTGAGCGACGAGCAGGTCAACATTGTCTCGGTCGTGCCGACGATTTTGCAGTATCTCTGCGAGGCCCACGGCGACACCAGCCAGCTCGATCTGAGCGGCCTGCACTACCTAATCTGTGGCGCGGGCACCCTGGCGGTGAGCCTGGCCCGGCGCTTCACCGACCAGTTTGGCGTGCGGGTGCTGCACGGCTACGGCCTGTCGGAGTCGACCTGCTACTCGTGCTTCCTGCCGATCGACCTCTCCGAGGCCGAGTATCGCCACTGGATGAACGACCTCGGCTACCCGAGCATCGGCGTGCCAATCTGGCCCAACGAGATGGCGATCCACGATCCGGCCGGGCAGGAGCTTCCGGCGGGCGAAAAGGGCGAGATTGTCATCCGGGGCCATAACGTGATGCTGGGCTACTTCCAGCGCCCCGACGCCAACGCCGAAGCCTTCAAGCACGGCTGGTTCCGCTCCGGCGACGAGGGCTTTATCGAGCGCGACGAGCAGGGCCGCCAGTTCGTCTTCATCACCGGGCGGCTGAAAGAGCTGATCAACCGCGGCGGCGTGAAATACAGCCCGTTCGAGATCGAAGAGGTGATGCTGGGGGTTCCAGGCGTGCGGGCCGCGCTGGCGGTGGCCTTCCCGAACACCTGGTACGGCGAGGAGGTCGGCGCCTACATCGTGACCGACGACGGCGCGACAGTGACTGCCGAGCAGGTGCTGGCCCACTGTCGGGCGCACATGCCCGGCGCCAAGTGCCCCAAGGTTGTGCTGTTCGGCACGGAGATCCCGGTCACGACCACCGGCAAGTACCAGCGGCTGCGCCTGCAGGATCTGTTCGTCGAGTGGAGCGAGACGCAGTTTCGGTAGATCGGGGATCGGTTAAGTCTTGATCCACGACACCCGCACGCGGGTACCCGACGAAGAATCACGAAGGAATATCATTAATCCCAATCCCCCTCTCAATCCCAAAAACCAGCTTCCCCTCTCCCGTGGTCAGGGAGAGGGGTGGCCGCGAAGCGGACGGGGAGAGGGCCAACCCCGCCCAATAGTGAAAGCGAACCCCTGATGAACCTCGACAGCCCCGCCATTCTCAACGCCCTGCCCGATGCCGTGCTGGTGCGCGATGGGGACGGCGTGGTGCGGTTCGTCAACCCGGCGGCGGAGCGGCTGCTTGGGGTGCGGGCGGCCGATCTGGTTGGCGGGCGCGAGCTGCCCTGGCTCAGCGCCGAGGATCTGGCGGCGGGTCAGCCGAAGATCGCGGTAGATGCCGACGGACTGCGGCTGGAGGTCGAGGTTGTTTCGCTGGATGGCGCGGAGGCCGGATCGCTGGTGTTGTATCGGGTTGTAATGCTCTCGAAACAGCTTCAGGAATATTATTGGATGTCCATTGATTTACTATCCCGTATCACTCCTTGTCGTGGAGGTCTTGATTTGGTGACCCGAGGTTATGTAGGTGAGGTTAATGCTCAACAGAGCGAGATTTTGTCGATACTCTCGCGTAATGTGAATTTGCTTCGCGATGGTTTACTAACATTGCAACAAATACTAGCGCTTGATGGTAATTTTGCTGTCTATCAAAAAGAACCTTGTAATATCAACTCTATAGTATTAATAATCTTTACTGGCATTCTAGATGAATATAAAAAATCTGGATGGACTATTAGACATTATTGGAATTCAAGTGCCATAGCATTTAAAAAAATATCTATCGGTGTTATATCGATGGATGTTGAACGATGACGTACGCGAAAATTATGTAATCCACACGCAATGCTCA
>DAOTUS010000550.1:0-9232 GCA_034437415.1 Herpetosiphonaceae bacterium
CGTGGAGAGGGGAAAATGCCCACGAATTTCCTTATTTGAACGGTATTGGGGTTAGGGGTTAGGATACTGCGCTTCGTGTTCTTCGTGGATCATCTACTCATTGAGGGATAGCTTATGACCAAAATCATTGTGGTTGGCGGCGCCGATACCGGGCGGGCGCCGATGACGGCGGCGCTGCTGCGGCGGCATCTGCTGGAGCATGGCAGCGACTGGAGCGTCGAGTCGGCGGGCGTGCTGGGCCACGACGGCGACTCGTGGCAGCCAGAGACCAAAATCGCCCTGGAGAATCTCAGCATTGTGGCCCCGGAGCACACCGCCCGCTCCCTGACGGCCGCAATGGTCAAGGCGGCCGATCTGCTGCTGACGGTCGACCGGGGGACGGGCCGCGCGCTGGAGCTGCGCTTCGCAACCTCGAGCTATAAAACGCTGCCTGATCTGGCCGGGACCGCCCGCGAGGTCCCCGACCCGTTTCGGATGACCCTGGATGCCTGGATTGTCTACGGCCGCGAGCTTGATGGGCAGCTCAAGGCGGCCCTGCCGGCGATCCTGCGGCTGGTGCAGCGCGGCCAGCCCGGCGCGGCAGGGCCAGCGACTCCCCCGGCCACGGCCCCGGCAGCTCCCGGCGCCCACCACCCGGCCGAAGACCGCCTGCGCGTGCTGGTGCGCGGCATCGCGGGGATTCCCGAACTGATCGACTGGGCGCGGGCGCGGGCCGCCATCCGCGAAACCCTGCACACGCTGGCCAGCAGCCCGGCCAGCGCCAACAGCCCCGGCGATCTGCGCCCGGCGGCGGTGGCGATGCTGCTGGGCGTGCTGGGCACCAACGCCAACCCGCTGAGCAGCCAGCAGCTGGCGATCCTCAGCGAGGCGATTGAGCTGCTGGCAGCCCCCGTCGATGGGGCGGCCCTGGGGACGCTGGCCGGGTCGATTGGGCGCTGGACAAATGGGTAGATACTGCGTGAGGAGCACTCGATGAGGGCGATCTGCCTGCACGATAAAGCCACCATTGCCAGCTTCCTGCGCCAGAACACGGCCCTGGGTCTAAACCAAAAACAGGCTTCCCGCGTGGGAAGCCTGTTTTGCTGGAGTGAAGCGGTCGTGCAGTCAGCAGGGCGCTGGCGAAAAGCCAGCGGTTGAAGCGGCGCCGGACTGTGGCTGAAACTGGTCGTGCAGTCAGACACTGCCGGCAAACTGACGGGCGACAAAGCTCGGCCGCAGCGCTGGCGCAACCTGGCGCCGCCGGGCCGGACGCATTGGGCGGGCCGGACGCACCGGCAGCGGCGCGGCCTGCTGGCTGATCGGCAGGCGGATTGGCTGCTGGATCGGCTGCCGAGCTGGCTCGATCACCTCGCGGTTGTAGCCAAGCGCCGTCATCATGGCCACCAGGCCCTGGGGCGCCACCTCGCGGAGCACCAGCTGGTCGCCATCCTGCTCGATGATGATCCGCCGCATCTCCGGGTTGAGGCAGTGGTGCGCCCCGCCCTTGCCAGCGATCATCGACTGATAGGCGCCGACCCCGAACACCGCCAGCACCATGCCTTCGCAGAAGGCCGGCAGGGGCAGCGCTGGCCGATTGGGCCGGGGATACAGGTCGTCTGAATCGCAGGTGCGGCGGCCGCCAAGGCGCACGCCCTGCATCGCGTCGTCCCAGCCATCGAGTGGCAGCACCACAAACTCCTGATCGACGATCAGCGTGTCGGGCGCCGAGACCATCAGCGAGCCATTCAGCAGATACCACGGCTCCAGCGCGCCCTGCTGCTTGACCCGACCGACCTCCAGCAGATAGACATTGTGGTTGGCGACGGTGTAGCGGCCACACTCGGCCACAATCAGCGGGGCCGCCACGCCATAGTCGGCGCAGATGCGGCCGGTGCTGGCCATCAGGTTGCTCAAAAAGCCGGTGTAGTCGAAGTTAAAGCCCAGGTCATAGCCCGAGGTCGGCATACCGCCGCCAAAGTTGAACATCGTCATCTCGGGCACGCGGGCGGCGATCGTGGCGTAGGCCGTCACCGAGCGCTGCAGGCGGGCCTCCCAGGCCGCCGCGTCCTCGATCTGCGAGCCAACCATGGCGTGGTAGACCATCAACTGGTGGCTGGTTCCGGCCAGCCGGGCCACGACCTGCTCGATCTCGGCCGGGGTCAGGCCAAAGCGCTCGCCGCCTGGGTGGGCCAGATCGACCACCTCGGGGGCGTGGCGCTCGCGAACGCCAAAGAGCATCGGCGCAGCGCAGCGGGCGATCAGCTCCTCCAGCTCATTGAGGTCATCGAGTACCGCCACCACGCGCTCGTAGCCAGCGCGGCGCAGCGCGACAATGCCATCGATATAGGCATCTTCTTTAGAGCCGTTGCAAAAGATATAGCGATCTTCCGGGAGAATGCCCTGGCGCCAGAGGTGGTGGGCAATCACAACATCGGCGGCCGCCGAGGTCTCGTAGTTGGCCCCTGCCCCAAGAGCGGTGCGCACCACTTCTTCGGAAAAATTGGCTTTGGTCGCATAGGCATACAGAAAATCACCTGCGTACCCGGTCTGCGCTCGCGCAGCCGTCGCATAATCAAGCATGTTCTGCACCTGCTGGGTAATCAGCGGGCAGTACGAAACCTCAAGGGGTGCGCCATATTGGGCCACCAACGCACCCAGATCAACCGTGTCTCCCAAAAGCAACCGCTCATTGTGGCGGCTAAGGAAATCAGTCAAAACCCCAGTACCTGCAAAACCGTAACGATCCTGTAGGTAACCAGCATAGGTTTGCTCGATCAACTTGACATGTCCCTCCACGCCGTGATCTACACGACAATATGTAGCCCGCGCCAAATCGGCGGGGCTGTTCAAGAGTGCTGATTCAGTTATATTCCGTTGCGTTGTGTTTATTGCCGGAGCCTCCCAATGCCCATGCCTTAAAGCATAAAAAAACGACCGTCGGAGCGACTGTCGTTTCGTAGCACTGGGAAGAAAAACCTACATCAGGGTGGGTGTGGGCGCGGGAGAAGCAGGACGATCCACCGCCACAAGTGGCAGCGCAGGGTCATTCTCACCAAACATCACCTGGTGGTGGTTCAGTGCGACGCAACACGACAGTTCGCGGCGTGCTAACTTGTGTACCCCGTCCATAAAGCCTCTGCGCAAGCCTGCTCGGAAGGTCAACCTGCAACGAATTTCTACAACCCTGTAGCGTTGCTCCCAGACCGAACGATCCATTCCAATGCCGAGTGTGGCGGCGGATTGGTCGCCGAGAAGGCGCGAATATCAATGGTGAGTTTTTACGTCACGCAAGAGAGTATTATACGATTATTCAATCTAGGTGTCAAGTTGACAAAAAGCGCAAACAGGGCATGGGCAAAGTCGCGATTCGGGCCAGTTGTACCCCACTGCTTCCCCTCGCCCGCGCACAGGGAGAGGGGTGGCCGCCGCCGCGGCCGGGGTGAGGGGCGGACTTTGCCCATGCCCTGAAAGCGCAAATAGAACGCCTGTGCAGAATTAGTGCCCGGCTGGGCCTGCGGCGGTTCCTGGGGCGACCACGGGCAGGTGAATGGTGAAGGTTGAGCCTTGGGTGTAGATACTCTCCGCCGTAATATCGCCGCCCAGCAGCTGGCAGAAGCTGCGGCTAATCGTCAGGCCCAGGCCGGTGCCGCCATAGGTGCGGGTGGTCGAAGCGTCGGCCTGGGTGAAGGGCTGAAACAGGCGGGCAACCTGCTCGGGCAGCATGCCAATCCCGGTATCCTGAACGACAAACGCCATCCAGCCGGGCACCGGCTGCTGCACCAGCAGCGTGATCTGGCCATGGTGGGTGAATTTGGCGGCATTGTTCAGCAGATTAAACAACGCCTGGCGAAACTTGGTCAGGTCGGTGTAGAGCTGCTGGGATACGCTGGGGACATTGACCACCAGGGTATTGGCGTTTTTGCTGATCAGGGGCTGAATCAGCGGAACCAGCTCGCGCACAACCGTGAGCGGATCGAACTCCTCGGCATAGATTTCCATTTTGCCGGCTTCAATTTTGGAGAGATCCAGCACATCGGTGATCACGGCCAGCAGGTGGATTCCAGCCGTGCGAATATTGTGCAGCGGCTCGATATACTCAGCGCGCTGATCCTCCTCGGCCATTTCCTGAAGCAGCTCGCTGTAGCCAATCATCGCATTCAGCGGCGTGCGCAGCTCGTGGCTCATCGTCGACAAAAACACGCTTTTGGCCCGATTGGCCTCCTCGGCGGCCTCTTTGGCCTGGACTAGGGCCGCCTCGACCTGATGGCGCTCGGCAATCTCGGCCTGCAGCAGAATCTGGTCGCGCTGGAGCTGGGCGGATTGCGCCCGCACGGTATCAACAAACTCCCTGAGCCAGCCGATGCCGCCGCCCAGCGCAAACGAGGCGATCAGGCCCGGCCATTGATAGAGCACTTTGCTAAAGCCAGCCTCGCCAGCCAAAAAATACAGCGCAACAGTGATCGGCACCATGATCAAGGCCACCAGCGTTCCGCCGCGCTTGCCGAGCAGCCAGCCCGCCACAATAATTGGCAGCGTGCTGAAGGTGCCGATCACATCGCCGACATTGGCATACAGGAGCAGAAACAGCGCCGCATACAGCCCGATCAGGCCGCCAATCAGGCTGGCCGAGCGCCAGGAGTGCGGGAGAAATCGTCTAAGCTGCCAGTTCTGCTTCATCGTTGCCTCTCAAGCGTGGGCTATGGTCAGTCGGGTGGGTCTGGCCTACGGGTTGCTGGCGGGGGATAATCCGGCCAGGGCCTGCAAAATAATCTGGGCCACATCGCTGAGGTCGCGGGCGAAGCCAGCATACGGTGCGGCCGGTCCGACCACCAGCAGCGGCACCGGGTTGAGCGTGTGGCGGCGGTGGCCCGGCTCCTCAAGATTGCCGTGATCGCTGACGACCAGGAGCGAGTCGGCGGGATCGAGGTGGCCCAGAATCCCGCCCAGCAGCGCGTCGATCAGCTCCAGCACCCGCTCGCCGGTCTCCTCGATCCGCCCGTGGCCGACGAAATCCGGCAGATAGCACTCGTAGTGGACGAGATCGGCGCTGCGGGCCAGCGTGGCGAGGCGGCGCCCGGCCTCGGCTGGCGTGATGTCGGGCAGGCCTTCCAGGGCGCCCCAGCGGCGCAGATAGGCCCCGGTGATGTCCCAGGTCACCGCGCGGCTGGCCACAAAATCGGCCACATCGGGCAGATCCAGCCCGGCGGCACGGGCGGCCAGCGCCGCCGCCGTGGCCCGCTGCTGGCGGGTCGCCACGAGATCCCAGTAGGGCGAGCGGTGCACCGTCGCCAGCTGCACCGTGTAGCCAGCCGCCTGCACCTGCCGAAACAGGCTCGCCTCCTCGATCAGCGGGCGCTGCGAGGGCGCCGGGTAGGCCGGGAAGTGGCGGCCAAGCAGCGCCGAGGCATTGCGCCCGGTCCACAGGGTCGTGTGGCCGGTCCCGCTCTGCGGCAGGCCGACCACGCCCAGAGTTGCGTCGAGGCCGCGAAAGTACAGCCGCGGCGTGTCGATGTGCAGATCGCGCTGCGGCACCGCGCCCAGCAGACCGCGCAAGGTCGGCAGGTGCGCGGTGGTCCACGGCGGGGCGGCCGGCGCGGTCAGGCCCAGGCCATCGATAAAACAAATCACAATGCTCATGGGGGCAGTATAGCCGAAATCGCGCGGACTATGTTAAAATCAGCGTGATATTAATGCCAGTCCGTGCGACTAGAAGAGCAACCCAAAACCACGCGCACCTCACAGCCTAAACCAACGAACATCCACCACCGCGGGAGGAACGATGCGACGTATCGGCTCAGAGACCATTGATATCGAGCAGACAATCTGGGAGCAGCGCGAGCGGCTGGTGCGCCTGTGCAGCCGCTTCACCGGGCAGACCGACGTGGCCGAGGATCTCGCCCACGAGGCGCTGATCGAGGCCCACCGCCACCGCTACAACATTCGCAACCCCGAGGCGCTGCAGGCCTGGATCAACGGCGTCACCAGAAATGTCTGTCTGCGCTGGCTGCGCCACACCGGGCGCGAGTCGCAGTTTCGCTTCACCCCGCCGCTAGTAGCTGGCAGCTAGCCGCTAGTGGAGCGTCAAGCGGCCTGTGAAGATCGGGTGTCTCCGTTGGCTGAGCCTGTCGAAGCCAAATGACGGGCTTCGAAAAGCTCAGCCAACGATCATCACAGCAAGTTGACGAACTACTGCTACCAGCCCAGAATCTCCCCAAACCGCCGAAATGCCGCTACAATACAGGAACTATCGATCCGGCGCGTTTTGATGTTCCTGGAGGAGCTATGGCTGAGACCCTGCCGTCAGGCGGCCCGCACCGCAACGTGCGCCAGTGGCTGGAGGAGGACGAGGCCCGCCGCCTGTCGCCCTTCGCCGCCCGCAGCACTGCGGCGATCCGCGATCACCCCGAGGACGAGTCGCCGGTGCGCAGCGCCTTTCAGCGCGACCGCGACCGCATTCTGCACTGCAAAGCCTTTCGGCGCCTCAAGCACAAAACCCAGGTGTTTATCGCCCCGATTGGCGACCACTACCGCACCCGGCTGACCCACACCCTCGAAGTCACCCAGATTGCCCGCACGATTGGCCGGGCGCTGCGCCTGAACGAGGACCTGATCGAGGCGATTGGCGTGGGCCACGACCTGGGGCACACGCCGTTTGGCCACGCTGGCGAGGCGGCGCTGGCGGTGGCGACCGGGCGGCGCTTTCGCCACAACGAGCAGAGCGTGCGGGTGGTCGAGGTGCTGGAGAAGCGCGGCCTCGGGCTGAACCTGACCCGCCAGGTGCGCGAGGGGATCTACTCCCACTCCAAGGGGCGCAAGGATGTCACAGCGACCGCCAACTGGGGGATCGCCTCCACGCTCGAGGGCCAGATTATCAAGCTGGCCGACAGCATCGCCTACGTCAACCACGACATCGACGACGCGGTGCGGGCCGGCATCATCAAGCTCAGCGATCTGCCGCAGGACTATGTCGCCACGCTCGGCGAGACCCACTCGGCCCGCATCAACACCATGGTCTGCGATATGATCGACTTCAACTGGTGGGCGACCGGGGAGGCCGCGCCGCCGGAGACCCAGACCATCGGCATGAGCCCGCAGATTCTGGCGGCGACCAACGGGGTGCGCGAGTATATGTACGCCAACGTGTACCTGCGCGGCCCGGCCAAAGCCGACGATGGCAAGGTCAAGTTCATCATCGGCAAGCTCTACGATCACTTCAGCACCAACCCCGACCAGCTGCCCGCCGACCTGCTGACGATTGGCCAGCGCCGCGAGGAGCCGCTGGAGCGGGCCGTGGTCGACTACATCGCCGGAATGACCGACCGTTTCGCGCTCAAAACCTTCCAGGACTTGTACGTGCCGCGAACCTGGGGCGCCTGAGCCGCTGGAGCAGCAGAAGCTTAAACACCAATGGCTAGAGCAGCTGTGCTCTAGCCATTGGATTGTTTACCCGACCAGCGAGTTAGCGGCGGTGGTCGTTGCTTTCGACGGGAATATACACCGGCACCCGCTCGCCGTAGCGCAGCGGCGAGTGGAAAATCCGCCGGGCCGGCTTGGTGCGCACGGCGAACTCGACGCCGCCGGCAAAGGCAAAGCCCATCACCAGAGTTGGCTGAACCAGCTCAACTGCGCCAATGCTCATCCCCTTGACATCCATCGAGGTGGTCAGGAAGCGCTGGAACAGGCGGCTGACTTTGGGCGTGGCCGCCACCGTCATAATCAGCACTAGGGTCAGATTGAAGGGTGAGATGGCATTGGTGGCCAGCAGCAGCGTAATCAGGCTGCTCCCCAGCGTCAGATAGGTCAGCACCAGCGCGGTGGCGCAGCGGCGATGGATTGCCAGGGCGCGGTCGCCGCGCTGCAGACGCAGCAGGCCTTCGCGGGCGGCATCAAACAGCAGCACCGGGTCGATCGCGGCGCGAATGCGAAAGCCCTCTGGCGTGGCACAGCCATCAAGCAACTGCGAGCCGTAGCGCTCTTCCAGAACGTTCACGGTCGCGTGCTCAATCGCGTGATTGCGGCGCACCGCCAGGCCATGCACCAGATTGAGAATTTGGCGCGGCACATTAACTAGCGACCAGACTGACTGACCAAGGCCGAAGAAAAGAATCGCCAGCGCGCCAAACAAACCACTTAGAATCATAAATATAAGCATATGTTCTATCCTTACCACAGGCATTTAACAAGCGCTTAATCTGTGGGGTAACCACAGCGTATCACGCTCACCCCTATGCGTCAAGATTACTTTAGTAGTACGTGTTTTAGGACGTTTTGGTTTTACCAGGGTTACGTATGTTTAGTCCAGATTAAGCAATTCGTTTGCCAGGAGTTCGTCCGGCTGCACGCTGTTGCTGATTAATCGCTACAATTGACCGAATCTGCGGGCGGCAGAAATCCTGGTGGCCGCCCCAATTTGGAATGGAAAGATTTGTCGCGTACAATTTGGGAATAACGGTTGTTTGGAGGATGATGTGGCCCAAGGATCAACACCAGAGGCGGTGCGTGGCACCCGTGATGTGTTTGCCCTACCAGTATACCAGCATCAGATCATTACGGCGCATTTAACCAGGATCTTCGATGGCGCCGGCTATGAGCCGATTGAGGTTCCGCTGCTTGAGCATCGCGAGCTGTACCTGAAAAAATCCGGCGATGAGCTGCTCAGTAAGCTGTATCACTGGAGCCAGGGCGGCCGTGAGCTGGCTCTGCGGCCTGAGCTGACCGCCTCGGTGCTGCGGGCGGTCATCAGCGGGTTGGCTGATGCGCCCCAGCCGCTGCGCCTGCGCTATGCCGGGCCGGTGTTTCGCTACGAGCGCCCGCGCCGGGCCACCTACCGCCAGTTCACCCAGGTTGGTCTGGAGCTGCTGGGCGCCAGCGGCCCCGCCGCCGATGCCGAGGTGCTGGGGCTGGCGGTCGCTGGCCTGACCACGCTGGGAATTGTTGACTACACGCTCACGATTGGCCATATTGGAATTATCAAAGCGGCGCTGGCGGCGCTGGGCCTGCCCGAGCGCACCACCAGCGCCCTGGCCTGGAGCCTGGAGCGGATGCGCTCCCAGGGGGTCGAGGCGATTCGCGCCCAGTGGCACGGCGAGGCCGCCGAGTTGCCGGTTGACCTCGACGCCCTGGCCCACCTCGACGACGGCGATATCGAGACGCTGCTGCTGCGGGTGCTGCCCAGCCTGGGCGTGCGCCTGGAGGGCGGCGGGCGCGAGCCGGCGGCGATCGTCAATCGGCTGGTGCGCAAGCTGCGCCACGC
>DAOTUS010000551.1:0-44893 GCA_034437415.1 Herpetosiphonaceae bacterium
GGTCGGGGGTCAGGGGCCGGGGATCGGGCAGCAGGGCGATGGCAATCACACGGATACCGATCCCCGATCCCCGATCCCCAAATTCCCACCGTCCGCCGCATGCACGAGCGCGTCGCCGAGTACTACGCCGGGCGCGAGCTGCCCCGCGAGCAGTGGCGCGGCATCGACGACCTGGCCCCGCAGATCGCCCGCGTCGAGCACCTGACCGCCGCCGGCCTCCACAATGCCGCCGCCGAGGTGCTGGGGGTAATTGATGGTGAATACCTGCTGCTGTGGGGCTATGCCCAGCGCATTATTTCCCTGCGCGAACCACTCGAAGGCAACCTTTCACGCCCCTGGTTTCAAATGAATCAGGCGAACCTGCTTGGTTTGTGCTACTACACGATTGGGCGCGTCCGTGAATCCATAACTCAGTACGAACGAGGCGCAGCGATTGCCGAGGCGCAGCATGATTGGGGTTCGCAAGGCACGTTTCTCGGCAATCTGGGGACTGCATATGCCGCGTTAGGCGCGGTGCAGCGGGCGATTGATCTTTATGAGCAACAACTCGTGATTTTCCGCGAGATTGGTGGCCGTAGCGGCGAAGGGCGTATATTGGGCAATATAGGAGCGGAGTATGCCGCGTTAGGCGCGGTGCAGCGGGCGATTGATCTTTATGAGCAAGCGTTGAAGATTTTCCGCGAGATTGATGACCGACAAGGCGAAGGCCATGTGCTAGGCAATCTGGCGAACTGCTACTTTTGGCTCAAAAATCCCGATCAGGCCGATACACTGTACGAGCAAGCCCAGCAAATCCATCGTGACATTGGCGATGCGTCTGGGCAGAGTGATAATTTAGTCGAGTGGGGCAAGGTTGCGCTGGCCCAACACAACCCAACTCTGGCCCGCGAGCGCTACGCCGCAGCGCTGGCGCTCGACCAGCCTCTAACGGCAGGCAAGGCGGCCTGGGGATGTGGCGTGGCGGCACTGCTGGGCGGCGAGCGGGAGCAGGCCATCGCGAGCTGGCACGATGCGGCGGTACGCTGTGGGACAATGAGCGCGTGGGCCGAGTACCGCTATCTGGCGGCGGCGGTGGGCGTGGCGCTGGCCGTCGTCGATCCTGACGCAGCGCCGGAGCGGGAGGCCGCGGCGCTGCAGGCCCTGCGCGAGATTCTGGCGGAGCGCCCGCTGCCGCTGCGGGCGGCGGAGTGTCGGCGGGACCTGCGGTATGTCGCGGGGGCTATCGGCGGCGGGCCGGGGCTGGCGCTGCTGGACGCGGCGCTTGGGCTGCTGGAGCCGATCGCGGCGCAGATGGAGGGGCTGGGCGCCGGGGAGAGCGGGAGCTAGTGCTGTGCCACGGAAGCTAGGCGGAATACCAACGGGGATGGGCAGGCACAGGGGCCTGCCCGGACGACAATTCGAGGCCCCGCATTCGTCGATTGTGTCGGCACTAGGCGGCATTGGGCTTCGACAGGCTCAGCCAGCGGGGGAATTCCCAGAGTTATGCGCTCTCGCCATTGGTCGTATTGGGCTACAGCCACCACCCACAAGCGGATATCCGCTCAACCGTGGGAGCGGAGAAATCTCGATTTCCCCCTATCTAAAATCCCTTTCGTGGCCTTCGTGGCCTTCGTGGCCTTCGTGGATCAATTAAAAAGAATTGCCTCGCTCCCCGATCCGCCAATCTGTGCTACTCTGTTCAAAGTAACAATTATTTAATGAAGAGAAACGCCATGAACTACGAACACCAGATCGCCAGCCAGCTCAAGGTGCGCCCCGAGCAGGTCGCGGCGACAATTGCCCTGTTCGACGCCGGCAACACCCTGCCGTTCGTCGCCCGCTACCGCAAGGAGCAGACCGACGGCCTCGACGAGGAGCAGCTCCGCCGCATCCAGACCACGCTCGCCCGCCTGCGCGAGCTGGAGGCTCGCCGCCAGACGATCATCGCCGCCATCACCGAGCAGGGCAAGCTCACCGACGAGCTGCACGTCGCCCTGCTCGACGCCGCCGACAAGACCACCCTGGAGGACCTCTACGCGCCCTACAAGCAGAAGCGCCGCACCCGCGCCAGCAGCGCCCGCGAGCGCGGCCTGCTCCCGCTGGCCGAGGTGATTCTGGCCCAGGCCGGGGGCCGCGAGCCGATTGAGGCCGTCGCCGCCCGCTTCCTCGGCGCGGCGGTGCCGAGCGTTGACGATGCCCTGTCCGGCGCCCGCGACATCGTCGCCGAGATGATCAGCGAACACGCCGAGGTACGCCGGGTCACCCGCGAGCGGGCGCTGCGCTGGGGCGTCGTCGGCAGCCAAAAAATCGCCGACGCCCCCGACCTGAAGGGCGTGTTTCAGACCTACTACGAGTTCGAGGCGGTCGCCAGCCGCCTCAAGCCCTACCAGGTGCTGGCGCTCAACCGCGGCGAGAGCGAGGGCGTGCTGCGGGTGCGGCTGGGCGTGACCGAGCGCGACTGGCGCGCCGCCGTGGCCCTGGCCTTCCGCCCGGATCAGCGCTCGCCCTGGGCCGACCAGCTGGCCCTGGCGATCGCCGACTCGGCCGAGCGGCTGCTGCTGCCCGCGATCGAGCGCGACGTGCGCCGCACCCTGACCGAGGCCGCCGAGGCCCACGCAATCACGGTGTTCGCCAAGAATGTGCAGGCGCTGCTGCTCCAGCCGCCGATTGCCGGCAATGTGGTGCTCGGCATCGACCCCGGCTTCCGCACCGGCTGCAAGATCGCGGTCGTCGCGCCGACGGGCACCGTGCTGGAGACGACCACGATCTACCCGCACACCGGCGCTGGCGGACGCGACACCGCGCTCCAGACGCTGGCGAAGCTCGCCGAGCGGCACGGCGTCACGCTGGTGGCGATTGGCAACGGCACGGCCTCGCGCGAGACCGAGCAGCTCACCGCCGACCTGATCCGCCGCGTCCCAGCGCTGCGCTACCTGATCGTCAGCGAGGCCGGGGCCAGCGTCTACAGCGCCAGCCCGCTGGCCCGCGCCGAGCTGCCCGACCTGGACGTGAGCATCCGTGGCGCCGTCTCGATCGCCCGCCGGATCCAGGACCCGCTGGCCGAGCTGGTCAAGATCGACCCGAAATCAATCGGCGTGGGCATGTATCAGCACGATGTCGATCAGACGCAGCTCAACGGCTCGCTCGACGGCGTGGTCGAGACCGTGGTCAACCGGGTTGGGGTTGATGTCAACACCGCCTCGCCCGCCCTGCTGCGCTACGTGGCCGGGATTGGCCCCAAGCTCTCCGAGCGGATTGTGGCCCACCGCGATAGCAACGGGCCGTTTCGCAACCGCGTGGCGCTGAAAAAAGTCAGCGGGCTGGGGCCGAAGTCGTTCGAGCAGGCGGCCGGGTTTCTGCGCATCCGCGACGGCGAGAACCCGCTCGATGCCAGCGCGATCCATCCCGAGAGCTACGCCATCGCCAGCGCGCTGCTGAAAAAAGCCGCCATCACGGCCAAGACCGGGCGCGGCGAGCGCGAGCAGAAGCTGCAGGCGCTCCAGCAGCAGCCGCTCAGCGCCCTGGCCGCCGAGCTGGGCACGGGCGTCCCCACGCTGACCGACATTCTGGAGCAGCTGCTGCGCCCAGGCCGCGACCCCCGCGCCGACCTGCCGACGCCGATTCTGCGCAACGACGTGCTCTCGCTGGCCGACCTGCAGACCGGCATGCGGCTCCAGGGCACCGTGCGCAACGTCGTCGACTTCGGGGCGTTTGTGGATATTGGGGTCAAAAACGACGGCCTGCTGCATCGCTCGCAGTTCCCCGCTGGCGTGCTGCTGACCGTCGGCGACATCATCAATGTCGAGATCCAGAGCGTCGATGCCGAGCGCGGCCGGATCGCGCTGGCCTGGGGCGGGTAGGGTTGGCAGCTAGTAGCTAGCTGCTACCCCTTGCGCCGCCAGCCCGTAAGATTGACCAGCAGCTCGACTGTGCGCGGAAACAGCGCGTGCAGAACAAAGACCACCTGGATCAGGCGCGGCAGCACCACGCTGCGCCGATTCTTCTCGATGCCCACGATGATTGCGGCGGCGACCTCGGCGGGCGTCAGGGTTTTGCTAATCCGAGCGATCGCCGGGATGCGCTCCTCGGAGCCGGGGTTGTTGGCGAAGTAGTCGCTTTTGACCTTGCCGGGCGTAACCAGCATTGTGCGCAGTCCCG
This sequence comes from Herpetosiphonaceae bacterium, assembly GCA_034437415.1. GTDB lineage: Bacteria > Chloroflexota > Chloroflexia > Chloroflexales > Herpetosiphonaceae > JACCRK01. Next base: position 4,138 of record DAOTUS010000551.1, read on the forward strand.
TCCGAAACAGGTCGGCGCGCAGGGATTCGTTGAAGCCGCGCATCGCCCAGCGGGCGGCGGCGTAGGCGGTCGCGCCGGGCCAGGGCAGCCGCGAGGCCGGCGAGGTGATGTTGACGATCAGCCCGCGCCTGCGCTTGAGCATCGCCGGGAGAAAGGCGTGGGTGGTGTAGAAGGCGGCGAAGTAGGGCGCCGCCATCATCGTCACCGCCTCGCTCGCGGCGGTCTCGTCGATCGCCAGGAAGCGGCCGACCCCGGCGTTGTTGATGATGATGTCGGGCGGGCCAACCTCGGCCAGCACCCGGCCCGCCACCGCCGCGACCGCCGCGGCGTCGGTGAGGTCGACCGGGTAGGCGTGGGCCGTCCCGCCAGCCGCCACAATCTCGGCGGCCAGGGTCTGGAGCGGCGCCGCGCTGCGGGCCAGCAGCACCACCTGGGCGCCTTTGCCGGCCAGCGCGGCCGCCGTCGCCGCGCCAATCCCGCTCGATGCGCCGGTCACCACCGCAATTGTGTGGTTAATTTTCATCATTCCTCAGGTTCTGGCTACAAGATTCTTTTTTGTCCACGAAGGTTTTGATCGATCCGGGCGAGGCACTGGCGCATGGCGATTTGCAGCAGGCGGGTCACGCCAAAGGCCAGCGGGTAGGCTAGCGGCGTGGTCATTGGCGCACGCCCTTGCGCTGCACATTCCACCAGTGCCAGATCGTGGCGCCATCGTTGAAGCCAAGCGGGATAAAGACCTGCAGCGTGAACACAAACAGATTATCCAAAAACCAGAACAGACCCAGCCAGCGCCCAACGCCCTCGGGCAGTAGCAGCGTCACGGCCCCGGCGACCAGGGTCAGCAGCAGGCTGGCCAGCGGTCCGCCGAGCGCCCGCCGAATGTGGGTGGCTGGCGGCAGGGCCGGCTCGGCGGCTGGATAGATCGAGGCGGCAAAGATGCCCCACATCTGCATCCCAACCATCGGGTAGCCGGTGCGCCGGGCGGCCCAGGCGTGGCCAAGCTGATGGAACACCTCCGAGCCGACGTGCAGCGCGGTCGCCGCCAGCCCTGCGCCAAGCGCCGTGGCCACGGGCAGATCCAGCAGCGCGTAGGCCAGCCCGCCCAGCAGCGCCCACAGCCCCAGAACCCCCAGCGTCGCCGATGGCCGCGCCGTCAAGCGTAAGCCAGCCAATGTCCCAAGATGATAGTTCTTCATCAAATCCTACCTCTGAGTAGTATGTTAAGGCCGTCTCCCGCTGGCTGAGCCTGTCGAAGCCAAAAGTCAGGCTTCGACAGACTCAGCCAGCGGATCCCTAACCCCTACGCCGCCTTCATCAGCCGATAGCCAACCGCCGCCGCCATCCGCCGGGGCATCAGGCGATTCGACCAGATCGTGACGGTGTTGAGCAGTCCCGGCACAATGCTGGAGCGGCCTTTGAGCATGGCTTTGATCCCGATGCGGGCCACGTCGGGGCTTTGCATCATTGTCATCCGCTGATACAGCGTGGCCTGCTGGCCCGCGACCTTGAGGAACTCGGTCGCGGTGATGCCGGGCGAGATCACGGTCGAGCGCACCTTGGTATCTTTCAGCTCATAGTTCAGCGCCTCGCCGAAGTTCAGCACGAAGCTTTTGGCGGCGGCGTACGAGGCGTAGAGCGGCGACGGCTGGTAGGCGCCAATCGAGGCGACGTGGAGCACGTGGCCGAAGTTGCGGGCCACCATATCGCCGACGAACAGCTTGGTCAGATGGACCAGCGTGATAATGTCGAGCTCAAGCATATTGCGCTCGCGCTGCCAGTCGAGATCGACAAACTCGCCATACATGCCGAAGCCGGCGTTGTTCACCAGCACATCGACCTGCTTGCCGCTGGCCTTGATCTGGTCGTAGAGGTGCTGGGGCGCATCTTTTTCCGCCAGGTCCTGGGTGATCACGTCAACCGTCACGCCGAACTGTTTGGTGATCTCGCTGGCCACCGTGCGCAGCATCTCCTCGCGCCGCGCTACCAGGATCAGGTTGGCCCCCAGCTTGGCCAGCTCCTTGGCAAAATCCACCCCCAGCCCGCTCGAAGCTCCCGTCACCAGCGCCGTCTTGCCTTTAAGATTGGTCGTCATCGTCATTAACTCCTTGTATCTTTTTTAGATAGTCCCAAAAACCCACCAGCTACTAGCTACCAGCTACTAGCTGCTAGCTACCCCGCTGCTCAACCGCAAACCCAATCAGCAGCTGGCGCAGCATGCGCACGAACTCGGGCGCAAAATCCACATCGAAAATGGCGTACTGGGCCTGCTCAATCACCTGGCGGGCGACTGGCGACGGGTCGGCGACGTGCTGCAGGCCAATCAGCACCGCGTAGGATTGCAGCAGTACCTGCATTCCGGCGCCGGGCTGGATCCAGCCCAGGCAGCCCTCCAGCAGCGCGCCGGCCCGCTGGATCCGGGTGTGGAGCATGGCCTTGAAGTGTAGGGCGGTGGCGAAATCGATATTCTGCTCCAGCACGCCGTGCAAAATCGCCAGCAGCCGCGTCATTCCTGGCCGCACCTCCAGCGACCTGCCGATCTGCTCGGCCACCAGGGCAATGCTGTTGGTACCTTGGGCGGCCAGAAACCGCGCATCCAGGTCGTCGAACCACAGCACAAATTGCTGCTCCTGCACCGAGATAAACAGCTCCTCTTTGGTCTTAAAGTAGAGATAGAGCGTGCCTTTGGCCAGCCCGGCCTGCTCCGCCACCGTGTTCATCGCAATCTCGCTGTAGGACGTGGTCTGGAAAAGCGCCCAGGCCCCATCGAGAATCGCCTGGCGCCGCTCCAGCTTTTGTTCATCGCGCATCGCGCGCCGTTTCGTCGTCATCGCTGCTCACATCTTCCATAACTGACCTGTGGTCAATTATAAATGACCACAGGTCAGTTGTCAATAGGCAATCTTCCTCGCCGCCGCTCCAGCCCAGCCTCAGCCCAGCCTCAGCCCAACCTCAGCCAGACGTGCGACCATAGAAGCGGTTTCAGCCGCCGGACAAGAGGGTACAATATGGCTGATATCAGCATTGATTAAACATCTGCCCATACGAAAGGATCGCGCTATGGCCCGTTCACGCAAACGTCCGCAACCAACCCGAAGATCGACCAACGCCCCGCTCTGGATCGCCATGGCGCTGGGCGGAATCGTGCTGCTGTTCCTGGTGATCAGGAGCGCGGGAAGCAGCCCGGATCCCGCCGCGCCCGCCACGGCCAGCGCGGCGATTGAGATCCCCCACATCCACGGCATCGGCTTCTCCGGCGATGGCCAGACCGTTGTGGTGGCCGCCCACGAAGGCACCCGCATCTTCAGAGATGGCGCCTGGCAAACTCCCGCCGGACTGGAGCACGACTACATGGGCTACACCGCCAGCGACGACGGCTTCTACAGCAGCGGCCACCCAGCCAGCGGATCCGCGCTGCCCAACCCGCTCGGCCTGGTCAAAAGCACCGACGGCGGCGCAACGCTGACCAACCTGACCGCGCTTGGCGAGCGTGATTTTCACGTGATGGGAGTGGGCTACACGAGCCACGTGATCTACGTGTTCAACCCCAGCCCAACCAGCAGCATCCCCGCCGGCATTGCGGTCAGCCGCGACGATGGAAAAACCTGGGCCTCGGCGCCGGTCAGCGGGCTCACCGCCGTCCCCAACGCCATCGCCGTCCACCCGACCGATGCCCAGATCGTAGCCTTTGCCACCAACGACGGCCTGTGGCTCTCCACCGATGCTGGCCAGAGCGTCAGCCGGCTGCCCTACAGCGCGGTCAGCACGGCGGCCACATTCAGCGCCCAGGATGGCCGGCTGTGGTACGGCGGCAACGATCTGGCGGTCTATGATCTGGCCACCAAGACCCGCACCGCCGTGGTGCTGCCCAACCCACAGGGCAGCCACACAATCGGCGCGATCGCGGTCAACCCCATCCAGCCCAACGATATCGTGATCGGCACCTACGAACGCCACATCTACCGTTCAGCCGATGCCGGAGGCACCTGGGCGCAGCTGGCCCAGGCCGGTCGGGCCGTTGCGGCCAGGCCGTAGATGCTGCTGGCAGGTGGTAAAATCATCGTCTGCCAGCCAGAAACCGCCGTTTTCTGCTGGGGCAATCCAATTGGTTGGACTGATTCTGGAAAGGCACCCAAATGCAACAGCAGATCCTGGTGATTGACGACGACCCCGCCGTGACCGGCCTGCTCCGGCGCGGGCTGGCCTACGAGGGCTTTGCGGTACAGATCGCCGCCTCCGGCGCGGCCGGGCTGGCGCTGGCCCGCGAGCATCCCCCAGCCCTGGTGATCCTTGATCGGATGATGCCGGGGCTGGATGGGATGGAGGTGCTGCAGCGCCTGCGCGCCGCCGACGAGCAGCTGCCGATTATCTTTCTCACCGCCAAGGATGCCTCGGAGGATCAGGTGGCCGGGCTGAACGCCGGGGCCGACGACTATGTCGTCAAGCCATTCGAGTTTGATGTGCTGCTGGCGCGGATCCAGGCCCTGCTGCGCCGCCAGGACCGCGAGCGCCCGGCCGTGCTCCAGTTCGCCGACCTCAGCCTAGACCCAGGCGAGCACAGCGTCCGGCGTGGCCAGCGCAGCATCACCCTGACCCACCTTGAGTTCACCCTGCTGCAGACGTTTCTCCAGCATCCGCGCCAGGTCCTGTCCAAGGAGCACCTGCTTGAACTGGTCTGGGGCTATGATTTTGGCGGCAACACCAACGTGGTTGAGGTGTATATGAAGCAGCTGCGCCAGAAGCTCGAGTCCGCCGGCGAGCCGCGCCTGCTCCACACCATTCGGGGGGCGGGCTACGTCCTCCGCCAGGATTAAAGCGTGTCTATTCATCTCCGCCTGGCCTACTGGTACGGCGCATTCCTGGGCCTGATTCTGCTGATCGCCGGGACCCTCACCTATGCGCTGCACACCCGCGGCCACTACGATGAGCTTGATCGCAGCCTGATCACCACCGCCGTGCATCATGCCACCGAGGCCGCCGAGACCCCGGCTGGCCTGCATCTCGCCATCGACGACACGGAGGGATTTGCGATCGCCCTGCGTCTGTACGATCTGCAGGGCCGGCTGCTGGAAGAGACCTCCCAGTCCCACGCGCTGCCCGCCCTGGATCCCCTGGCCATTCTCACCGATCCCGCCGGGCCAGCCTACGGCAGGCTCGCCAGCCTGGCCCCGGCGCTTGGCCCGGCGGTCGTGGCCCCGGCCAGCGGGGCCTTTGATATTCGGCAGCACGCCGACCAGCGCTGGCGGATCTATGTGGTGCCAATTCAGCAGCATGGCGGCACGGTCGGGCGGATCGTGGCCTTCACATCGCTTGAGCCGCTTGATCACGCCATCCAGCGCTTTCAGGCAATCCTGCTGGTTCTGGGGCTGATCAGCCTGATCATGGCGGTTGTGGGCAGCTGGGCGATTGCCGGGAACGCCCTGCGGCCGGTCGCCGACATGATCACGACGGCCCGCCGGATCGCCCACCTGCGTGATTTCTCGCACCGGGTGGCCGCCACCGGCTCAAACGATGAGCTGAGCCAGCTGGCGGCGACCTTTAACGAGATGCTGTCGAGCCTGGAGATTGCCTATCGCTCACAGCAGCGCTTTGTTGCCGATGCCTCCCACGAGCTGCGGGCGCCCCTCACGGCGATCCAGGGCAATCTTGAGCTGCTGCGGCGGCACCCAGGTCTCTCCGACCCCGACCGCGAGGAGGCCATCGGCGAGGCCGAGCGCGAGGCCCGGCGGCTCAGTCGGCTGGTCGCCGATCTGCTGGCGCTGGCCCGCGCCGACGCCGGGGTAAGCCTCCAGCACCAGCTCGTAGAGCTCGACTCGATCGTCCTGGAGGCGTTTCGCACCGCCCGCCAGCTCGCCCGCGGCCAGACGCTGGTGCTCGACCCGTTTGGCCCCGCCAGCCTATGTGGCGATAGCGATCGCCTGAAGCAGCTGGTGCTGATTCTGCTCGACAATGCCCTCAGCTACACCCCGGCTGACGGGCAGGTGCGGCTGGGCCTGGCCGAGACCGCAGGCGGGGTGGCGATCACCGTCGCCGACACCGGGATCGGCATCGCAGCCACCGATCTGCCCCATGTGTTTGAGCGCTTCTATCGCGCCGACCCCGCCCGGACCCGCGAGCCTGGCGGAACCGGCCTGGGTCTGGCGATCGCCCGCTGGATCGCCGACCAGCACGAGGGCGAGATCAGCATCCACAGTCAGCCAGGCCAGGGCACAACCGTGACGGTCAGCCTCCCCCGCTCCACCGCGCCAGAACTCAGCAGCCCAGGCAGCTTCTAATGGGGCGTCAAGCGTCCTGTGACGATCAAGTGTTCTCCGTTGGCTGAGCCTGTCGAAGCCAAACAACGGCCTTCGACAGGTTCAGCCAACGCTCATCAATAAGAAGATGCCAACCCCTAACCCCTGCTTACCGACCCATCAGCCCGCCCTCAGCCGCGACTCAGGAAAATCCAGCATACTGAACCATACGTGCTCAAGGCGATTAGGCCGGACCTGGGCAGCATTGATAATGGTAAGAAGAGGTACTCAAACCATGCACACACACATTTTTCAGTCCACCTCCTGGCGACGGGCGCTCATGGCTGGCGCCGGAGTGCTGCTGGCGACCGCGCTGGCGGCATGTGGAACTCCCGCAGCCTCCACGGCGGTGCCGATGGCGGCCGCCCAGCCAGCCACAGCTGCGCCCGCACCCACGGCCACCAGCGCGCCAGCAGCCACGGCCACGCTGCCTCCCACAGCTGCACCAATTGTGGCGACCAGCACACCTGACGACGGCATCGTTGAGGTGCAGGTCAAGGGTGGAGAGTTCAGCTTTGAGTCAACCCTGAGCACATTTACGGTCGATACGCCCTATCGTTTCGTCGTTGAGAATGCCGGTGTCCTGCCCCACGAGTGGCTCGTCGAGAAAGTGGATGCGGCTGGCGCTGATGCTCATGCCCACACTGACCACTCCGATCTGCTCAGCTCCATCGGTGAGGCGGAGTTTGGGCCGGGGATGAGCGCAACCCGTGAGGTGGTGTTCAGCGCCCCAGGGGTGTATGAGTTCGCCTGCCGCATCCCTGGTCACTACGAGGCCGGAATGAAACAGACGATTCAAGTCGAGGAGTAGCCTGGGCTGCGGATCAGGCAGCGTGTGGATCGCTTTCCTGGGAACCATGTTCCAGTGATAGGCGCATCCACTCGATCGCATACGAGCGATTGTCCACCCGGATGTAGTTCGGCTCGATCCCGAACGACTCAAAGCCCACCGCGGCGTACAGCGTTCGCGCCGCCCGGTTCTCGACCGTCACCGCCAGGCTGAGATCGGTCAGGCCATCCAGGCTGCGGGCATGCTCGATCACGGCGGTGAGCAGCCTGCGCCCGCTGCCCGCGCCGCGCCGTCGGATCCACGTACATGCCGGTCAGCATGGCTTTGTCGCGGGTTTTGGCGTTGGGAAAGCGCAGCAAGCTCACAATCCCAGCCAGCTTCTGAGCCTGGAAGGCGCCGAAGGTGATGCGGTCGGGCGGTCTCAAAAACTGCTTGATGAACTGCGCCTCGGTCAGCCCACGCTCCTCCTCGGGCGACGTGCCAAAGGCCTCGGGGTGGTCGTGCAGCGCCCGCTGGCGGAGCGTCAGCAATCGACGACCTTGAATCAACCTCCTTGAACTACCTGTAATCCATCTGCGCTCCCCATCAGCATACCCGCCCTCGCTGGCGAAGTTTTGGCCGCTTTCCACCCATTCGGCGCGAGTTGTGGATGAGTTCTGGATGTTGCTGGGCTATAATCATGGCACCTGCTAGATGAAGGAGCCCCAATGAGCATCAACCCCATCGACCACAACCACATTCGCGGCGCCATCGCCCTGGCGGCCCAGGCGCGGGCCAACGGCAACCACCCGTTTGGCGCACTGCTGGCCGACGCCCAGGGCGCCGTGCTGCTCCAGGCCGAGAACAGCGTCGTCACCGACCACGACTGCACCGCCCACGCCGAGCTCAATCTGGTCCGCCAGGCCTCGCGCACCCTCCCGACCGCCACGCTGGCGACCTGCACGCTCTACACCAGCACGGAGCCCTGCCCGATGTGCGCCGGGGCGATCTTCTGGAGCCAGATCGGCCGGGTGGTCTATGGCCTCAGCGAGCAGGGTCTATATCAGGCCACCGGCGCCACCGCCGACAAGCTGCTGATCCCCTGCCGCAGCATCCTCAGCGCTGGCGCCCGCCCGGTCGAGGTCGCCGGCCCGCTGCTGGAGGACGAGGCCCGCGAGGTGCATCGGGATTTCTGGGGCTAGTGGCTAGCAGCTGGCAGCTAGTGAGAATACCGAGAGATCTTTAGGTCTTCCTAATGCTCTAAATACCAGCTACCAGCTACCAGCTACTCCTCGCCCAGCTACTCCTCGCCCAGCCTCCGCCCCAGGAAATCCAGCGTGAGCCCGTACAGCTCGTCGAGCTGGGCCGAGGGGCGGTCGGTGTAGAGGTAGTGGGCCATGCCATCGAAAAAATGGGCCTCAACCGGAACCCCCAGCCGCTCCAGCTCGCTGGCCAGCCGCTCGGACTGCGCGGTTGGCACAATTTCGTCGGCCCGGCTGTGCAGCAGCAGCAGCGGCGGCTGGTCGGGCCGCAGATGGTACACCGCCGAGTAGGGCGCGTAGTTCTGCATGGCCGTGTTCGGCCAGCCCAGGGCGATCAGGGCCTTGTCGAGGCCGTAGGGAGGCAGCAGGGTCCCCGCCTCGAAGCGCTGGCGCAGATCAAACAGGTCGCTGATCGGTCCCAGCAAGACCACGCCGCGAAAGCCGGGGTCGTCGCGCAGCAGCCGCTGGACGTGCAGGCTGCTGTAGCTGCCGCCGAGAATCGCCAGCCGGGTCGCATCCACCTGCGGCACCGCGCCCGCCCGCAGCAGCGCCAACAGCCGCTTCAGTTCGGCGATGTCGGCCTCCAGGTCGAGGCTGTAGACCGGGCCGACCGCCACCACCGCGTAGCCCGCCGCCGCCAGATCGGGGTGGAGAGCGCGGCGGGCGCGAATCAGACGACCTATGTCTACACGCCAATCACGGCGACGGCGCCGCCTCGCCTGCCGCAATGTGGATCGGCAGGCCGAGCGGCTCGATCAGCAGGTCGCGGTAGCCGGTGGCGCTGACCAGCGGCACGTAGCGGCCGCTCGGCAGGCTGTCCAGGCGATAGCAGCCGTCGGGCGCCGTCGCCGTCTGATGCACCGCCCCGTCCGGCTCGCTCACCAGCACGCTCGCCGCCACGATTGGCGCGCCCGCCGCCGAGCGCACACAGCCCGCCAGGCTGCCGCTGCCCGCCGCCGCCGCCGGGCCAAACTGCGCCGTCCGCCACTCCGCGAGATGGTACAGCGCCGTATTGCGCAGCGGCCAGATGTGGAGATTGTCCGTGGTTGCGCCATACAGCCCGAGCCAGATCAGCGCGACGAGTCCGATCAGCCAGCGCCGCACTTTGCGCGGTTGCCGCACGTTGCGCGGTTTAGGTGTGGGTGGGTTCATCAGCATAGCCTCCTGCGTTCAACGATATCTGTCCCCAGGATACCACTCAGCCAGCTGCCAAGCCCACCGCCGGCACTGCCAAACACTGTACATTCAGGCCAAAAACACTGCCAAATGCTGTACGACCAGCGATTAGTAATCAGTGATCACTGATTAGGGGTCAGCGTTGCCCCACTAGCAACTAGCTACCAGCTACCAGCCTTGCGCAACCCACCGCCCACCAAGTACAATCCAGCCGGGACGCGGATCGTCCGCTCTACACAGGGATGAACAACGATGTCGATTGATAGCAGCGCGGTGGTCCAGGTGGTCGGATGGGGCGTGTTTTTATGGCTGGGGCTGTATCTCCTGACCCGCAGCACCCGGCCCAGCCTGACGATCGGGGTGATTCTGCTCGGCCTGTTTGCCCAGGCGGCTTTTTTTCTCTCCGGCGCGCTGGCCAACGATCGGCCCAGCCTGGCCCAGCTCGTGCGGCTGGAGCGCTGGTTCTGGTGGAGCGCGATCGTGCCTGTGGCGGCCTGGTTCTGGGCCAGCAGCCTGATTCACCAGACCCTGGCCCACGCCGCCCGGCGCCGCAGCCAGATCGAGCGCGGCGTCGTTGCGGCAATTGCCCTGATCTTGATTCTGGTTGGCAACACGACCAACCTGCTGCTCGATTTTGCCCGCCCGCAAACCCTGGGCAGCGGCGCCCAGACGATCGGCGCGGGGCCGGCGTATCTCGGGTTTGTTGGCTTTGTGGTGCTGACCGCCGTCGGCGCCGCCGCCCATCTGGCCCAAGCCGCCCGCGCCGCCACCGCCCAGGGGCCGACCATCCGCCGCCATCTGTGGGCCTTGACCGCTGGCGCGGCCCTCTTCGGGGTCGGCGCGGTGATTCTGGGGCTGCGCTTTGCCCTGCCGCTCACCTTCGCGCCCGCCCTGGGCTACGCCTGGATTTTGCTCGGCCTGCTGGCGACCGGCGTCAGCCTGGCCCGCTTCGCCCTGCTCCTCGACGGCCAGAGCGTCCGCCGGGATTTGCTGCACAGCCTGAGCGAGATGATTGTGGTGCAGGCGCTCTACATCACAATCCTGGCCCAGGTGATCGCGCTTGACTCAGCCAGCCTGGCCGCGCTGGTTGGCCTGATCGCCATCAGCCACACCACGCTCGACCGTGGTCGAGGCTGGCTCGATCGGCTGTTCTTCAGCCGCGAGGAGCGCGTCGCCCGCACCGATTCGCGCCGCTACACGACGGTGTTGGGCACCACGCCGATCGCCCGGCCCGCCGAATCGGTCAGTGGCCCCGCGCCTGCGCCACGTGGCCCGCCGCCCAAGGCATGGAACGATGCCGTCCGGCGGGCGATTAGCGGCCTGAAGAGTCCGCCGCAGTTGGCCAGCAGCCCGCTGCTCGCCTCAAACCTGGTTGAGCAGCAGCTGCGGGCCAGCCAGCAGGAGCCCAATCGGCTCAACCGAGTCGCCGGGCTGCGCGAGCTGCTGATCGCCCAGATCGAGGGCTTGCGCCCAGGCGGCGAGGCTGGTGTCGGCGAGGCCTGGCGCTTCTACAACGTGCTCTACTATCCCTATGTGCGCGAGATCAATCGCAAAACCGCCATCAACGAGGTGCGCCGCCTCCACGACGAGCGGCGTCGCGCTGGCGCTCACGAGCCAGCGCAGCACGAGCAGATTCTGATCTGGCTCGCCGATATCGACGAGGACACCTTCTACAAGTGGCAGCGCAAAGCCTCGGATATGATCGCGGCCAACCTGTGGGAAAACGGGGGAAATCTGGTGGAGTAGCGGGGGAGAAGCGCCTGCGCCGATATCCAGGCACGCAAAATCCCCCAGATAGCTCATGCATCTGGGGGATGGATCTGAAGCGAACGGATCCGCTGGCTTCGACAGGCTCAGCCAGCGCTGCTCAATCAGGCCTAACCCGCGCTAGCGCTGCAGCACCAGCTCATCCTCGTCTTCGCGGTTCATCCACTTGAAGAACGCCACCGAGAGCGCCAGGATAAAAATAGTGCCGCCGGGGATCCACATAATCAGCGCGCCAACCTTCTGGTCGGAGATCGCGCTGAGGTCCCAGATCCGCGGCGCCAGCGCGTAGGTCTGGTACAGAACCTCGTCGGCAAACGTAATCAGCGCGCCCAGAATCGTCGGCACAATCGAGTTCACAAAGTAGTACAGAATCTGGACCGGGTAGGAGGCGCGCAGCTCCGGCAGCGGGCACAGCGACGGACACCACAGCAGCACCGCCGTCCCCGTCATCATCTGATGCTCCAGAATGTGGGCCGTCCCATTGCGCAGCGCCAGATCGTAGAACTGGGGAAAGTGCCAGCCATTGAAGGCAATATTGAAGGCCAGAAACGCCACCAGCGGCCGGGTCAGGAAGCGCGCCAGCGCATACACCGCCGGAATCTGCACCAGCGGGCGCACCAGCCACTCGGGGGTGCCGAGCAGCAGCAGCGGCGCGCTCAGCATCGTCAGAATCAGATGCTGGAGCATGTGCATTGTGAACAGATAGCGATCGGCCAGCTCGCCGATTGGCGACATGATCGCCAGCCCCAGCGACAGCAGGCCGCTCAAAAAGAAAACGGCCTTTCCAATTGGAAAAGCCGCCGGGCCACCAAGGCGCTGCCGGGCCGGGCCAAGCGCCCAGAGGTAGACGCCTGTGAGCGCAAGCAACCCCAGCAGCAGCGGCCAATCTAAAGTCCAGTTAGCCATTGCTTACCATAATTCAGGTTGAAACAAGGCAATAAAGCCCATAATCATGCCAAAAACAATAATCAAAGGAAAGATAAACAGCGAGCCAAACATCCGCCGGTCGCCCTTAAGATGCATGTAGAACATCATCACGCCGGCGCCCTTGACGACCATGAGCGAGAGCAGCAGCGCTACTTCGACAATCTTCGGCAGGCCCAGGCTCAGCCAGGTGCTGGGGATCAGCACCTCGATCGCGGTCACCGCCAGCAGGAAGAAGAAGATAATCACATACATCTTCGAGTGGCTTTGATGCGGCTCGTGTTCAGTTGCTTCGCCTGGTTGCGGATCGTGTCCGTGTGCCATAGTTCCTCCAAATCAGAATCAGCGCTCAGAGGTCACTGAAACGGCATCGGGTGCGCAGCGACCTCTGAGCTGTGATGGTGTCAGATCAGATAGACCAGGGTGAAAATCGCCACCCAGACCAAGTCAACAAAGTGCCAGTACAGACCGCCCATCTCAATCGCTATGTAGTTGCCGCTGTTGTAGCGGCTCGGGTTGCGGAACGATGAGATCAGAATCGAGGTCAGCCAGATCACCCCAACAAACACGTGGGTGCCGTGGAAGCCAGTCATTGTAAAGAACGTCGAGCCAAACATACTATTTTTGATCGTCACACCTTCGTGAATAATATGGTTGAACTCGTAAACCTGGCCGCCGAGAAAGAACAGGCCGCACACAATCGTTGCGCCAAGCCAGATGCGAAACAGCTTGGTCTTGTTGCTGCGCACTGCATCGAGCGCCAGCACCATCGTCAGGCTGCTGAGCAACAGCACAAACGCCAGAATCGAGGTCAGCACATTGTTGCCAAACAGCTCACGCGGATTTGGGGCGGGATAGGCGGGGGTTGATGTGCCGCGCATCGCCAGATGGGTGACGATCAGCGCGCCAAAGAAAAACACCTCGGAGCCAAGAAACGTCCACATGCCCAGCTTGCGCAAATCCAGGCCGCGCCCAGGATCGTTCTTATCAATCTCGGATCGTACTGCTTGTGCCATAATCACTCCAATGATCGGCGCGGAATGATCGGTTGATCATTCCACGCCGCGAATTGTTCTACAACACCGGATCTTCGGCGATTTCGCCGGCCCAGCGGGCCATCGCAAAGCCTGAAATTGACAGCGCCACCAGAATAATCGGAATCCCAACCAGCGGGGTCGCCGCCAGATTGAGCAAGCCAAACGCCATCACAAACAGCCCGAACGAGAAGATAATCGGCGCGTTCGAGGGCGGCGGCAAGTGCGGATGGAAATCGGGGTTGATCGTCATGCCGCGATTCTCGCCGCTGTATTTGTTATCCCACAGCGGGCGGCGGCTGTTGACAATAATCTCATCATCGAAGTTGTGGGCCGGCGGCGGCGAGGTTGTCGCCCACTCCAGCGTTGCGGCATCCCAGGGGTCGTTGCCCGCTGGCTCGCCCCGGCGCAGGCTCAGGATGACATTGACGATAAAGACCAGTGTCGCCAGCGCAATCAGGAACGAGCCAAGCGTCGAGAGCAGGTTATAGAAATCCCAGCCCTGATTAGCCTGATACGTGTAGATGCGGCGGGGCATGCCCTCGATCCCCAGCTGATGCTGGGGGAAGAATGTGACGTTGAAGCCCAGCAGCAGCAGCCAGAAGTGCCACTTCCCGATGCTCTCAGAGAGCATTTTGCCGGTTATTTTGGGGAACCAGTAGTAGGTGCCGCCAAACAGCGCAAAGGCGGTGCCGCCGAACAAGACGTAGTGGAAGTGGGCGACGACAAAGTAGCTGTCGGTAGCCTGCAGGTCAAACGGCGGCGCGGCCAGCGCCACGCCGCTGATCCCGCCGATCAGGAACATCGCGATAAAGCCACAGGCAAAGTACATCGGGGTGCGGAAGCGCAGGTCGCCGCGCCACAAGGTCGCCAGCCAGTTGAAGATCTTCACGCCGGTTGGCACCGAGATCAGCATCGAGGCGGCCGAGAAGAAGGTGTCGGCAATTACGCCGAGTCCGGTGCCGAACATATGGTGGGCCCACACGGTAAAGCCCAGCACACCGATGGCCACGCCCGAGTAGGCCACAAACTCGTAGCCGAAGATCGGCTTGCGCGAGAACACCGGCAGAATCTCGGAGATCATGCCGAACGCCGGCAGCACCATAATGTAGACTTCGGGGTGGCCGAAGAACCAGAACAGATGCTGCCAGAGCAGCGGGTCGCCGCCAGCCGCTGGCAGGAAGAAGTTCGAGCCGAAGTTGCGGTCGAAGAACAGCAGCGTGATCGCCACCGTCAGGCTGGGGATGGCGAAAATCAGCAGGAACGACGTGATCAGGCTCATCCATACAAACAGCGGCATACGGTTGAAGCGCATGCCCGGGGCGCGGAGCCGGATAATCGTCACAATAATATTCACCGCACCGGCGATCGACGAGATCCCGAGCAGCTGCAAGCCCAGCACCCAGAAATCCATCCCGCGGGTCGGCGAGTACAGCTTTTCGGTCAGCGGCGCGTAGGCGAACCAGCCGGAGTCGGGCGCGTTGCCGCCCCAGACAAAGCTGAGATACATAAAGATGCCGCCGAACAGCAGCAGCCAGTAGCTCATCGCATTCATGCGCGGGTAGGCCATATCGCCAGCGCCGATCATCAGCGGGACGATGTAGTTCATAAAGCCAACGCCCAGCGGCATAATCGCCAGGAAGATCATAGTCGTGCCGTGCATGGTGAAGACCTGGTTGTAGGCCTCCGGGGTCAGCAGGGTGTTCTCCGGTGTGCCCAGCTGCAGCCGCACCAGCAGCGCCTCCAGGCCCCCGATCACGAAGAAGACCAGCGCCGTAATCAAATACATAATGCCGATTTTTTTGTGATCGACAGTTGTAATCCAGTCCATCCAGCCACTGCGCTCTTTGGCAGGCGCGTGGTGGAGAGTGCCTAAATCAGTCGCCATAACGGCCTCCTACTGCTGCTTATCATCTATGCCCGGATCGAGGCTGAGGAGATAGGTGACTAGCTCATCAATTTCTTCCGGCGACAGGGTATCGTCCTTGATCGCGGCGCTCATCAGGTTGCCACGTTTGACCACGTTGGGGGCGTCCAGCCAGGCGTGCAGGTTGGTCGGGTTGTTGTCCAGCGTGCCAGCCGCAATGGTCTGGCGCGAGCCAAAGTGGGTCAGATTTGGCCCGGTGATTCCGGCAGCAAGCGTGCCACGCACGGCGTGACAGCCAACGCAGCCTTTAGCGGTGAAGGAGGGTGGCAGGGTGGTATTCACCGCCACAGCGCTCTGCTCCTGCGACCAGCGGGCGAAATCGCTGGGGCTGGCCACCACCACCCGCATTTTCATGTAGGCGTGCTGGGTGCCACAGTACTCGGCGCACTGGCCCCAGTAGGTCTGCGGCTTGTCGCCATCGGCAATCGGATCGGCGCGAAACCAGATTTTATTCTCGCGGGTGGGGATCGCATCGCGCTTCCCGGAGAGGCCGGGGATCCAGAAGTCGTGAATCACATCGGCGGAGGTAATCGTCAGATCAATCACGCTGCCGGATGGCACCCACATCTCGTTGGCGGTCACCAGCGGCTGGCCGTTGGCATCTTTGATATCGGGGTAGCGAAATTCCCACCACCACTGATGGCCAATCACCACGACTTTGACTTCCTCGCCAGCGGCGACCTGGGGCTTGATCTCAATCTTCTGAATTGCGCTGAAGGTCAGCACAAAAACGAAGATCGCGATAATCGCTGGCACGATTGTCCAGGCGATTTCAACCTTGGTGTTGCCGTGAATCTGGGCGGGCAGCTGATCGTTATCCCGATGGCGATACTTGAAGATCGAAACAATCAGCCAGCTTTCGACAATGACGAAGACCCCAACGCCAAGCCAGAACAGATAGATCGAGAGATCGTAGATCGTGCGGGCGCTTTCAGTCTGCGGGTTAAGGGTTGTTTGTGGTGTTGCCTGACCACACGCGACCAGGATCATCGCTGTCAGCAACAGCAGCGATCCTCTGCGAAAGAGTGCCTTATTCGGCCAACGATAGGGCATTCATGCCTCCTTGACGTGAGACCAAGACCATACATCGTGAGTATAACCTGTGGGACGTTTGTGAAAAAAACTAAACTCCGGTACCTAATGCCAAATCTGCACACACTCTCACCGCGCATCATCGTTACTAATGACGGGATGGAGCAGCGCAGAACTGATTGAGGCTTTGTCAGCGCCCATTGTACACGAGAACGCAAAAGCGACAAGTTGACATAGAACGTTGCCAGCGTGCTCGATTGAGACCTAATCGCAGTGGGTATTTGCTCAGGGGAATGGTATCAAAGGTTTGGCGGAGTGTCTAAAGCGGGCGCAGGCAGATTTCCCACCGGGGTACGCGGCGGCCTGCGTGCGCCGCCCTCAGCGCCAGCCCAGCCCGTAGGCCAGCCGACCGCCGAGCCAGCCAGTCAGCACAATCAGGCCAACCCCCAGCAGCAGCAGGCGCTGGCGCAGCTGTGGCGCGCCCGGCCGCCCGATCGCCAGCCGCCAGTACACCCCGACAATCAGCAGACTGGTCACGGCGTGGCCATTGATCCAGCCAAGGTCCCGCTGGATGCGCTCGGGGTTGAAGGCGAGCGTGCTGAATCCGGTCAGGGTGGCCAGCAGCGCGAACCACCAGCCCAGCCGCAGCATCAGCCGGCTCGCAATCAGCCAGTCGGAATTGGGGCGCCGCAGCGCCCAGAGCTCCAGGATTGAGCCGACCAGCAGCAGCGCGATCGGAAAATGGACCGTCGGTGGGTGCAACGTGAGTGTCATAACAACTGCGCCAGCGGCAAGGCTAGCCTCCCGGTAAGGTTGATGGCAGAGTCTGATCGTGGGGGGCAACCTGCAGCGCGGCGGGCCGGAGTTTCGCCGCCAGCATATCGGTGATGACAAGCTGGACCGCCGCGGACTCGAACGGCTTGGGCAAAATGGCATCAAACAGCTGGCGCCGCTGATCGACCTCTGGCACCGACTGCCAGATGGTCAGCAGCACCGCCTGGAGGGCCGGTGCCCGCAGCTTAAGGTCGGCCACGAGTTCCCAGGCGCTCATATCGGTCAGGCCGCTGTCGGCCAGCACCAGATCGAAGCGGGCATCGAAGCGCTCCAGCGCCGCCTGCCCCGAGTCCACCGCCAGAACCTCGTGGCCCCAGCTTTCCAGCAGGCGGGCCAGCGCCGACTGCACCCGCAGATCGCTCTCAACCAGCAGAATCCGGCCGCGCTGGTCGGTCGAGCTGAGCAGAGAGGGCGAATCTTCGGCTGGCAGCAGATCTTCGGTGCGCTGGAGCGGGAGCAGCAGGTTGATGGTGGTGCCAACCCCCTCGGCACTTTGCACCGTAATCCGTCCGCCATGCTGCTGCACGATAATCGCGTGGGCCATCGAAAGCCCTAGCCCGGTGCCGTGCTCGCCCTTGGTGCTGAAGAACGGATTCCACATCTGCGCCTGGGTCTCTTCCGACATGCCAATCCCGGTATCGGCGACCTGAACCAGCACGCCATCGGGCTCGATGCGGGTGCGCAGCGTGAGCGTGCCGCCCTGGGGCATCGCATCAGCCGCATTCAGAATCAGGTTGGTCAACACCTCACGCAGCGCAAAGGGCGAGCCGTAGATCGGCGGAATATCCGCGCTGCTCTCCACGGCCACGGTAATCACGATGCCATTGTCGCGGCTGCGCCAACGGGGGCGGGTGAGCTGCATCACATCATCAACAATCGTATTCAGGTCGATCAGCTCCGCGTGGTTCGACTGATGCGAGCGGGCAAACTGCTGAATCCGCTGAATCATCTGGGTGCCGTCGCGGGCGGCCTGCTCGATCACGTGCAGACCCTCGCGGTTATGCCCCGACTCATCGAGCAACAAAAGTTGGGTGTGGCCCAAAATACCGGCCAGCAGATTGTTGAAGTCGTGGGCAATGCCGCTAGAAAGCTCGCCCAGGGCACGCAAACGCTCGGTCTGCAGGAGCACATCCTGGACCTCCTGCTTGGCCCGGTAGGTCTGCTCCAGCTCGGCGTACAGCTGCGCGTTCGAGATCGCCAGGGCCATATGGCGGGCCAGCATCTGCAACAGATACTGCTGGGTCTCGGGAAACGCCGTCTCGCTATGGCTTGTCAGCACCAGAATGCCCAGCCAGCGATCATCGCGGCGGAGCGGAACTAGCAGCGCTGTAATCAACCCGGCGCCGCGCATCGCAATCGCCCGCTCCGGCGGAAACGTGCGCAGATCAAGGCGGCGCGGCACCGAGTCGGGCGGCGCGACACTGGACCAGGTATCCGCCGATAGCTCGAACGGCTCATCCTCGGCCAGCGCCACGCTTGTGGTCCCGGTCTCCATCACAATCCGAAAGGTATGCTCGGCGCTGGTGCGCAGGGCCACACAGGCCCAGTCGTGCGGCACCACGCGGGCCATCTGGCGGGCGATGCGGCGGCAGACCACATCGAGGTCAAGGGTTGCATTCAGCACGGCGGTGATCTGGGAGACGGCGCTGAGCTGCTCGGTCTGGTCGCGCAGCTCACCGATCAGGCGGCGCTGCTCCAGCTCGGCGGTGGCCTGGGAGCACATCGCCTCGACCAGCTGGATCTCGGCGGCGGTAAACGAGCGCTCTGGCCGCACATCCAGCACCTGAACCAGCCCAATCACCCTGGTGGAGCCACACAGCGGCACCAGCAGCGCCGTAATAAAGCCAGTTTCGGCCCAGAACGCACTGGTGCTGGCGTGGGGTTCGACATCATTACTATGTAGCACAACCGCCTTCGAGGTGGCGATCGCCTGGGCAAACGCCGGGTAGGACTGCAGCATAATCGAGTGCTGCATTGTGGCCGGCAGCGGCGTGCTGGGCGAGACCACACACAGCGGCTCGATCAGATCCGTCTGCTCATCATAGTGGGCGACCACACACGCCGAGGCGCTGGTGGCGTCACGGACCGCCTCGGCAAACCGGCGCAGCACCGTCGCGGTTTCGCTGGAGGAGTTGAGCATGCTGCTTAAATTAAAAAGCGTCGTCAGACGACTTCGCTCAGCCCGCTGGGCGTCCAGCAACAGGCCGCCCATCATCGCAGTAAGATAGTAGATCCCCAGCTCAAAGACGATGCTGGCAAATACCGCCCGCTCATTGGTTAAGATCGCCACCCGCTGCGCGCGAATGGCCGGATCGAATAAAAAGAGCAGTGAGACCAGCAAACTGCCGGAGGCTGAGATCAGCGCGCCGTCAAGCCCGCGGACGGCGGTCAGCACAACAATCGGCAGCAGAAACAGCACATCGGTAAACTGGGGCGGCACGGTCGTAAAGCGATTGATCGTCCAGCTAAGGATGGCTTCCAGGCTCAACATCAGGGCGAGGAGCCGCAGATCGGATGCGGTGATCGAGGGCGGAGTAATCCCACGATGCAGTGCAGCGGTGGTGCCGAACACGCCGTGGAGTCGGAGATAGGCAGTACAGAGCCGCAGCAGCGGCAGGCTGATGATCATGCTGGTCAGCGAATGCACCAGCCAGAGCAGGGCAATTGTTACCAGCAAATGGGTCGGATCGATCAGGCGGATCTGCCAGCCAACAACGCCGATCACGGTCGCGCTCAACAGCGAATTGAGCAGCACACCAAAGACCAGAAACGTATTCAGGGCCACATCGCGGGTCATGTCGTAGGGCAGGCGCCGCTGGAAAAACATAAACGCCGGAATCGCGCCCTGGAGCGTTAATCCGAGGACAGCCAGCAGTAGCCACGCGACAGCACTATCACTATAGAAATAGATCAGGCTGCTCATGCCGATAAAGGTACCAATCGCCCAGGGCCAGCGCCACCACATGATGCCGACCTGGGCCACGCCTAGCGCCAGCACCCACGGCAAAGGAAGCGCCAAGATTACCGACCCTACGATCAGAGCGAAGGTAATGGCTGCACTGCACAATGTAAGCGATAGCAGCCGAATCATCGTGTGCCTCACTAACTCGAAAAAGCTCCTTTATTCTATAGCGTTGTGCATGCAAGCGTCAAGCCGTAAATCGAACAAAAGGTTAACCAGCCGCTGACGTTCACTTTTGAGCGGTTTTTTTAGGAAGCGTAAAGCGTTTTCTGCCACTACTGTGCCCGATAGAAAGCATCATTATGCAAATCTAGGCTTACTATTGGTTGAAAGATCAAGATTAATGGCCTATAATGTGCTTAGAAGTGGGGATAAGTGGGGGAAAGTGGGGAAAACATCACTATTCATCCCCCAAAGGTCCTATAGCAGCATAGAACGAATGTACTAAAACGATTGACAAGCCAATTGGAGCGCCAATGTTTCTGGGTGAGTACGAACATACCGTCGATGATAAGGGTCGCATGGCGATTCCGGCTAAATTCCGTGCAGGATTAGCCGAAGGGCTGGTGGTGACTCGGGGCTTCGACCAAAACCTGCTCGTCTACCCAATGTCGATCTGGCGCGAGCTTGCGGCGCGGATCAACGCCCTGCCGATGAGCCAGCCAGCCACGCGCAATCTCCGTCGGCTGCTGTTCAGCGGCGCCGCCGACCTGGAGCTCGATAAGCAAGGTCGGATTTTGTTGCCGGCCAATCTCCGCGAGTACGCCGGGATCGCCGCCGACTCGGTGGTGACCGGGATGGACTCGTTCATCGAGATTTGGTCGAAGGATCGCTGGCAGACGGTCATCGACAGCTTCCCAATCGAGGGCGCCGCGATCGCCGAGCAAGTTGCCACCCTTGGCATATAGAAGGACACGCAGCCAATCGGCAGGCGCCACCAGCTGGCGGCCAGGATTTGACTCGTGATGTGTTATGGCTGAATCGGCGCATATTCCAGTGCTTTTCGCCCCAACCCTGGAGGGCTTGAATCTTCGGCCAGGCGGGCGCTACATTGATGGCACGCTGGGCTGGGGCGGCCACAGCCGCGGCATTCTAGAGCGGACCGGCCCCGACGGCCAGATCCTGGGGATCGATCAGGATCCGACGGCGCTGGCGGCGGCGCAGGCCAGCCTGGCCGAGTTTGGCCAGCGGGCCACCCTGGTGCGCGGCAACTATCGCGCCATGCTTGAGCTGGCCACCACCGCTGGCTGGGCGGCGGTAGACGGGATTTTGCTCGACATCGGCGTATCATCACCGCAGCTCGACACCCCGGAGCGCGGCTTTTCATTTCAGCACAACGCGCCACTTGATATGCGCATGAACCCCGACGCCGAGCAAACCGCCGCCGATCTGGTCAATGAGCTGCCCGAAGACGCGCTGGCGAACGTGATCTACCAGTACGGCGAGGAGCGGATGTCGCGCCGGATCGCCCGCCGGATCGCCGAGGAGCGCCGCAAAGCGCCGATCACCACCACCGGGCAGCTTGCGGCCCTGGTGGCCCGCGCAATCGGCGGCAAACACGGCCCGACCCACCCGGCGACACGCACGTTTCAGGCGCTGCGGATTGCGGTCAACGATGAGCTGGGCGCGTTGCAGGTCGGCCTGGCCGCCGCGATCCAGCTGCTGCGTCCCGGCGGACGGCTGGCGGTGATCACCTTTCACTCGCTGGAAGACCGCATCGTCAAGGAGTGGATTCGGACCGAGTCGAGCGTGTGCCTGATTCCGCCGAAAATCGAGATTCTGGGCTGTGCGCATATCGTCGCCGGGGGCGCGGGCGCCCGCCCGTGTATCTATCCGGTCGGCCGCGACTGCGACTACACGCCGCGCACCCAACCAATCT
The DNA here is from genome assembly GCA_034437415.1 of Herpetosiphonaceae bacterium. Taxonomy (GTDB): domain Bacteria; phylum Chloroflexota; class Chloroflexia; order Chloroflexales; family Herpetosiphonaceae; genus JACCRK01. Next base: position 25,994 of record DAOTUS010000551.1, read on the forward strand.
CGCGCAAGCCGATCGAGGCCACGCCCGAGGAGCTGGCCAGCAACCCACGCGCCCGCTCGGCCAAGCTGCGGATTGCGGAAAAGATTTGGGCTTCGACAGGCTCAGCCACCGGGGGGTCTTGAGGGCGTTGGGCTTTGGCAGGCTCAGCTGACGAAACCTAAATACTGTTGGGATTTGTTATTTTTGAAGAGTCTCGGGGGGGTTCTTATGGCAGTACAGTCACGACCTTTTCGGTCGTTTGGGCCAGCAAAAGCGCGCAGCGGCAGCAAAACCAGCCCCAAAGGGGCCGGCATGCTGGTGACGCTGGCGGTTGTCGCCGCCCTGATGAGCATTCTCTACCTCGCCCAGACCGGCCGGGTCGCCACCAAAGGCTACCAGCTGGAGCAGCTGGAGCTGCAGCGCGAGGAATTGGTGCGCACCAACCAACAGCTGCTCTTTGAAATCGAGCAATCGCAATCGCTGGCCAACGTGCGTCAGCGGGCGCTGGCGCTGGGGTTCCAGCCGATACAGCCGACCCAGGCCCGCTATATCACCATCGAGGTCGATCCGCAGCGCTGGACCGCAATGCGCTAGCTCCGGGCACCCAGCACCATTCAATCCCCGATCACGGTTTGAATGGTGATTTTACGACTTTTGATTGGAGAGAGAAGCTTATGGCAACTCGAACGGCTCCCGTGCCAACCGTGCGCCTGGCCCGCTGGCGGATAAATCTTGTGCTGCTGCTGTGTGTGGTCTTTGCGCTGGCAAATGGCCACAAACTATTTCAGGTCCAGGTGCTGCAGCACGAGATGCTGGCGACCCGCGCCGCCAACGAGTTCCGCCAGAGTCGGGCGCTGCTGCCCCATCGCGGCATGATCAAGGACAGCAAGGGCGGCGTGCTGGCGATGAATGTCGATCGCGATACGCTGGGCGCCATCCCGAGCCTGATCAACGACAAGGATGCCGCCGAGGCCGACACGCTGGCGCTGGTGCTCGCGCCGCTGGTTGGCAAATCGGCCACCGCGATCAAACAGCTCCTGACCACCACCGATAAAGAGTATGTTGTGATCGGGCGGCGGCTCACCCCCGAGGCCAGCCAGCAGATCAAGCAGCTTAAAAATACGGCGCTCAGCCTGACCCCCGAGCCGATTCGGGTCTATCCGCATGGCTCGTTTGCGGCCAATATCGTGGGGGTGGCCAACTACGAGAACGTTGGCATCAGCGGGGTCGAGGGCTACAACCACGCGCTGCTGGCCGGCGTGGCCGGCTCGATGGAGGCCGAGATCGACTCGGCGGCCAACCCGATCTGGATCGATCCGCCGTCGGTGCAGGACCCGCGTGACGGCGCCGACATTGTCCTGACGCTGGACCCGACCGTGCAGCGCATCGCCGAGGAGGAGCTGGCCCGCGGCATCGAGGAGCACGGCGCCAGCGGTGGCTCGATCACCATCCTCGACCCCAACACCGGCGCGGTGCTGGGGATGGCCAGCTGGCCGTTCTTCGACCCCAACCGCTACACCGAGTACCCGCCCGAGATCTACGGCCGCAACGCCGCGATCTCCGACCAGTACGAGCCTGGCTCAACGTTTAAGGCGATCAACCTGGCGATTGGGCTGCAGGCTAAGGCCTATACGCTGAACAGCGTCGTGTCCGACCCAGGCTTTATCGAACGGGCGCCGGGCTGCTGCTCCAACTGGAACGGCGCCGGGCACGCGCCGATGACCCCGGAGAACGTGATTTTCTACTCGTCGAATGTTGGCGCGCTCCAGTACGCCGAGATCGCGGGCCAGGAGACCTACTACCAGGGCATCGAGGATTTTGGCTACGGTGCGCCAACCGGCATCGAGCTGGGCGGCGAGGAGGGCGGGATTGTCCAGTGGCCCGCCACCACCTACGACTGGCGCCCGATTGTGCACTCGACCAACGGCTACGGCCAGGGGATTTCGGTCACGCCGCTGCAGCACGTTCGCGGCATCGCGGCCATTGCCAACGGCGGCAAAATAATGCAGCCCTACATCATTAAAGAGTGGTGCGAGAAGGGCGAGTGCCACGCGACCGAGCCCAAAGTGCTGCGCGAGGTGATCAGCCCGGAGGTCTCCAGCGCCATCGCCGCGATGATGGTGCGGGTGGCCAACGGCAACTATGCGTTTGCCCCCGGCATGTGGTATGCGCAATGCTCAGGCTTCTACGATGGCGTTGGCAGCGGGGTTCCACTAATTCCCGGCTACAACGTCGCCGCGAAAACCGGCACCAGCTCGATTCCCAACGGGCAGGGCGGCTACGAAAACGCCACGATGGGCTCGATCGCAGGCTTCGCCCCGGCGGAGAAGCCCGCGTTTGCGGTGCTGGTCAAGCTCGATCGCACCAAGGATATCTGGGGCGTTTCGGCGATCCCGGTCTACGCCCGCACCATGAGTCGCCTGCTCAGCCACGGCCACATTCCACCGAACCCGGAGCTGGTGGCGGAGTGCCAGAAGTAGCCGCTGGGCGCCAGCGCTCATTTCGAGCGCCGCCAGCCCAGCGTGTTACAATAACCGCCGCTAAACAACACGGCGGAGAATGATTATGTTGACACTTGCAGAAATTGTCGTCGGGGTGCAAACCGCCGACCAGCCAACCCACCACCTGCCAGCCCAGATCGCGGCGCTCCCCCTGAGCGCCGCGTGTATTGATTCACGCGAGGCAACCACGAACTCGCTGTTTGCGGCGCTCCGGGGCGAGCGGGTCGATGGCCACGACTACATTGCGGCGGCGGCGGCGCGGGGCGCCCGGGCGGTGCTGGTCAAACGCGGGCGGATCGTAGATCCGAACTCCCTGGGGCTTGACCGGCCAGTTGTCATGCTCGACCCCGATCTGGGCCAGTGGCCCGAGGCTGCGCCGGCCGACGCGGTTTTCTTGATCGCGGTCGACGAGCCGCTGGCGGCGCTCCAGCGGGCCGCCACCCGCCATCGGGAGCAACACAAGCTGGTGGTCGTCGGGATCACCGGGAGCGTCGGCAAGACCTCGACCAAAGAGGTGCTGGCGGCCATGCTCGAGCCGACCATGCGCACCCACAAAAGCCCGCGCTCGTACAACAGCGAGAACACCCTGCCCCTGGTCGTGCTCGGAATCGAAGCCCAGCACCAGATCGCCGTGCTCGAGATGGGGATCTACAACAAGGGCGATCTGACTCTGCTGGCCCAGATCGCCAAGCCACAGATCGGGATTGTCACCAACATCGGCCCGTCGCATCTGGAGCGGATGAAAACGTTGGAGAATGTCACCGCCGCCAAGACCGAGCTGGTGCAGGCGCTGCCCGCCGACGGCTGGGCGATTCTGAACTACGACGATGAGCGGGTCCGCCAGATGTCCACCCAGACCCCGGCCAAAGTCTTCACCTACGGCCTCGATCCGGCCGCCGACCTGTGGGCCGACAACATCGAGAGCCGCGGCCTAGAGGGGATTAGCTTCGACGCCCACTATCGCGGCGAGCAGTGGCATATCAAGCTGCCGCTGATCGGGCTGCACAGCGTCCACACCGCGCTGGCGGCGGCGGCGGTCGGGCTGGTGCTGGGCCTCTCGTGGGACTCGCTGATCCAGGGCCTGCGCAACAGCGCCCAGCTGCGGCTGCTGTCGTACCCGGCGGTTGGCGGCGCCACCATGATCGACGACTCATACAATTCCTCGCCGGTCTCCAGCCTGGCCGCGCTCAACCTGCTGGCCGAGCTGGAGGGGCGGCGGATCGGCGTGTTTGGCGACATGGCCGAGCTGGGGCCGCAGGAAGAGTCGGGCCACCGGCTGGTCGGGGTGCGCGCCGCCGACGTGCTCGATGAGCTGTTTGTGGTCGGAACCCGCGCCCGCTGGATCGGCGAGGAGGCTCTGAGCGTGGGCATGCGCCCGGAGCACGTCCACTTCGCCGAGTCCAAAGCGGCGGTTGTCGAAGCGCTCAAACCCATGCTGACCCCCAACGACTACGTGCTGGTCAAGGGCTCGCGGGCCGCCGCGATGGAAGATGTCGTGGCGGCGCTGCATGTGTACAGTCGGCGGGAGGATCGCGGGTGAACGAGGAACAAGTTGTCAGCCAAATCCAGCAGGCCCTGGTGGTCAAGCTGGCCGAGGCGCTGCTGCTGGCCGCCGCCGCCTTTATCCTGACCCTGCTGATCGGGCGCTGGTGGATTCGCTGGCTCAAGGCCCACAACATCGGCAAATCCATCCGCGTCGACGGCCCGCAGAGCCACCAGATTAAAACCGGCACCCCAACGATGGGCGGCGTGATGATCATTATCGCGGTGGTGATTCTAACGGTGGCCTTCAATCTCTACCAGCGCTGGTCGATGCTGCTGCCGCTGGCGGCGCTGATCAGCTACGGGATTCTGGGCGCGTTTGATGATTTTCTCTCACTGACCAAGGTAAAATCGCAAAGCTTCGGCCTGACCGAGCGCTTCAAGATGGTCTGGCTGGTGCTGATCGCGCTGATCGCCTCGCTGGCGCTGTATCTGCCCAAGCCCTACGGCCTGGCCAACGGCGGCGACGTGGTGGTGCCCTTCTTCGGCGTGGTCGATATCGGCTACTGGTACATTCCGGTCGCCACCTTCTTGATCGTGGCGATGGCCAACGCGGTCAACTTCACCGACGGGATGGACGGCTTGGCCGGCTGGACGCTGGCGATCGCCTTTGCGGCATTTGGGATTATCGCCTTCGTCTACCGCTTCGACTTCCTGGTGACCTACTCGTTCACCGTGTCGGGCGCCTGCGTGGCCTTTCTGTGGTTCAACGCCCATCCGGCCCAGGTGTTTATGGGCGACACCGGGGCGCTGGCGCTGGGGGCCACCCTGGCGATCGTGGCGCTGATCTCGCAGGCATGGCTGCTGCTGCCGGTGGTGGGAATTGTGTTTGTGGTCGAGGCCTCCTCGGTGGTCATCCAGCGCTACTATTTCAAGTACACCCGCATGCGCACCGGCACCGGGCGGCGCGTCTTCAAGATGGCGCCGATCCACAACCACTTCGAGCTGAAGGGCTGGTCGGAGATGCAGGTGGTGCAGCGTTTGGTGATGATCGGGATCATCGCCGCGATGGTCGGGATCTCGCTGGCGCTCTATCCGGCCCTGCCCACACGCCCATCGACCAACCCCGATACCGACGCGCCCTTCACGTCGACCGATAACCTGACGCCCACGGTGGTGGAGACGCCCGCCGTGCCATCGCCAACGGTAGAGAAATAGCATGACTAATGATCTTCACAACCAACGCATCACGGTGATGGGGCTGGGCGTCCACGGCGGCGGCCTGGGCGTGACCCGCTTTCTGGTCGAGCAGGGCGCCCGCGTCACCGTCACCGACCTGCGCTCCGCCGAGCTGCTTCAGGCCTCGCTGGCGGCGCTGGCCGATACCGATGTGCAGTTTGTGCTCGGCGAGCATCGCGATGAAGACTTTGTCAATGCCGACATTGTGGTGCGCAACCCCGGCGTGCCGCGCGAGTCGCGCTATCTGGCGCTGGCGCGGGCGGCTGGGGCGCGAATCGAGATGGAGATGACGCTGTTCTTCCGCCTCTGCCCGGCGCCGATCATCGGCATCACCGGGACCAAAGGCAAGACCACCACCACGCTGCTGACCGCCGCGATGCTCCGCGAGGAGTGGCCCGAGACCGTGGTGGCGGGCAACCTGCGGATCTCGGCCCTGGAGCAGCTGCCGGCGATCACGCCGCAGACCCCGGTGGTGCTGGAGCTGTCGTCGTGGCAACTGGAGGGCCTGGGCGCGGCCGGACTCAGCCCGCAGTTCGCCTGCGTCACCAACCTGTCGCCCGACCACCTCGACCGCTACAGCTCGCTGGAGGACTACGGCGCGGCCAAGCAGGAGATTTTCCGCCATCAGCGGCCTGGCGATCTGCTGGTGCTGCCCGCCGACGACCCGATTGTCAGCCAGTGGGCCGCGCTCGCCCCCGGCCGGGTGAGCTTCTTCGGCGCCGAGGATGCGTGGCCGCTGGGCCAGCTCCGCGGCGAGCACAACGCCCGCAACATCGCCGCCGCCGCCGCCCTGGCCCGCGCCTATGGCGCCTCCGCCACCGCGATCCACGCCGCGATCGCCACGTTTCCCGGCGTGGAGCATCGGATGGAGCTGGTGCGCGAGCTTGATGGCGTGCGCTTTATCAACGACACCGCCGCGACCACCCCGACCGCCGCCGCCGCCTCGCTGCGAGCGATCCCCGGCCCGCTGATTTTGATCGCCGGGGGCGCCGACAAGAAGCTGGCCTGGGAGCCGCTGGTCAGCGCGATCAACGCCGCCACCGCCAATTTGCGCGCGGTGGTGCTGCTCAACGGGACGGGATCGGCCGCGCTGGCGCAGGAGCTTGACCGGCCGCTGCCGCTCCACGACAGCTTTGAGCAGGCCATTCGGACGGCGTATGCGCTGGCCCAGGCAGGCGACACGATTCTGCTCTCGCCAGGCGCCGCCAGCTTCGGCATGTTTCGCAACGAGTTTCATCGCGGCGAGGAGTTTCGGCGGATTGTCGGAGCCTTGTAGGCGCAGCAATTTCGATATTGTATGATTATGTCACCTAGAATATATCTGGCCGTATTTCGTGAGCAGACAAGCCCAATCACGCTGACCCGAACCACGAGCCACCAGACCCTAAAACTATGTATGAAGCACCACCAGTCAACCACGAACCGCCCCAGCCCCAGCTGATCGCCCTGCCCGGCCATCGAGTGATCCTGGTCTGGATGATTTTTGCGTTCAACATTGCGATGTTCGGCTACTCACTGCTCCAAGGCTTCTCGCTGATGGGCAGCAACGACGAGGGCGATCTCGTGACCCTGATCGACCTGGGGGCCAAATTCACCGCGCTGATCGACCTCGACGGACAGTGGTGGCGCTTTCTGACCGCGATGATTTTGCACGGCGGCCTGATCCACCTGGCCTTCAACTCATACGCCCTGTACATTCTTGGCCCCGAGGTCGAGCGGATCTACGGGGCGCCGCGGTTTGCGGTGATCTATCTGGCGGCTGGGCTGGGCGGCTCGGTCGGCTCGTATGTGTTTGGCAGCCTGGCGGCCCCGGCAATTGGCGCCTCGGGGGCGATTTTTGGCCTGATGGGTGCGCTGGGAGCCTTCGCCTACAGCGCCCGCGCCACCATGGGCGATACCGCCCGCCGCAACCTGCGCCAGATCGCCGGAGTGGCCGCGATCAACCTACTGATCGGCTTTTCGCTGCCCGGGATCGACAACTATGCCCACCTGGGCGGGCTGATCGTCGGCGTCGTGGTCGGGCTGGTGCTTGCGCCACAGCTGCGCTTCGTGCGCGACTCCGCCCAGGTCGCGATTGAGTCGCAGCCATCCACCCCGATCCGCTGGCTCGGCGTCGTTGGCGCCCTGGTGATTCTGTTTAGCTTTACCAGCATCGTCCACCGGCAGCGGCTGGAGAATCCAGCGGTGGTCGAGGAGCTGCGCGACTATCGCGGCTGGTATCGCAATCAGCTGCCCTAGCAACCAGGGATTAGGGGCTAGGAATCGGCGTTTGGCGCACCCAAATGCTGGTCGCTAGCCTGAACGAGGGAGATTCCTATGAACGAACGAGTACCGCGAAAACCTGACTCGGTCCTGCTGGCCACCGTCGGCGCGCTGGTGGCCTTTGGCCTGGTGATGGTCTACAGCTCATCGTTTGCGGTCGCCTTCACCGACTATGGCTCGTCGACCTACTGGGTGGTGCGCCAGGCGATCTCGGCGCTGGTCGGCACGGTGGGGCTGCTGGTGGCGATGCGCTTCGACTACCGCCAGCTGCGCCGTTACTCCCTGCCACTGATGCTGCTGACGATTGTGCTGCTGGTGCTGGTGCTGATCTTGCCCGACTCGATCACCCAGGCCAACGGTGCCTCGCGCTGGATTACGCTGGGGCCGCTGAGCATTCAGCCGAGCGAGGTGGCCAAGTTCGCGGCGATTATCTATTTTGCCGACTGGCTCTCGCGGCGCGGCTCCAAGATTCGCCGTCTGGTCACCGGCCTGCTGCCGTTCGGGATTATGCTTGGGCTGCTCGCCGGGCTGGTGCTGATCGAGCCAAATATGAGCACCACCATCATTATTATTGTGATCAGCGCGGTGATTTTATTCACCTCGGGCGCCAGCCTGCTCCACCTGAGCATCGCCTCCGGGCTAACGATGATGGTGGCCTGGATGGCGATTCAGTCGGCGGGCTACCGCCTGCAGCGCGTGCTGGTCTGGAAAGACCCGTTCAGCTATGCCCGCGAGGGCGGCTACCAGCCGATCCACTCGCTGTATGCGCTGGGCACCGGCGGCTGGACCGGGGTGGGGCTGGGCCAGAGCCGCCAGAAATTTCACTGGCTGCCCTTCGCCCACACCGACGCGATCTTTGCGGTGATCGGCGAGGAGCTTGGCCTGATCGCCACCCTGCTGATTGTGATTGCGTTTGTGGTGATCGCCGTGCGCGGCTTTCGGATCGCCGCCCGCTGTGACGACCCGTTTGGCTCCCTGATCGCCATCGGCGTCACCACCTGGCTGGTGTTCCAGGCGCTGATGAATATCGCCGTCGTCTCGACCCTGATTCCGTTTACCGGAATCACCTTGCCGTTTATCTCGTATGGTGGCTCATCGCTTTCGATGGTTATGATTGCGGCGGGAATCCTGCTAAGTGTATCGCGCTATGCGCCGCTCAAAAGCGCTGAGGACGTTGCCAATGACGCGCCCATCCCTTCAATCGGACAACTCCGACCCCACGTTGTCGCAGCTGCTGATGCTGTGCGGCGGTGGCACGGGCGGTCACGTATACCCGGCGCTGGCCGTGGCGAACGCCCTGCGGAGCGCAATCTCCCCACCAGCGTCGCCGTCGGCAGCTCGCTCGGCGGAACCTGGCGCAAGCCCGCCCAGGATCCCAGACGCCGCCTCCGCCTCCCCAGTCTCAGCGGCCGCGGCGGCCAGCGCGACACCGCCCGCCAGCGCATCGAGCAGCGGCGGATCGCCGAGCACGATCGACCCGGCCGCCGCCGCTGAGCCACGGCTGCTGTATGTCGGCTCGGTTGGCGGAATGGAGGGCGATCTCGTGCGGCGCGAAAGCGACCTGCCGTTTGTGGCCCTGCCGGCCGCCGCAATGCGCGGGCGCAATCCGCTGGCGATGGCCCGCAGCGCCGTGGTGCTGAGCCAAGGCGTGCTGGCGGCCCGGCGGCTGATTCGCCGCGAGCGACCGGCGGCAATTCTGGGCACCGGCGGCTATGTGTGCGTGCCGCTGTTCGTGGCGGCGGCGCTGGAGAAGGTTCCCACGCTGCTGTATCTGCCCGATATTGTGCCCGGCTGGGCCGGGCGGGTGCTGGCTCGGCTGGCGACCAGAATCGCGGTCACCTTCGACGACTCGAAGCGCTATCTCCCGGCCCACAAGGTGATTGTTACCGGCTACCCGGTGCGCAGCGAGGTGTTTGGCCAGGACCAGGGCGCCTGTCGCCAGGCCTTTGGGCTTAGCGCCGCAGCGCCGGTGGTGCTGGTGTACGGCGGCAGCCGCGGCGCCCGCTCGATCAACCGCGCCATTGCTGCGCTGTTGCCGCATCTGGTACAATGGGCGCAAATTCTCCATGTGTGTGGACGCGAAGGTGATGAGCAATGGCTGCGTGCGGCTCGCGACCGGCTTGAGCCAGCTTTAGCCGCTCGCTATCACATATTCCCCTACCTGCACGCCGATGCAGAACGCTCGATGGCCACTGCGTTTGGTGCCGCTGATCTCGCTGTCTGTCGGGCCGGAGCATCGACAATGGCCGAGTTACCTGCTGCTGGCATTGGGGCAGTCCTGATTCCATTGACGGCAGTCAAGCAAGAATACAACGCTCAGGCGCTGGCCTCACGGGGGGCCGCCATTAGCATTGCCGACGAAGCGATGCTGGGCAGCGGCGATCCAGCCGCTGGCCCGCTGTGGACCGAACTGAAGCGTTTGTTGACCGATCCATCCGCGCGCCAGACCATGGCCACCCGCAGTGCCAGCCTGGCGCAACCCAATGCAGCAGCGCGACTAGCCGCCGAGTGGCTGACCTTAGCAGGAGGCTGAACCAATGCTTGATAGTGTAACCCTAATGCAGCAGACCATTCAACTTAACTTTATGCAGTTGTTGATGATCCCGGTTTTTTTGGTGGCTGGGTTTTTTGGGTGGAAGCGCGGGTGGCGCGAGGAAGCGATCACCACGGTCGGCCTGATTATGTCACTGGTGCTGTTTTCCAACGAGGCAGTCTCCCAGAACATGGCCGTGCTGATGAATCGGATTGTCGGCGCGTTTGGTATTTTCATTAATGCGCTGTTCGGCGGCGAACAATCGACCGCCGAGCCCTTTATCAACGCCGAGAACTTCGATACCTTTCGCGCCGTCGCGTTTCTGATTGGGGCGCTGGTCTCGTATATCATCGGCAGCGCAATCGGGCGCCGCAGCGATGTCTCGCGGGCCGGCCAGCTGATCGGGGCCGGGGCGGGTGTGTTTAACTCGTATATTGTGCTGTCAAAGCTGATGGATTTCTGGCTGGCCCGCGAGCGCGCCGGGGCCGACCTGCCGTTCGATCAGGGGGCCAACATTATTGTCTCGCCGATTCCACAAAATAACGAGCTGCGGGCGAATCTGCCAACCATTTTCACCCTGCTCTTTCTGATTGTCTTGATCGTGACCTTCTTCCGTTTACCTAAAATCCGTCAATAACCGCCATGAACCACCATACTCACATTGTCGGTATCGGCGGCGCTGGAATGAGCGCGATTGCCCAGCTATTGCTCGAGCGCGGCGACCAGGTCTCGGGCTGTGATCGTGCGCTCACGCCGATCACAGCCCGGCTGGCCGCCAAAGGCGCCACGATCAGCGTCGGCCACAGCGCCGATCATCTCGCCGCCGTCGATCGGCTGCTGGTCACCTCGGCCCTGCCCGCCGACCACATCGAGCTGGTGGCCGCCCGTGAGCGCGGCATTCCCACGCTGACCCGCCACGACCTGTGGCGCGAGTGGAGCCAGCAGCGCGCGGTTGTGGCGATCTCCGGCACCCACGGCAAGACCACCACCAGCGCGATGACCGCCCTGATCTTCGTCCACGCCGGGCGCCAGCCGGGCTATCTGATTGGCGCCGATGTGCCCGCCCTCGGCGGCAGCGCCACCTGGGGCAGCGGCCCGCTGGTGATCGAGGCCGACGAGTATGCCCGCACGTTCCTGGCGCTCACCCCGCAGGTGGCGGTGATTACGAACCTCGACTGGGATCACGTGGATATCTATCCAACCCAGGCCGAGTACGATGCGGCCTTCCGCCAGTTCGCCAGCCAGACCACCGCCAGCGGGCCGCCAAACAGCGGGCCGTTGCCCCTGATCCTGTGTGGCGATGATGCTGGCGTCCAGCGCGTTCTCGGGGCGCTGGCGGCGACCCGCTGCGGGCTGGACGCCGCCAACGCCTGGCGCGCCACCGGCCTGACACCCCGCGACGGCGGCATGGCCTTCACGGTGGAGCGCGGCGGCGAGACGCTCGGCGACGTCTGGCTGGGCGTGGCTGGCGAGCACAATGTTCGCAATGCCCTGCTGGCCCTGGCGGCCGCCGACTTCTACGCCATTCCCTTTGCGGAGGCCGCCGCCGCGCTGGCCCAGTATCGCGGCGCCGCCCGGCGCTTTGAGGCCAAAGGCAGCCTCGGCGGGATCAGCGTATTCGATGACTATGCCCACCATCCGACCGAGATTCGCGCCACCCTGGCGGCCGCCCGCGGGCGCTTCCCCGGCCAGCGGATCGTCGTCTACTTTCAGCCCCACACCTACAGCCGCCTGCACGCCTTTAGCAGCGCGTTCAGCGCCGCCTTCGATCTGGCCGATGTTGTGCGGATTGGCGCGGTCTACGCGGCCCGCGAAAGCAGCGCCGACCCCGATCCAACCACCCAGATCGTTGCCGCGATGCGCCACCCGGATGTGGCGGCCGTCGGCGACCTTGCCGGGGCCTTTGCCAATCTTCGCACGACACTTCAACCAGGCGATGTCCTGCTTACCCTCGGCGCCGGCGATGGCGTGCAGGTCGGTGAGCGGATCATCGCCGCACTAGAACAGGATCTGCGATGATCGCTGATGAGGGGTACCGTCAATTTCATCGCGGGGCCGCCACCCGCCTGACCGAGCTGTATGCCAACGATGCGGTGCGCCCAGCCCAGCTCAGCGGCGTGCTGGCCTGGCACTGGGCGCTGGCGCTGGAGTGGGAACAGGCGATCGCGGCGGCCCTCGACGAGGCCGAGGCCTGGATTGCCCAGCAGAATGTGCACGATGCCCGCTTCTGGTGCGAGCGGGCGCTGGAGCATCTCGAGCGCCTGGCACAAGATGCCCGGCCTCAGCATGCCATTCGCACCTACACGCTGGCCTGGACGGTGCTGGACTTTGGCGGGCAGCACGACGATGCCCTGTACTATGCCCAGCAGCTGCTGGCGCTGGCCCACACCACCACGCTCCCGGCGGTCGAGGGCGGTGCCCTGCTGGCACTTGGCCGCACCTATCGGGCCCTGCGCGACCTGACCGCCGCCGAGGAGGCTCTGCGGGCGGCCCTGGATATCGCCCGCCGCTCGAACAATGTGCTGCTGGAGGCCGATGCGCTGTTTCACCTCGGCAAGACGCAGCAGGTGCAGGGCCGCCATATCGAGGCGATTCAGAACTACAACGCCGCCCACGAGCGCGGGGTGGTGCTCGACGATCGGCTGACGATCGCCAAGATTATTACCAGCCTCGGCGATGTGTATCGCATTCTCGGCGCCGGCCAGCGGGCCACCCAGCACTACGAGCGGGCGCTGGCGATCGAAGAGCACCTGCCGGGGACGCTGGGGATTGCAATTGTGCAGGAAAAGCTGGCGCTCTCGTATCTGGAGCTTGGCGAGCACGATCGCGCCCTGCGCTGCCAGGCCGAAAGCCTGCTGCTCCGCGAGCAGATCAAAGACGAGGTTGGCATCGCCCGCGCCTACACCGTGCTGGGGATTATCCACAGCGCCCGCGGCGACCATCACACCGCCATCGAGGCCTATCACCACGGCCTGGGGATTGAAAACTCGCTGCAAAACGAGGCCGGCCAGGTGATGCTGCACAATCGGCTCGGCGACACATTCCGCGCCATGGGCGACTATGGGCAGGCTAGCAACCACTACTCCAGCTCGCTCCAGCTAGCCCAGAAGCTCAACGACCAGATGGGGATTGCGCTCACCAGCGAGCGCCTCGGCGATCTCGCCAACGAGTGGAACGATCGCCACGCCGCCCAGCAGCACTGGCAGGCCGCCCTGCTGATTCGGCATAATCTTGGCCACTACGATGAGCAGAAAAGCTTGCGCGAACGCCTGCGCCAGCTTGGAGACTATATATGACCGCAACCGCACCCACCGATCAGCTGGCGATCAGCGAGAACGAGCTGCTGGCGCCCTATACCGCCTGGCGCATCGGTGGCCCGGCCCGCTGGTTTACCACCGCCACCACGCCCGCCCAGCTGGTGGCGGCGGCGCGCTGGGCCGACGAGCGCCAGCTGCCGCTCTTTGTGCTTGGCGGTGGCTCGAATCTGTTGATGAGCGATGCTGGCTGGCCCGGCCTGGTGATCCGCAATCGCGCCACTGACTACCATCTGGTTGAGGAGAGCGATGTGGTGCTGCTGCACGTGGCGGCGGGCGCGCCAATGGCCGGGACCGCCCGCAAGCTGGCCGCCCAGGGGCTGGCCGGGCTGGAGTGGGCCGAGGGGCTGCCGGGCACGGTCGGCGGCGCGATCTATGGCAACGCTGGCTGCTACGGCGGCGAGATGGCCCACAATCTGGTCAGCGCGACCTTGCTCATGCCCGATGGCAGCCTGGAGACCTGGGATGCGGCGCGGTTCGGGTTTGACTATCGCACCAGCGCGCTCAAACGGCTGGCGGGCAGCAATCCGGCCACCCGCATTCCGCTGGTGATCGAAGCGGTGCTGCGGCTGCGCCGAGACGACCCCGCCGCGATCGCCGAGCGGATCGCCGCGATCGCCAGCGGGCGCAAAAGCCGAACGCCCTCGGGGTCGTCGTGCGGCTCGGTGTTTAAAAATCCCGCCGGGACCACCGCCGGCACCCTGATCGATCGGGCCGGGCTGAAGGGGCTGACGGTTGGCGCGGCCCAGGTGGCCGAGAAACACGCCAACTACATCATCAATCTCGGCGGCGCCACCGCCGCTAATGTCCTACATCTTGCTGAGAGCGTTCGGGAGGCGGTGCTGCGCCAGACGGGCATCGCGCTGGAGCTGGAGGTGCGCGTGATCGAGTTCAAGCCCACCGCCGCTCCCACGGAATAGGCGCAACCGGTGACGGATACACTGCTGATTGAACTTTTTAAAAGGTTGGCACTATGACAGAGAAAAAACGGATCGGGGTGGTTTTTGGCGGCCAGTCGGGCGAGCACGAGGTCTCGCTCAAATCTGCGCGGGCGGTTATGAGCGCCCTTGATCCTGAAAAATACACCGTTGTGCCGATTGGAATCACGCGGGAGGGCCACTGGATGACCGGCGGCGATCCGCTGCTGGCCCTGGAGCAGCGCGTCGATCCCCAGCTGCTCGGCCGCGAGCCACAGGCGGGCGTGGTGGCCGAGACGGCCCTGGTGGCCAGCTCGGGCCAGCTGCCGGAGACCGCCAACCTGGCCACGCTCGATGTGCTCCTGCCGGTGCTGCACGGGCCGTTCGGCGAGGATGGCACGATTCAGGGCGTGTTTGAACTGGCGGGGCTGCCGTATGTTGGCTGTGGCGTGCTGGCGGCGGCGGTGGGCATGGACAAAGGGCTGATGAAGGCCGCCTTTGCCGCCGCCGGGCTGCCGCAGGTGCCCTGGCAGCTGGTCAACCGCAAGGCATGGGAGTCTGACCCCGAGGCGGTCTACCAGCGGCTAGAGGCGAGCCTGGCCTACCCGATGTTTGTCAAGCCGGCCAACCTGGGCAGCAGCGTGGGCATCAGCAAGGTCCAGAGCCGGGCCGAGCTGGCGGCGGGCATCGCCGAGGCGGCGGGCTACGACCGGCGGATTGTCGTCGAGCAGGGCATCAATGCGCGCGAGGTTGAGGTTGCGGTGCTGGGCAACGACGAGCCCGAGGCCTCGGTGCCGGGCGAAGTGCTGCCAGCCAACGCTTTCTACGACTACGCCGACAAATACCTTGAGGGCCGCACCCAGTTCCAGATTCCCGCCGCGATCGACGCCGCGACCAGCGCGACCCTGCGCGAGATGGCGGTGGTGGCCTTCAAGGCGATCGATGGCGCCGGCCTGGGCCGGATCGATTTCTTCGTCGAGCGCGAGACCGCCGCGATCTACATCAACGAGATCAATACATTTCCCGGATTCACCTCGATGAGCCAGTATCCCAAGCTGTGGGAGGCGACCGGCCTCCCGTACCGCGCACTGCTCGACCGCCTGATCGATCTGGCGATCGAGCGCTATCGCGAGCGCCACCGATGAGTCGTGAGGAACGCAGCCGTCCAGCGCGACCACGGGTGACCGCCCGGCCCCCGCGCCCACGGGCCAGCGTCGGCCAGCCCCGGCGCAGCGAGCAGGCGATGGTGCGGCCAACGCCGCTTACCGTGCTGCGGCGCAGCATTGTCAACGGGAAGCTGGCGGCGCTGATTCTGCTGCTGGCCGGGCTCGGCTGTTTCGCGTATGCGTTTCGCTCGGCCAAATTTGTGGTCGACACGATCGAGGTCAGCGGGGTGCGCTCGCTCGACGCCGCGACGATCAGCGACCTGGCGGGGCTGCGCGGGGTCTCGATCTGGGATATTCAGCCCGAGGAGGTCGAGGCGCGGATCGCCCAGAACACCTATGTCGCCACCGCCACCGTCAATCTGCTGCTGCCAGCCCAGGTGCTTGTGCAGGTTCAGGAGCGCGAGGCCGTGATTCTGTGGAACTCGGCCGGGACCAACTACGAGATCACCGCCGACGGCGGCGTGCTTGGCCCGGCCCGCAGCGATGCGCCCAGCGCCATCATTATCTACGACACCCGCACGACCGCGCTGGCGGCGGGCACGAACGTCGATATCGATGCGCTTGAGCTGGCCCAGACGCTTAATCTGCGGATTCCGGCCGAGGTTGGCTGGACGCCCAGCCGCTACGAGTGGGACCCTTACTATGGCTTATCCCTGTACAATGGGGCGCAGCAGGTTGCTTTTGGCCGCCTGCAAGACCCCAATGTGCCGCTGGATACCAAGATTGCGACGCTTAAGCTGGTGGCCAATGATGGCACAGTGTGGACGTTCCTCGATCTGCGGCCGGAGAAGCCGTACTATCGAACCCCGCCACAGCCGACAGCAACGCCGACACCGTAGTACAATACGACAGTGTGTGCTCACACATAGAATGAATTAAACCCGTTTGATCGGTGTGCAGGCGCGATCATTCCAACCTGTAGATGAGGTAGTTTGTGCGCGAACGTCAAGGAATGTGGATTCCATTAATTGGTTTAGTGATTGGGCTAACCATTGGTTTTTTTTCGCGCTGGACGATTCCCCAGGAATACGCCCGCTATACCGCCGTCGCCGTGCTGGCAGCCCTCGATTCGATGGTTGGCGCCACCCGCGCAACTATGGAAAAGACCTATCGTAATCGTATTTTTCTCTCGGGGCTGGTTGGCAACGCCCTTCTAGCATTACTGATCACCTACCTTGGTGATCGGCTTGGCAGTGATTTATATGTCGCTGCAGTGGTCGCATTCGGCGTCCGTCTATTCAATAATTTTTCCAAAATTCGCCAACTTTTGCTGTATAAAGATTAGTGGGCAAGAAATGATCGCGATGGCTCGTAGTACGCCTATTTTATCGAATTGATTTTTAAATCGCGCCATCTAATTACCATTCTATCGACTATCGTATATTTATTGTTTGCTATTTTATGCTTGGGGTCTGAACAGGGTTGCAATCCGATCTGGCATACCGTATAATCGCCCGCAACCCTGCGCCAGAGGAGGCGTTTGTCCGTCTCACTAGAGGGGTTTGTTATGAACCGCACCATTGTCGGCATCGACGTAGGCACAACCAAAATCTGCACTCTCGTCGCCGAAGTCCACGATACAGGGAAAGTGAATATTTTGGGCGTTGGCCTGACCCCGTCGAAGGGGCTGGATAAAGGCGTAGTGGTCAATATCGATGAGGCGGTCAGCGCGATCGCCACGTCGGTGGAGAAGGCCGAGCGTCTATCGGGCTACCGCATCGGCACAGCCTACGTCGGAATTGCCGGGCGGCATATCTCGTCGCTCAACAGCCGCGGTGTGGTGGCGATCTCACGGCCCGACCACGAAATTACGCGCACCGATGTCGCCCGCGCCGTCGAGGCCGCGCAGGCGATTGCGATTCCCACGCAGCGCGAGGTGATTCACGTCATTCCACGGGCCTATATCGTCGATGGCCACGAAGGCATCCGCGACCCAGTCGGGATGGCCGGGTATCGGCTGGAGGTCGAGACCCATATCGTCACCGGCGAGGTGATGGCGATCCAGAACCTGATCAAAAGCGTCGAGCGGGCTGGGGTTGGCATCGACGATCTCGTGCTCCAGCCGCTGGCATCAGGCGCGGCGGTGCTGACTGAAGAAGATAAAAATCGCGGCGTGGTGCTGGTTGATATCGGTGGCGGCACAACCGACATCGCAATCTTCATCGGCGGCGGGATCTGGCATACGGTGGTGCTGCCAATCGGCGGCTCTCACTTTACCAACGACCTGGTGTACGTGCTCCACACGCCGCACAACACGGCCGAGTATCTGAAGCTCAAGTACGGCTCGGCCACCGCCGAAGAGATCCCCGAGGACCAGGACGCCATCGACACCGATACCTTCTCGCCTGGCGAGCGGCAGCAGGTCTCGCGCCAGCTGCTCAACGAGATTTTGCAGTCGCGGGCGGAGCAACTGATCGAAATGATCGGCGCGGAGATCCGCCGCTCCGGCTACGAGGGGCTGCTCCCGGCCGGGATTGTGCTGACCGGAGGCTCGGCCCAGCTGCCTGGGATCGAAGATCTCACTCGGGATATGCTGGGCATGCCCGTGCGGATTGGCGTTCCTGGCAACCTGACCGGGCTAGCGGAGGCGATCGACTCGCCGCCGTATGCCACCGGCGTCGGGCTGGTGCGCTGGGGCTTGCGCCACGGTCTGACGACCACCAGCGGCCACCCGATCGGCGAGCAGTCGCAGGGCAACTGGAAACAGACCTACGATCGGTTCAAGATGTGGCTGCGTGAATTTCTCCCCTAAATGTTTTTAATCCCGATCGCAGGCTAGGGCTTGCACTTTGGCGTTATGGAGGCTCTCAATGGACTTCGGCAACAATCTAATGGAAAATTTCGCTCAGATCAAGGTGATCGGCGTGGGCGGCGGCGGATCAAACGCCGTCGATCGGATGATCGAGGCGAATCTACAAGGCGTCGAGTTTATCACCGTCAACACCGACGCCCAGGCCCTGATTCATTCGCCAGCGACCTTGCGCGTCCGAATCGGCGATAAGCTCACCCGCGGCCTCGGCTCGGGCGGCAATCCGGTCATTGGTCAGAAGGCTGCTGAGGAAACGCACGACGAGCTGTATGATGTGCTGCGTGGCGCGGATATGGTCTTTATCACCGCCGGAATGGGCGGCGGCACCGGCACCGGGGCCTCGCCGGTTATCGCGGCGATCGCCCAGGAGCTGGGCGCGCTGACGGTTGGCGTGGTCACGCGGCCGTTCTCATTCGAGGGCAACCATCGCAAGAAGGTCGCCGAGGCCGGCATCGAGCAGCTCAAGCCCAGCGTCGATGCGCTGATCGTGGTCCCCAACGACCGCCTGCTGCAGATCGCCTCCAAAAACACCAAGATGCACGAGGCCTTTCGGATGGCCGACGATGTGCTGCGCCAAGGGATCCAGGGGATCTCCGACCTGATCACGAACCGCGGCCTGATCAACCTGGACTTTGCCGACGTGAAGACGATTATGTCGCAGCAGGGCACCGCGCTGATGGCGATCGGCTATGGCGCCG